>DAIDHB010000149.1 GCA_027452145.1 Planctomycetales bacterium
CGAGGTGGCATGAGGGGGCTCCTTCCGGTGGCTCTGAAGGTCGTTTCCAACCACCAGGGTGCCGGGAGGCCCTCCCATGCTCAAGACGCTACAACTCGTTCATCGGGCACAGGTTATCACTATCTTCGCGGCATTCGACAAGTCCCCAAAGAGGCCCCAAAGGAAAGAGGCCCCAAAGAGAGGCCCCAAAGGACAGGCACTCTTCCGTCGCCTTGTGTCGTCATGGCTGCTGGATTGCATGGATAATCCGGCGGCGGTAATATGCCTTTCCTTTGCGGGCCCCTTTGTGGGCCCTTTGTGAGCCTTTGGATCGTCAGCTCGTTGGCGTGCGGGTTGTCGCAGGCGACGAACTCTGGTCGACGCCCAGGCCGTCGGCGAGCCGGTCGCGCTCGCGGTGAGCGTTGACGTCGCTGGCGGCATCCGGTCGGGCCGGCGGTCCGTCGGGCCGGGTCGGGTCCGCCCGGTCGGGCGTGCAGACGGCCTGACGGGGCGTCAAGCGCTCCGCTTGAGGCGGGTCTCGTCGATCACCCGGCGGAGGGCGCCGACGGTCTTGCACTTCCAGAGCGGTGCGGGGTCGACGATAACGCCGTAGTGCTTGTCGATCGCCGTAATGACGACGAGCAGGGCCATCGAGTCCCAGTTGCCACCGGCCAGCGGGAAGTCGTCCGTCAGCCGATCGGCGGGGACTTCGAGGGTCTCGGCCAGCTCGGCCAGGAACGCGGCATCGTTCATGGGTTCACCCTTCCTCGTTTGCGTGATTCAGAGCCTCGCCAGGGCACCAGCCCACGAATAGCCGACGCCGAAGCCGAGCAGCATCACCAGGTCGCCCGGCCGGACCCGCCCCGATTCGAGGGCGCCCTCCAGGGCGATGGGGATGGTGGCCGAGACCGTGTTGCCGGTCGATTCAATGTCGGCATGGAACCGCTCCGGAGGGATCTCCAGCTTCGCCCGCAGGGCGTCGAGCATGTATTTGTTCGCCTGGTGAAACAGGAAGTAATCGACCTCGTCCGGGCCGATCGCAGCCGCGGCCAGGAGCCGGCGGAACGCCTGCGGGACGGCCCGAAGCGTGAAGCTGTAGACCTCGGCCCCGTTCATGAACAGGTGGTCGGGAGAATGGAGGCCGTGCGAATCGCCGTCCTTGACTTCACGTCCTCTCGGCGACCGCGCGGCGCCGGCGGCGACGATCAGCTTGTCGTCCCCTCGGCCGTCGGTCCCGAAGACGAAGGGGCCGAGCCTCGCGCCGTCGGCCCCCGCGGCCGAGACCAGCGTGGCGGCGGCGGCATCGCCGAAGATGGTGCGGACGCCGCGGTCCTCGGGGTGGAGGTACTTCGAGTACGTCTCGGCCGTGATCAGCAGGACGTTCCGCGCTGAGCCGGTCTCGACCAGCCCCTTCGCGAGTGCCAGGCCGTAGACGAAGCCCGAGCAGCCCAGGTTGAAGTCGAGGGCGCCGCACGAGGTGGGCAGGCCCAGGCGGTCCTGCACCAGGCAGGCGGTGGTGGGCAGGAAGTGATCGGGGCTTTGCGTGCAGAACAGCAGGAAGTCGACGTCCTCCCGGCGACACACGCCGTCGTCGAAGAGGCGCGAGGCGGCCTTCACGCCCAGGTCGGAGGCGCACTCGGACTCGGCCGCGATCCGCCGGCAGCGGATGCCCGTCTTGGCGTGGATCTTCTCCGGCCCCCAGTCGGGGAACGCCGACGCGAGCTCCTCGTTCGAGAGGCGCCCCTCCGGCAGGTACGCCCGGGTTGCAACGATCCGGGCCTGGCCCCGTGGTGGGTTCATCTCACGCGCCCTTCCGGGCCGCCGCGCGGCTGCCGGGCCACTGGTAAAAGTAATGCGCCTTCGACAGCTCGAGGTAGTAGAAGACGTGATGGAGCAGCGGGTGCGGCCGGGGCAGGTGGTACTGGCACGACTGAAAGTCGATCCAGTTGTAGGCCCGGTGCGACTCGTGCTGCTCGGCCGAGCCTCCGAAGAATGTCACCAGCGTCTCGCGGGGCGAGCCCCCACCGGCGACGCCCTCGCCGCGCATGCCGTCGACCAGGTCGAGATGCCGGCCGTCGAGCGTGAAGCGGACCCGGGCGCCCTCGCGCCGGACGCTCCCATCCCGCCCGTAGCGCCGAGCGTAGTCGTCGAGCTGCTCCCAGACGGTCCGATACCAGTGGTCTCGGTAATTCGGGGTCGAAGGGAACCGCAGCCGGTCCGTCGGCACCTGCTGGCGTGCCCGGGCGTCGGGGCGGAGGCTCATACCCGAGGCGATGTCGCCCGTCACCAGCGTGCGAGAGTAGACCATCACGTGATCGCCGATCGTCACGCCCGGCAGCACGGCCACATCCAGATGGAGCCAGACGTAGTCGCCCAGGCGGACGTCGCGGTACTGATTGCCGTAGCCCTCGAGCGTCGGCAGGTAGTTGCCGTGCGTGTAGATGATGCAGCGCGGACCGGTGCCGCAGTAGTCGCCGAAGGTCACGTCGGCGCTGCAATTGACCATCGTGAACAGGCCGAGCGTGCAGAAGTCGCCCGCGCGGAACGAGCCGGCGCCGTGTCCGTAGACCATCGAGCCGAACCGCACCGAGCACCGGCGGCCCAGCGAGAAGCATTTCAGGTTGTAGGTCAGAGTCAGGGGATCGACGTAGGAGTCGGACCCCATTTCGATCTCGTCGGCGATCAGGATGGCGAACGGCTTGATTTTCCCCTGAGGGCCGATCCTGGCCCCGAGCCGCCGGTAGATCCAGACTCGCACCGCCGAGGGCAGGGGCGTGGAGAGCAGCATGATGAGCTTGCGCAGGCGGGTCATGCGGCCTCCCCATGCACGGTTTCTTGCGCCTCGGCGTACCGGGCGTAGTAGGCCCCGTAGGGCGCCCACGAGAACCGCGGCAGGACCCACTCCAGCTTCCTGGCGAAGCCGCGGCATCCGCCGGTGTAGGCCCGCAATTTCCAGTGCCGCCGGATGATGTCGCGCGGGAGGTTCTCGGGAAAGACCTCGAACGGGTGCAGATAGTAGAACAGCGGGTGGGGCGAGTCGCGGCGGAACCGCAAGGTCGCGTGCCGGATGAGCGCCTGGGGCAGCAACCTCGTGTAGACCGAGCCGCAGACCGGCACGCGCAGCCCCGCGACCCTCCAGGTAGACACGGGCAGCTCGACCAGGCCGCACGGCCATCGGAACGGCTCGGGGTCGACCTGGCGGAACTGGTGCTGGACGAACGCCAGGCCGGGGACGCTCGACGAGTAAACGAACCCCAGTCGCCGCAGGATCGGCGTCGCCCATTCGGCGATCGGCTGGAGCGTCATCCCCGGCGAGCGGTAGCCTCGCGGCCGCACCCCGGTGGCCCGCCGGATGAGGTCGATCGCCACGCCCAGGTCATCCTCGAACTCCTGGGGGCCGAACTGATAGACCGGGACGTGCCGATCGCCGTGGCAGGCGATCTCGTGGCCCCGGCCAAGCACGTCGTCGAGCGCGTCGTGCTGGGCCTTCAGGATGTACCCGGGGATGAACAGCGTGGCGCGCACGCCGTGGCGGTCGAACAGGTCCGCCAGCCGCCGCATCTCCGACCGGATGTGCGTCCGCTGGTGGCGATAGGGCAGGTCGAAGAAGTCGCAATCGGCAAGGATGAGGTCATCGACGTCGACCGACATCGCAGCTTGTGGGGTGTCCATCCGTAGCACCCTCGGCCCGAGGAACCTATTCCCGTATACCCGCCTGCTCGCGGAGTGTACCGGGGTGTCGCGTCCTGTCAATCCCACCGCCCGGTGCGCGGGCGCGTCCCGAGACGCCCATCATCGATTCCACCCGGGTGAGCACCGGCCCGAAAGAGACCCAACCGGGGATCGACCTCCGGACTCACGAGTCGGGACGGGCCGAGATTGCGGTACGGCGATCGTACAGGACGGGGGACGCCGCGCGATGCACGATGCAGGGGGAAAACCAGGGCTTGACGGATTGCAGCCTGCCGTCCGCGGCCCGGCGGGGCCGCCGCCGAGCCCGGGCCCGGTCGGGCCGGGTCGGTCGGGGCGGCCGGTGCCGCCGCCTGGGGGGGACGAGCGAGTAACTGGCCGGGCGGCAACGGGCGGGACATCAGGCGGGCCGGCCGAGTGATTGCGAGGGCGGGGCGACTCCCCTCCGGAACATCGGCTCGTGCGGGCCCGGCGCGGGGATCCGAAGCGGAGACGCAGCGAGTTCCGCCGGCCCTTCTCCGCCCAGCGGCGACGCCCTCGGGTCGCTTCTCGCGGTTCACCGGCCGGCTCGGGTTCGAGGTTCGGACCGGTCGGTACCGACCGACCGACGCGGAGCCGGCGAGGCGCGGGTTGGGACCAGTTGTTCGGTCCGCAGGCGACGCAGATCAGGAAGACCCAGACTCCCGTCGGCGGATGCTCTCTTCAGGTGAACCGGCGACGTGAGTCGCCGGGTGCTTCCTCTTCAGGCCCATCACCCGACGACTTACATCGCCGGTTCGCCGGGAGGCGTCCTTCATCTGCGGCCATCGGCGTCATCCGCGGACAATCCAATCGGCCTGGCCGCGGTCTCGCCACAACGGACCGGCTCCGTCCCCTGTTCGCGACCCGTCAGCCCTCCCAATCGATCCGGCCGGACCAAAAAAACCCAGGAATTCCGAAAAAAGATGGGAATAAAACCGCGCGGGCGGCGTCTATATCAGATGTCGGTCGCCTCGGTCGCTCTTTGGCAATTTGAACGACGGTAAAAAGCCATCCCGCCCGGGATGGCGGTGCATCCACGATGGTACGCGGGACGGTCTGCGGCAACGCGCGGCCGGGCCCGCGGCATGCGTCGTGGGCAGGCGAAAAGCGGGCGCCTGCTAGATCAGCGCCTCGCTGCTTGCAGCAAGGTCAAGATGAGTGCATCGCCACGCCGGGCGGGAATCCGAGGGCTCGAGACACCCCGAAATCGCGCGAACGAACCCAATCTTCATCTTTCCTTCATACGCGTTCGACGGTTTTCGGCGCCGAATGGGCGTGGCGGCGGTGGATTTGAGCAAAACGAACCCAATTCTGCCAGGGTCTGGCAGGCGCGTTGGTGTTCGTTCTTTCATCCAGCGGTCCGCGTTCGCGATACGCGCCCGGGATGGTCGGCTCAACTTCATGAAGTCGTACGGGGTCGAGCGATCGATGTCGGGTCGTTGGATTCCGAGGGTCGGGGGATTATCGACCCGTGCCGCGCGGGGCTCGCCGCGTCCATCTTGATTGGAGCCGGCGAGGGGCACTTCTTCGTCTCTTTGTGCTGCCATGGTTGCCTGAGCGAATTGGCCTCTCGACGGCGTTTACAGCGGCCGATGCCCGTCCTTACTTTCCTGCTTTCCTTCATGACCACAATGGCGCTGGTCGCTTCAATTCCGAGGCAGGCCGGCGCGGCTGGGCGGCGAATGACGCTCTATTCTGAAAGGGGACCGCCGGCGCGCCTTCCGCAGCTCCGGCGCGATCCCGGCGATTGACCGGCCCCGGCTTTCGCCGATAATAGAAAGAGCGCGTGTAGCGATCGGCGATACCGAGGGTGGTCGCCGGGGCGCCAGCCCTGGCCGCAAGCCGATTTCCACGTTCCGCTTGTGATCACGCCCGATGTCCGGCCCGGTCGGTCGCCGGTCGGGATCATTCGTTCCAGTGCCCACCAGTGCGGGGTTCGTCATGCAGCCAGCAGAGGAGCGGACCGGGTTCGTCCCGATCGAGATCCCCCGGCCGCGCCGGAATTATTCGGCCTACATCAAGATCGCGGCGGCCGTGCTGGTCGTCGGCGGACTGATCGGGGCCTGGCTGGCGGGCTATCGCCCCGCGAACCTGCTGGCCGGTACGCGGCGGCCGCTCCGGTATGTCGAGATCGGGACCGGGACGGTGGATTTTTACGTCGTCGAGACGGGCTCGATCGAGAGCGCCAACGACACGACGGTGCGGTGCGAGGTCGAGGCGCTGATCGGCCTGGTCGGCGGGTCACAGGCGACCACCAAGTCGGGCGGACCGGCCGGCGGCGCGGGCGGCTCGACCGGCGCGGGCGGGCAGGCGGGCGGTTCCGGCTCGGGTGCCGACACGTCGACGACAACGAAGTCCAAGACCAGCAAGAAGGCCGGCTCGTCGAGTAGCAGCAAGACTGCCTCATCGAGTAGCAGCAAGACCGGCTCGTCTTCCGGCTCGTCGAGCGGCAGCAGTAGCGGTTCCGGCTCGTCCTCCGGCTCCTCTACGGCCTCCGCGTCCGGTTCCGGCTCGTCTGCCGGGTCGAGTTCCTCGTCGTCCTCCTCGATGTCGGGAAGCGCCAGCACGGCCATCGCCAACAAGCCGGTGCTGCGGAGCTTCACTTACATGGTCGTGCCCTACGTCCCCATGAAGAGCTCGACGCCCAAGTCCTCCGAGACGACCAAGAAGGCGAACGAGGCGGCGGCGCCCAAGGGCGGCGGAGGAGGCGGACGGGGTGGCGGCGGCCGCGGTCGTGGCGGGATGAACCAGGAGGAGGAAAAGCCCGGCTCGACCCGGATCGTGTCCATCCTCCGCGAAGGCACGAAGGTCAAGGCCGGCGATATCGTGGCGGAACTCGACAAGTCCGCCTACGAGGACGAGGAGCGGAGCCAGCGCATCCGCTATCTCCAGGCGAAGTCGTTCGTCGAACAGGCCGAGTCCCAGCTCGAGGTCGCCAAGATCACCCTCAAGGAATACCGCGACGGCATCTATCCCCAGGACCTGCAGCTCATCCGCCACTACATCGAATCGTGCGAGATCGAGCAGGACCGCTCGGCGCGGAACCTGGTCTGGTCGCGCGAGATGCTGGCGATGAGCTACCGCACCCAGTTCCAGGTCAAGGGGGACGAGGCGGCCCTCCAGCAGGCCGAGATTGCCCTCAAGGAAGCGAGGGGGATGTACGACCGCCTCTTCCATTTCACCGGGCCGAAGATCATCAAGTCGCTCGAGGCCAATGTCGCGGCGATCCAGGCCGACCTGCTCAACCAGCAGGCGTCCTTCAGTCTGGAAACCCAGAGGTTGGAGCGGCTGCGGAAGAATATCGCCCATTGCACGGTGAGGGCCCCGGGCAACGGCATCATCGTCTACGCCAACCAGTCCGACTGGCGCGGAATGGCGTCCGTCGTGATCGACGAGGGCGTGACCCTGCGCGAGAAGCAGCCGATCTTCAACCTGCCCGACCCGCAGCACATGCGGGTCAAGGCCAAGATCAACGAGTCGAAGATGCCGCTGGTGCAGACCGGCCAGCCCGTGATCGTACGAACCGACGCCTACCCCGACCATCCCCTGAAGGGTGTGGTCGCCGAGGTCACGCCGATCTCGATCCCGATCCGCGGCTCCGACGTGCGGATCTACTATGCCAACATCAACATCCTCGAAGGATTCGACGAGTTGCGGCCCGGCCTCTCGGCGGAGATCGAGATCGAGGTCGAGCGCCGCGAGGGCGTGACCCGAGTCCCGATCGACGCGATCCGGTGGGTCGAGGGGAAGCCGTATGTCGCGCTCCACGACGCGTCCCGGGGCGATGCCGACCACGATCCCTGGAAGTGGCAGCCGATCGAGATCGGCCTGAGCGATCCCGACCATGCCGAGGTGATCGCCGGCCTCAAGCCGGGCGACCGGGTGGTCGACCGGCCCTTCGATCTCCCGCCGCCGAAGGCCGAGAAGCCTGTGGCCTCGCCGGGACAGGTGGTCTCCCGCTGACCGGCTGCCCCGCTCGGCCCTACCTCAGTCCTTGACTGCTCGCCCCCTCTCTGCCCGTGTCCAGCGGGCTTCGCCGCGGCCTGCGCGGCGCGGGCGGATGCTTGACGATCCGCGCGGGAGACGATAACGTTCGTTATTCTTCCCTACCATTCCGCGCGAACACGGCCGCTGTGATCGTCCCTCCCGCCGCAGGCGCACCCGGCCCGAGCACAACGTACGTGGACCTGGCATCAAACTGGATCGATCAGCGAGTGAGAACGATGGCGAACACCCAGAAATACGTGTACTCGTTCGGCGGGGGCTCGGCCGAGGGCCGGGCCGACATGAAGGAGCTGCTCGGCGGCAAGGGGGCGAACCTTGCGGAGATGAGCCTCATCGGCATCCCGGTCCCGCCGGGGTTCACCATCACCACCGAGGTCTGCGCGACCTACTACGACCGCGGCCGCCAGCTCCCCGACGAGGTCAGGCCGCAGGTCGAGCAGGCCCTTTCGCGCATGGAGGAGGCCGCCGGCAAGAAGTTCGGCGATCCGTCCGACCCCCTGCTGGTCAGCGTGCGCTCGGGCGCGGCGCTGTCGATGCCGGGCATGATGAACACGATCCCGAACCTCGGCCTCACCGTCGCCTCGGTCGAGGGCCTGGAGAAGAAGACCAACAACCCTCGCTTCGCCTACGACGGCTACCGCCGCCTGATCGACATGTTCGGCTCGACGGCGATGGGCGTCGAGCACGAGCACTTCGAGCACGAGCTCGACTCGCTGAAGAAGCAGCGCGGGGTGAAGCTCGACACGGACCTGAACGCCGACGACCTCAAGGAGCTGGTCAAGCGGTACAAGGCCGTCTACGAGAAGCACGTCAAAGCCCCGTTCCCCCAGGATCCCAAGGACCAGCTCTGGAAGGCCATCATGGCGGTCTTCAATAGCTGGATGGGGAACAAGGCGGTCGAGTACCGGCGGATCGAGCGGATCACGGGCCTGAAGGGCACCGCGGTCAACGTGCAGGCGATGGTCTTCGGCAACACCGGCACCAACTCGGGCACCGGCGTGGCGTTCACCCGGGACCCGAACACGGGCGAGAACGAGTTCTTCGGCGACTACCTGGTCAACGCCCAGGGCGAGGACGTGGTCGCGGGCATCCGTACCCCCGAGCACATCACCCACCTCGGCCAGGAGATGCCCAGGGTCTACGGCCAGTTGCTCGAGATCCGCAAGAAGCTCGAGACGCATTACAAGGAGATGCAGGACATCGAGTTCACCATCGAGGACGGCACGCTGTACATGCTCCAGACGCGGAGCGGCAAGCGGACCGGGACCTCGGCCGTGCGGATCGCCGTCGAGATGGCCCAGGAAGGGCTGATCGACGAGAAGACGGCGGTCAAGCGGGTCAGCCCTGACAGCCTCAATCACCTGCTGCTGCCGCAGCTCGACCCCAAGGCCAAGAAGGATGTCATCGCGCGGGGGATCGCCGCGAGCCCCGGCGCGGCCAGCGGCAAGCTGATCCTCTCGGCCGAGGACGCCGTCGAGTTCCACGCCGAGCACCCGGACGAGCCGATCATGCTGGTGCGCAAGGAGACCAGCCCCGAGGACGTCGCCGGCATGCACCTGGCGAAGGGGATCCTCACGGCGACCGGCGGCAAGGCCAGCCACGCGGCGGTCGTCGCCCGCGGCTGGGGGAAGCCCTGCGTGGTCGGCTGCGACGCGATCCGGATCGACGAGAAGGCCGGTAAGATCACGATCGGCGACAAGACGGTCAAGGTCGGCGAGTACCTGACGATCGACGGCGCCACCGGCGAGGTCATGCTCGGCCAGGTCGCCACGGTCCCCCCGACGATCTCGGGCGACTTCGCCGTCCTGATGGGCTGGGCCGACAAGGCCCGCACCCTCAAGGTCCGCACCAACGCCGACACGCCCAAAGATGCCGTCAAGGCCCGCGAGTTCGGCGCCGAGGGGATCGGCCTCTGCCGCACCGAGCACATGTTCTTCGGCGAGCAGCGGATCGTCGCCATGCGGAAGATGATCCTCGCCGACGACGAGGCCGGGCGCAAGGCCGCGCTCGACGAGCTCGAGCCGTTCCAGCGCGAGGACTTCGTGGGGATCTTCGAGGCGATGGACGGCCTGCCGGTCACGATCCGGCTGCTGGATCCCCCGCTTCACGAGTTCCTGCCCCATGACGCCAAGGGCCAGGCCGAGGTCGCCGGGCAGCTCGGCATCCCGGCCGAGCGGATCAAGCACCGCGTCGAGGAGCTGCACGAGTTCAACCCGATGCTGGGCTTCCGCGGGTGCCGCTTGCCGATCGTCTTCCCCGAGATCGGCGACATGCAGGTCCGCGCGATCATCGAGGCGGCCATCGAGGTGCAGAAGCGGGGCAAGAAGGTCCTGCCCGAGATCATGATCCCGCTGGTCGGCACGATCGAGGAACTGGCGTTCCTGAAGAAGCGGACGATCGCCGTGGCCGAGGAGGTCATGAAGAAGGCTGGGGTGAAGGTCGAGTACCAGATCGGCACGATGATCGAGGTCCCGCGGGCCGCGCTCACGGCCGACCGGATCGCCGAGGAGGCCGAGTTCTTCTCGTTCGGCACCAACGACCTGACTCAGATGACCTTCGGCTTCTCGCGCGACGACATCCGGGGCTTCATGCCGACCTACCTCAAGGAGAAGATCCTGCCGGTCGACCCGTTCCAGACGCTCGACGCTAACGGCGTCGGCCAGCTCGTCGAGATGGGGATCGCCCGGGGCCGCAAGGCCCGCAAGGAGAAGCACAACGAGCACCTGAAGGTCGGCATCTGCGGCGAGCATGGCGGCGATCCCGAGAGCGTCGTCTTCTGCCACAAGGCCGGCATGGACTACGTCTCGTGCTCGCCGTTCCGCGTGCCGATCGCCCGGCTGGCCGCCGCCCAGGCCGCCCTGGCCGGCCCGGGGGGAATCAGCAGGGATAAGTAAGGTGAGTGTACGGTTCATCCTGAGCCAATACATCGATGGAGCCCTCGAACGGGCCGTCTACGAGAAGCTCGAAGACGGCTCGTACGCGGGCACCATCCCCGACTGCCCGGGCGTGATCGCGTTCGACGTCGTGCTGCGGGAATGCGAGCGCGAGCTGCGCTCAGTCCTCGAGGACTGGCTGCTGCTCGGGCTCCGGTTGGGCCATCAACTCCCCGTGATCGGCGAGATCGACCTCAACAAGGATGTCACTCATGCCGAGGTGGAGTCCGTGTAAGCGGCAGGACTTCATCCGCCGCTTGCGCCGCCTCGGCTTCGGCGGTGTCTTCTCGGGCGGAAGGCATCAATTCATGAACCTGGGCGAGCACCGGCTGACGTTGCCCTCGAACGACGAGTATTCCGTACCGCAGCTCCGAATGATGGTCCGCCAGGTGGAGATGATCGTCGGCCGCGAGATCACCTTTGAGGAATGGTGCGGCCTGGATTGATTGAACATTTGCGGGTTGCCCGCGGACATGATTCGGCGGGTCAAGCGTAGTGTCGGATCACCGTCTCCACCGCCCGGCGCCATCGTTCCTGAACCTGAGACCTCCACGCGTCGTCGCGGCCCGGTGAGAACGTCCGCCCGGCCGATTCGATGAGGGCAACCGCGGCCCCGACATCAGGCCAGAGCCCTGCGCCGAGGCCCGCGAGCAGCGCCGCGCCCATCGCCGTGGATTCGGTCTGCGGGCTGCGCCGGATCGGCACGCCCAGCAGGTCGGCCTGGAACTGGAGGAACGGATCCGAGCGCGCCATGCCGCCGTCGGCGCGGATCTCCGCGAGCGGATATCCGAGGTCCTGGTCCATCGCGCGGATGAGGTCGGCGACCTGGCAGGCGACGCCCTCGAGCGTGGCGCGGGCCAGGTCGGCGATCGAGGTGGCGCGCGTGAGGCCGAAGATCGTCCCGCGCGCCTCGGGCCGCCAGTACGGCGCACCCAGTCCCGTCAGTGCCGGCACGAAGACCACATCCATCGACGGGTCTGATTCGAGCGAGAGCGGGTTGATTTCGTACGACGAACCGATCGCCCTGAGACCGTCGCGGAACCACTGCACGGCCGCGCCGGCGACGAAGACGCTCCCCTCGACGGCATACTGTGGCGGCTGCCCGTCGAGCGTGGCCGCGAGGGTCGTCACCAGGCCATTGCGGGACGGCACGATCCGGCCGCCGGTGTGCGCGAGCAGGAACGCGCCCGTTCCATAAGTGCACTTGGCCTGGCCAGCCTCGACGCATCCCTGGCCGATCAGCGAGGCCTGCTGGTCTCCGGCGATGCCCAGGATGGGCAGTCCGTCGGGAAGGAAGCTCAGGCCGCTGGTCCGCCCGAATTCGCCCGAGCTGGGTCGGATCTCGGGCAATAAACCGGGCGGAACCTCGAATAAGTCGCAGAGGTCCTCGGCCCATCGGATGGTTTGCAGGTCCATGAGCAGCGTCCGGGAGGCATTGGTCGCGTCGGTGACAAAACTCTTGCCGGCGGTCAGGTGCCAGACCAGGAAGCTGTCGACGGTGCCGGCGGCCAGCTCGCCGGCCTCGGCGCGGCGGCGAGCCTCGGGAACATCGTCGAGAATCCAGGCGATCTTGGTGGCGGAGAAATACGGGTCGATCACCAGGCCGGTCCGTTCGGAAACCCACGACTGGCGATCCCTCAGGCGTTCACACGCCGGAGCCGTGCGGCGATCCTGCCAGACGAGGGCCGGCGCGATTGCGCGGCCGGTCGCCCGGTCCCAGACGATCGTCGTCTCGCGCTGGTTGGTCAGGCCGATGGCCGCAATCCGGTCGGGCCGGACCCCCGACTCGTCGAGTGCCCGGGATACCTGCGGGCCGACCGAGCGGATGATGGCTTCCGGGTCGTGTTCGGCCCAGCCCGATCGGGGGTAGGTCGGCAGCACCTCGGCCTGGCCCTGGCCCACGACCTGGAGGCGCGCGTCGTACACGACGGCCCGCGTGCTGGTCGTCCCCTGATCGATCACCAAGAGATGGTCGCGCGTCATCGGTCGTCTCCTGCTCGGCTGGCCGCGACGGGTCCGAGATGAGCCGGCAAATTACCACGACGACGCCACCCCAGGCGAGGGGTGGCCGGGTTTTCCCTCGAGCGTTGCGTTGATTCCCGGGTAGGCTCTCAATCAGAAGGGTGGTTCGTCGTCATGGAATACGCCGGCCTCGTCCTCGGTTTCATCGCGGTCATCGGCGGCCTCGCGATCGGTGGTCTCGCGATCGTGCTCGGCATTCGGCACGATCGGCGGAAGCGGGAGATGGAGCACATCGAGCGCATGAAAGCCCTGGAGCTCGGTCGCACGCTGCCCCAGGACCAGCCGTGGCTGACCCCGGCGAAGCTCGCCGCACTGATCGGCGGAGCGGTCCCTCTGGGCGCCTTCGCCAGCGCCGCGTCCGCGACCATCTCCTCCGGATTTCATGTCGGGATCTGGGTCGCGGCGAGCATCGTCGGCACGGCCGCCGCGATCTGCGGAGCATGCGTGGCCGATGAATCCGGCCGCTCCGAGAAGTCCGCCGATACGTCCCTGGATGTCAAGCCATACGTCGAGGACGATGCCTACGACGTCGTCAGCTCGCGCGGCTGATCCACGCGGTAGACTGCCAACCTCCACCAGGAAACCAAGGACAATGGACCCACTGATCATTCCCGTCATCGCGATCCTGATGCCGCTGTTGCTCGTGCCGACAATCCTCACGTTGAAGCACCGGCACAAGCGTCGAGAGTGGGAGCACATGGAGCGAATGCGGGCGCTGAACGGCCCCCAGCCGTTGACGCGCCTGGGAAACTGGGTTGGCGGAGGCGGCGTCGCCGCGATCGGCGCGGGCGTTCCCATCGCGTCGGTGCTCGCGGCGCTGGTGATCACCCTGTCCTGGCAGGAGATGCCGTACGAACCCATCCCGGTCCCGGTGTTCGCATGGGCCGGGGCCGTGGTCATTAGCCTGGCCGGATTGGGCACCAGCCTGCTACTGGCGCTCCTCCAGGCCAGGACCCAGCGCCAGCTTGACGCCGCCGCGGTCGCCGAGCTCCGCGCCGACAAACCGGTCTTTGACCCCGACACGTTCGACGTGGTGGGGACCCGCGGTTAGAGCATTTGGGGTCGCTTTCGGGCCGCTCTTCGGACCGGCCGGCCGTTGCCCGAACAGGGCCGCGCCCCAGACCGCCATCAGCGGCTCGACCGGGATGTGGAACCTCGCCGAGACGATCGTCAGGGCGTGAAACACCGTCACCGCCACCGCGACGGCGATCGTCGGCGCCAGCCGTTTTCTGGTCGACCGGCCCGCGAAAACCAGCCCGGTCGCCGCAAGCAGCGTCAAGGCGACGTGGGGGATGCGATAGACCATCGAACGCGACTTGGGATTGGTCTCGTCGAAGAGGACGAAGTAGCCGAGCCGGCGAAGACTCAGCCGGGGATAGCGCCAGGTGTCGGCGGCCAGCTCGGCGATCGCGCGACGGAACAGGACGCGCGAGCGCTCGGGCTCGCTCAACCGGCCGAGCCGGTCCCTGTCGTCCGTCGTCAGCGCGATGTCATCGATGTAGCCGGCCTCGTGACGCGCGGCCCAGAGAGCGCGGTTCCACTCGCCCAGGCTGGTGCCGGAGGCTCCGCGTCGCAGGATCCCCTCCACCGACGCCCGGCGCACCTTGTCGGTCCCCTCGCTCAGGGAACAGTTCCCCTGCCAGAAGGCATATCCGAATGTACTCTTGATCGGAACGAACTCGCCGTGGACCCGGGCATTCCTTAGCACCCACGGAGCGATGCCGGCAAGGGCGACGGCAAACGTCACTGTGAGGAGTCGCACGGCCGACAGGATCCGTCGCTGCCCCTGAAACACGGCCCAGGCAATCCCCAGCGCGGCGAGCGAGAGGATGGGATCGGTCAGGGCCAGCAGAGCCAGGAGGATGCCGGCCTGCGCGGCATCGCGAGTCCTGCCCGAGCTTCCAGTGCGATAACCGAGGGCCAGAGTCCAGACGAGCAGCGTCGCTCCCAGCCCGGCGACCTGCACGTGGGTCGCCGCATAGACGAGCGTCGGGTGCATTGCCGCGACGAGACCGGCGGCGACGGCCATTCCGCGTCGCTCCGGCGCGATCGCGCCCGCCAGACTCATCACGCCCCACGCCAGCAGGCCGCCGAGCAGGCATTGCGCCAGCTCGACGATCAGCAGGGAGCGCGGCGTCTCGACCCCGCCGATGGCGTAGGCCGCGGCCACGACGACGGGATACACCGGCGCCTGCTGCGAGGTCGGCCCGTCCGCGCCCAGGAACCGGATCGAGAAGCCTCTTCCGGCGAGCAGGTTCGCCGCGATCTCGCCGTGCTCGTACGTGCTCCTCGGCACCTCGTGGTTGCGGAGGATGAAAGCCGCGGCACCCCTTGCCGCGATCGCCAGCACGATGACCGCGACCTCGAGCAGTCGGCCCTGACCCCGCATCGACGCCTCCGACATCCGTGCCCGCTTGCGTCCCTGTCGCAGTCGGATTGTGGTCGACTTCCGGACCCGGGTCAATATCGCTCGATGCTCGGCTCGGGTGGCCGCTATCATATCATGGAACAAAGCGTTTTCGCGTTCCGGCCACGAAGCGACCGCAAGCTCGCCATGAAGCAGATCGCCGACGATATCGTCATCCTGGAGGGTCTGCCGCCCTACGCGATCAACGTCTATCTGCTGGGCGAGGTGCTGGTCGACGCGGCCACTCGTTTCGCAGCGAGGCGCATCCTCAGGCGGATCCGCGGCCGCAAGGTGACGCTGCACGCCCTGACCCACGCCCATCCCGACCATCAGGGGGCCAGCCACGCGATCTGCCAGGCGCTGAATATCCCGCTCTGGTGCGGCGAGGCCGATGCCGACGCGATGGAACAGCCCGGCGAGATCATGAGGCGCATGCCGCGGCACTGGCTCTCGGGCACGGTCGGCCCGATCTGGACCGGTCCGCCGCACCCGGTCGCGCGCCGGCTCCGCGAGGGAGACCAGGTGGGAACATTCCGCGTCGTCGAGACGCCTGGACATACCGCCGGCCACATCTCGTTCTGGCGCGAGGACGAC
>DAIDHB010000150.1 GCA_027452145.1 Planctomycetales bacterium
AGCGGTTGCGTCGTGTCGGTCGTGTAGGTCGGCGAACCCCCCTCGACATCCGACGCCGTGATGGTGGTCGGGTAGCCCCAGAAGACGCGATTGGCCTCGGTGGGGAGGTTGCCGCCGTCGAAGATCGTCACGATCTCGCGGGGCGTGCCGGGGTTGCCCCGGCGCGTCTTCTGGCGGTCGATCGCGTCGGCCAGGTCGCGGGCGTTGCTCGTCAGGATCCGCTGCCGGTTGCGGGGCTCGGGCGTGAACGGTCGGCCGGGCACCGCGGGGGGTAGCGACTGGAAGGGTGGGGGCATGTTCGCTCGTGGATGGGAAGGGAAGGCCCCGGTGGCAGCGTCGGCACCGGGGCGGGGGATGGTCAGAAGTTGGGCACGGCGATCGTCATGTGCGTGAACGATCCCAACGCGGTTGCCACGTGCACCGCGACGCCGGGGCGCCCCTCGACCGGGAACACGCTCCGCACGATGCCGCGGCCGGTGGCGATCGCGTGGCGGTTGCGCGTCGCCTGATCGGCCAGGCCGATGAGCCAGATGGTCGCCTCGTCCAGCGGGGCCGGATCGTGCTGGCCGAGGGCGCCATGGTCGCCGCTGCAATGGCGGTCGCGCAGCATCGCCCAATCGACCTCGACGCTGCCGAGGCGGGGATCATACGGCGGCCGCCACGTCGGGCCGGGCTCGAACAGTCGCTTGGGGCGAATCCGGCTCAGCTTCAGGGTCTCGGCGATGATCGGATACTCACGCGCGAAGCGGGCGACCTCGATCTCCTCAAGCGACGGTTCCAGCGGCATCGCGCGGCCGCGGGGGTTGGTCTTGGCGTTTTCGAGCTGGTCCACCAGGCCGCCCATCTCGTCGTGGGCGGCGCCGATGAACGTGGGCGCCCGGCCCGCGTCCTCGGCGATCTCGGCATAGCCGAGGGCGGGCGGCCCGAACCGGGTGTTGACGGCCCATCGGGCGATGCGGCGGCCGTCCACCAGCGCCAGGACGGCACGGATCGGCGGCCGGCTGTCGCGCTCGCTGCCGGGGACCACCAGGTAATCGGGGTTCAGGATCTCGACGCGGCCGGCGGTCTTCTGGGGCGTCTCGGTCTTCGCGGTCTCTCGGTCTCTCATCGTATGCTCCAGGGGATGGGGTCGGACGTGGTGTCAGGGGTGGGATCGGGCGGCCTCAACGGCGGGGTCGAAGGCCCATCGGCTGGCTCAGGTCGAGCGCGGGGTTCGCGGCCGGCTGGCGGGCGGCGCGGGCCGCGACGCCCCGGCGAATGAAGAAGGCACCCAGCGACTCACCGGGCTCCTGTTCCGTCGGGATGGCGGCCGGCGGCGGTGTGCCCGGCGCGGCGAGGGGGCCAGTCGCGGGCGGTGCGGTCGGGACCGGGGCGGCCGGCGGTGCGGTCGGCGGTGCGGACGGGGCCGCGGGCCGGAGCGCCCTCGCCCGCATGTCAACGGCCTCGGCCAGGGCGCGGCGGAAGTGTTCGTCGGCGGACCCGTGCAGGCCGGCGGTTCTCAGCGCGGCGGCCTCGCGGTGGGCCATGTCCAGCATGCGTGCCTGCATATCGTCCATCTCACGCGGGCTCAGCGTCATCATCTCGTCGGACATCTGTCGTACTCTCTCTCAAGGTCGGGGTCGAATTGACACGAATGTCAACGGTAGGTGCATCGGTGCATCAGATCAGGAACGGCAATCCGCGGACGGCGGCCAGCAGCGCGGCCGCCTCATCGATGGCTTCCGGCGCCAGGGCGTGGCCGTCATGGGCACGGCAGAGCCAGGCGACGAGCCGGTCGAGCCGGGCATCGACCTCGGCGTGGGTGCGGTTCAGGACGGCTTTGCAGTCGTCGGGCAGGGCGGCTCTCGTGAGGGGCGACCAGTCGGGCAGGATCGCCAGGCGGTCGTCGCCGGGCGGAAGGGCGGGCGTGGTCAAGATGTGCTCCAGGGGTGGGGTTCAAGGTCGGGGACGTGGTGCGGGCCGGCGCCGACGGTTGCGACCGGCGGGGCGGCGGCGGTGGCGGTCGATCAGTCGATCCTCGATGACCTCGGTGTAGGCTGGCGAGGATGCCGCCCGGCGGCCACACGGTAGGCAGAGCGGATACACGATCGGGTCCGGCGTGGAATCCCGTAGTTGCCGCCGGACCTCGGCGGTGGGCGTCCAGGTGGCGAGGTAGTCGTGGGTGGGTGCGCCGCATCCGATGCATGGGGCGGCCAGCGCGCGGACGGCCGAGAGTGGATCGATCAGCATGGGGCGACCTCCAGGGGTGGGTTGTGCCAGCTCCAGGTGTGGGCGAAGCCGGTTGCCTCAAAGCCCCCTACGCCGGGCTTGACCAGCGTGAGAAACCCGAGGCGACACATGACCTCGGCGTGCCGTAGGACGACCTTGTGGTTCCTCCGGCCGACCAACTTCGCGATCCGGCGAGATGACAGGTAGAAGGTTGGATCACCTCGGCGGGCGGCCTCTTCGGCGAATGCGGCGAACACACGGGCGACCGGCTCCAGATTCATCCGACCCCGCTTGCCGCGAAGCGCTTCGGGGATCTCGACATCGTGAATACGGGCGATCGCCCGATCCCATGATGCGCCGGGGCCTTCCTGCGGAAAGGCCCCATATAGAGAACGGGAAGAAATTCCAGGCGCCACCCCTACGGAAGATATGGGGCCTTTCCTCGGGACTGCCTTGCTCCGGGCCCAGTCGATGACCTCCCTGGCTTCGGCGTCGGGGAGACCGCATCGACGCGATGCATCTGCCAGCGCCATCTCGGCGTCGGACCATGCCAGCGCGTCGCCCTTCGCCAGGGCGCCGAGCTTGAGGGCCGCGGTACGCAGTCGGCGGTGGCGGTCGCCTTCCGAAGTCCGTGCGACCTCGTCGCACTCATAGGCGATGGCGGCCGCGCCGTAGCCCCGGCCGACGACGCGGGCCTTGACCGCTTGGAAGGCCACTACGGGCTCGATGGCGCCACTCTCAAGGGCGCCCTCGGCCTGGATGGCAACCCGCTCCGCCAACGTCTCCAGGGCGGCGTAGGCGGCTTCCGGGAGTTCCGCGACCGGGATGGTCGGCGGAGTGGTCCACTCGCGAGGTTGACCGTCCTTGCCGAGTGTCGGCGGGATCGCCGATTGGAGTTGCTTGACGGTCTTGCCGTCGGGCGCGTATCCGCCGATCCGCCACTCCAGATGCGGCCACCGCGATAGCTTCCAGGTGCCGGCGGCCGATCCCTTGCCTTCGCGGCCCCCGGCGCCCGCGATCAGAATCAGGAGTTCCTCGCCGCGGACCAGGAACAGCCGGTGGAAGCCTCGTCGCGACCGCCAGGTCGGCGTATCGACCAGCTCGCCACCCGTCAGCTCGATGAACTGTGCCTCAGCGTCCTCGCCGTCGCCCTCGATGTCGATCAGCCACGCGGCGTCGGGGCCGCGACTGGGACCGAGCAACAGCCCCAGACCGCGGTCCGGGCAACGGGTGAGCGCCTTGAGCAGGCGATCGACCGTGCAGGGGAGCAGGCCCCAGTCCGCTCCGACCGGCTCGCTGCCGGTCCGCGGGCTTCCATCGGCTCGTAGCGAGCCGCGCGCGTGGAGGGGTATCACGGGCCAGCCGGCCCGTAGCAGGTCGAGACCTGGCTGCAACGCCAGGGGCTCGCCATCCGTCATGCCGACCCCCTCGCCGGGACACGGCACGAAATCCGCGACAACGGGACTTGACCCCGTGGCGCGCTCAGACTATCATGAGTCATCGATGTTCGCTCTTGCCCCGGACCGGCCTGCCAGCCGACCGGGGCTTTTTTGTCACGAATGTCAATCTGTCCCTGTCAACGCGCCAGGATGCCGGCCAGCACCAGCAGGTCGGCCCTGGAGTATCGCGGCTTCGCGCCGCGCTCACGGATGACCCTGACGCGCCCGGCAATGGCGGCCTGGGCCAGTCGGCCGGGTGACAACCCGGTCAACTCGCGGGCCTGCTCGACGGAGATCCACTCAGCGGTCGGTGCTGATCGCTCGCTCACGGTCGTCCCTCCTCGGCGGCCAGCCGCTCCAGGTCGAGCCGTCGGTAGCGAATCGACTCGCCGGCCTCGGCCCGGATCGTCACCTTGCCCAGGGCCGCGTACTTGAGGAGTGAGTGCTGGTTCATGCCTGTTAGCCGGGCGGCCTGGCGTCCAGTCAGCCAGACCTCGGCTCTCTCTTGCCTGCTCGACATAGTCGCCTCGCTTGAGATGATTGACGCTTGCCGCCCAAAAAAATCGGGGCGTCGTCGCCCCTGACCGGGACCGCAGCGTCCCGAGTGCCCTCTACCTAAAGGCACCAGTGTCCCGGACGGCTCCAGGCGTTCGCCGCAAAGCTTTGCGGCGCTTGGAGTAGAAGGGGCCAAGACTTGTCCCAAGACCTGCGCGCTGATAATCCTCTGCTCCTACAATTTATAACTATGCTCCACATGCGGCAACCGTTTATGCGTTGGGCATGTGATCCCAGGTCGATCGTCCGCGCTGACGGCGCACATCCCAGCCGTCGGCCGCCAGCAGGGCCAGGGCCTGGCGGAACCGCCGGATCGCGGCGGCCTCGCGGGACCGGATCGTGCGGACCGAGACGCCGCGCCGGACCGCGATCTCGGCCTGGGTGGCGCCATTGGCGACGCGCTCGTACAGTAGCTCCATGTCGTCCTCGGTCAGGGCGCCGTCCTCGACGGCCGTGGCGAGCCGCCACCCAACTTGCTCGCTCTCCAGTTCGTCCACATCGATGCCGGCCGCCTTGCCGCGAGGTCGCCGGGGCCGATCGTCGTCGTCCTCGTCGTCCAGACCGCGGAACGCCTCGCTGATCCGGCGCAGGACGAAGCCGCGGGCGTAGGTCCCGAGCTTCGTCCCCCGCGTCGGATCGAAACGCTTCACGGCGTCCATCAGGCCCCGGTAGCAGGCGTCGGTCAACCACTCCCAGGGCAGGCCGGCCGCGCGGGCTCGCTTCTTGTAGCGGCCGGCCCACCAGAGCGCGTACGGGATGTGTGCCGCCACCATGTCACGCTCGGCGTTGGTCAGGCGGGCGGGGTTCGGTTTTCGCCCGTTCGCTGTCGCCATGATGTCCCCCTCGGTTGACGCGGGACCGCGCCCCGGTCTCCTCGCCGGTTCGGACCAGTCCCGCGGATCGGTCACGCTTCGCGCGTGCGATGTCTAGAGCCGCTGACGGCGCAGTCGGGCCGGGCGACCCGACCGGCCGTCGCCGGGTGGTCGATCAGCAGCCCAGCGCGGCCGATCGTTCGGCGGCTCGACGGGCGGCTTCGCGGCGCTGGCCTGGGGAGCGCGGTCCCGGCCGAGGGGGACTCGTCAGGCAGGGAGTGGCGTCGCCGTGGCCGTGGCCATGGTCGTCGTCGTCGGTGCCGTCGGCGTCGACGCCGATGCGGTCGCGGGTCAGGGCCGCCAGGAACTCGTCCATCCAGGTTCTGGAGCAGAGCCAGCCGGACGGGGTCCGGATCGCGCGCAGGCGCAGCCGTTCGCCGGATCGCAGGCGGATGCCTTTCTGGATCCAGCGGCAGCAGGAGGAGATGTGGGGGGCTTCGCCGGCCCGGCCGATCGGAGCCTGGCGGGCGACGGTGCGGAGCGGGAGGAGACGCGCGGACTCAGCGGTTGCGTGGCCGGTCAATGTTGCGCTCGTCGTCATGGTGCACTCTCGTCGGGAGCGATCCCGGCGGGGCGACATGCCCAGCGGGCCGCTCGGGGAAGCGTATTTTCATGGGCTCGTTCCCTCAGGGTTTGCGGGGTCATACCTCGGTCCCGCGGACGTGGTGAACGTCTATCTCGACTTTACGCGGGATCTGCGCGAATGCAATAGCAGTTTGCGGGTGACGCACTTCGCTTCGCATGCATCGCCAGCGCCGCCGCGCATCAGCCCAGTCGCGCCATCGCATCACGGGCCGCTTGCTCGTCGCGCTTGGCGTAGATTTGCGTCGGGAGCACGGAGGAGTGCCCCAGCACCGCTTGCGCGGCCTCCAGCCCGACTTGCTGCCGGATCCGGGTGGCGACGGTGTGGCGAAGCTGGTTCGGTTGCCATCGATGGGACTTCCGCCATGCCTTCAATTCGTCGCGCTGGGCGTCGGTCAGGTCCCGCTCCGGGATCGCGTCCAGGTCCGGGTGCGGGAACGCGCGATCGCACGCCGCGTGGATGGCCTGCCGGTAGGAGCCGGTGCTGTAGCGATCGCCCGGCCGCTTCTTGGGACGCTGGGCACGCCGGGATTGTTGCGACGGCTGCACCTTGGTCTTGCGGGCCGCCCGACGCTTCACCGCCAGTTCGGCCATCGCCTCAGCGGGCTGGAACAGGTACTCTTCCAGGTTGAGCCGGAGCCAGGGGCGCACGATCTCGATGGCCTGCGGGCCGAGGTAGACGACGCGATCCTGATCGTGGTGTTCGGTTTTGTGGTAGCGAGGCCGGTAGGCCCAGACGTCGCCGCTGGCGTCGATGTCGATGGTCCGCATGAGGGTGACTTCCTCCGGCCGCATCCCGGCGAGCCGCTGGAGCCGGATCATGGTCCAGACCTGCCGCGAGACGTGGGGCTGAACCGCGTCAACGTGGGCGTCCGCCACGGGCATGACCGTGCGACCCTCGACGGCGTGGGTCCGCCCCTTCCGCAACCCCTCGACGGTCTTCAGCGCCTCCAGGACCGACGTCGCCACCAGTTGCCGGGAGACCGCCCACGTGAACATCCGGCGGACGCGCTCCATCCGGTGGTTGCACTGCTTCCGCACGATCCCGTCGTCCGCCCACTGGTCGCGCAGGGCCAGCAGTTTAAGCGGGCCGAACGTGCTCACCAGTTCGTCGCCGTGCCGGTGCTTCAGCAGCCGGAGCGTGGTGGCGATGACGCCGTACTCGGTCGTCTCGCGGCCGTGCTTGACGTAATAGCCCTTGGCGAATTCGAGATAGCTGGCGATCAGCTCGTGGATCGCCAGGTCGGACGCGATCTCGACCCGGGCCTTCAGTTCGACGGCCGCCCGGTCCGCGATGAGCTTGCGGACCAGACGCTCGTATGCCTGCCTGGACTCCTCCGACCCATAAAGGCCGAGGTAATGGTCCTTGCCGTCGATGCGGACCCGGGCCTGGCCGGTGGGCCGGTGATGGCCATACGACGGGATGCCCTTGCGACGCGCCATGGTGATGCCTCCCAGGCGGGGCGACCCGTGGTTTACCACGTTTCTACCCCGGAACCTTTGAGCACACAGGCCGCGCCGCCAACGGGGCGGGTAAGCTAAGTCTAGCTTTCGGCGGGAGTTACTTCAGTGGAGACGAAGGGGATCGAACCCTCAACCTCCTGGTTGCAAACCAGGCGCTCTCCCAATTGAGCTACGTCCCCGTTTCCTGCTCGGCACGCCCGGGTCCGTCGGCGGCATCAGGGGAATGAAGCCGGCTCCCACGCGTCCGATCCGCCGATGATAGCATGACCCTTTCGTGCTGCCTAGCCGATCTCTCCCGAGATTGCCCGACGGCCCACGCCGCGACACCCCGAATCAGTTCGCCCTCATCCACTCCTCGGCCGCCAGCACGGCGCGGGCGCGGGTCGGGAACTTCCATGCCTGCCAGGACGGCACGCCTCCCTGCGGCGCGGTGAATTGCTCGACCCAGCGCTCGATCACCTGCGGCGACTGGCTGATCATCGCCCCGCGGCGGACCATGCCCTGCCCCATCGGCTGCTCGAAGATCACCGCGTAGTACGGCAGCTCCAGGCCCCGCCTGAGGCTCAGCTTGCGGATGTGCTCCTCCACCTTCTTGTCCAGCCTCGCCAGGTCGTTGCCGAAATACTTGCGGAATTCCGCGAGATGCTGCTCGGGCGTCGTCGGGACCATCGGAGGCATGGCACTCATCGCCTTCAGGTACGGCAGGAACTCACTGTAACGCCTCCGCGCCAGGTAGTGCGTCAGCGCCCAGGCCTGGGCGTAGTCCGTCGGCGTCAACTCCCTCTTCGTCACCAGGGACTCGACATCGATCATCCGGCTGGCCCGGCCCGGGGCCGCGGAGGGATCGTCGACCCCGGAGACCTCGTTCGAAAGCGGGTCGTCCAGCTCGCGCAGCGTCGCCATGTGCAGCGCGTTGATCGAGCCCAGGTGATTCCACACGGCCCCCTTCCGCGTCGGGGTCGGCGTGGCGCAGTACTCGGCGAAACCCTCGATCAGCCAGAGCGGCCAGTCGGCCTTCCGGGGCTGCACCCCGATATTCGCCAGGATCTGGTGGACCCCCTCGTGCGCCACCGTCTGCGGCTTGCGCAGCATCGTCAGTTGCGGCTCGTTCTTATCCCGCACCGACTTCTCGTAGAAGAAAATCCGATTCGGGTAATACTCATAATACGCCTGGACCTCCGGCGCGACGTGCTTGTGCCGGCGGAAGTCCTCCTCCGTCGCAAAGATCACCGCGACCAGGGGGAACTCCGACTCGTGGACCGGAATCCCGTGCCGGCGGCAGGCGTCCATCAGGCCGTCGTAGATGTCCTCGAGCAGCTTCGCGCTGTCTCGCGCGAATGGCTCTCGCGACTGGTAGAAGATCACGTAATGCGTCGTCGTGAGCACCCGGTAGCCGGCGTAGTCGGTCCGCTCCAGCCGGACGCGGATCTGATCGATCGAAAGCGGGACGAACGGCTCCTTGGTCGGGATTATCTTTTCGCAGTAGCCGATCTGCCCGTCCGGCAGGAGGAGCGCCGTCCCGTCCTTCGAGCGGCCGTACATCCGCGCGACCACCGGCTCGCCCGACGCATCACGCACCCGGAACCGCGGCCCGTCCGCCGGATTCCCTCCCGCCGTCGTCGCCACGGGCTCCGACTTCACGTCCTTGCTCGTCGCCATGGGCTCCGACTTCACGTCCTTGCTCGTCGCCGCGGGCTCCGCCTTCACGTCCTTGCTCGTCGCCACGGGCCCCGACTTCACGTCCTTGCTCGCCGCGCCCGGAAACAGGCGATCCCCCGGATCGGCATTGCCGGCGGCCGGCTTTCCCTTCTCGCCCCGGGCAATCGTCTGCGACTCGCCGAGACCGGTTAGCCCGTGGACCATTGCCAGCAACATCAGGCACCGGGCGACGATCGAAACGCCGGCCCCCCCGCGGCGGTGCCGGCCGGCCGGCTCGCCTCGCTGCCCGACCCCTCGAGTGCTCACCACGGGTTCCATCGCCGGTGGACTCTCAATGGCACCGTCTGAATGAATTCGGTCACGGCATGAAATCGAGTGTATCACCCGGCCCATCCCGCGAAAAGCCGACGGCGGGCGGGATTCGCGGAACCCGCCGGCCGCGTCCTCATGAGGCGAACAGCCGGACCCGGAACCCGAGCGACTGCGATAGCGCCGTCATCTCGCCCAGGATGTCGCCGTACGCCACGGCCACGTGATTGCTCATATAATGGGCCATGATCGTCTCCATGGAGCAGCCGAGGTCGGCGGCCATGAACGGCCATTGCCGGGTCGTCCCGCGCCACCAGGCCTCGCGCGTCTTCTCGGGCAGCTCGACGGACTCGCCGCGGCCGAGGTCCATGACGAGCCGGCCGTCGCGGTCGAGCCAGGTCCGGGCCCAGGTGATCGCCCCGGGCAGGCTCGCGCCGGCGAACGTCCCGCCGGGGACCGGGAAATAGCCGGCAGGCTGGCGATAGCTGTGGACTCCGGCGAGACTCTTCACGTCGTGGTTGAAGGCGAAGGCGCCGCAGCTACCCGAGTTGAGCAGGACCCACAAAAAACGCCCGTCGTGCGTCCCGCCCCAGCGGACGTCGTGGAACATCACGGCGGCGGGCAGGCCCCGGGCCCTCAGCACCCGCTTCATCAATTCCATGGGGATCAGGTTCCCCTGGTCGGCCTCCGTGCTGGTGATGACGACCTCGCCGTCTCCCTCGGGCCGCGCGTGCGAGTTCAACAGCCCCTCCGCGAAATCGCTCGGCGGCAGCAGGTTCAGCAGGCCGAGCTGATACTGCCACCCCAGGCAGTCCGCGCGGAACTCGCCCAGGAGGTCGAGCACGGCAAGGTAGCCGCGGAGCTGCTCGCGGGTCGCGACCGGCGTGAAATCCTCGGCGTCCGCCTCGCCCCAGTGGAACGTCACACCCCGCTCCTGGACGAACCGGAAGGCGTCCTCCACACGCGCGTCGGACACCGCGCGCACGCGGTCGACCAGCCACGCCTGATCCACCTTGTGCTCGCTGAACCCGATCGGATAGAGCAGCCTCGGCCCGAAGTAGCCGTTAATCATGCCCATCGAGGTATCGCCGAACATGAGCGCCAGCACGCGGCGCTTGCGAATGCCCTCGAGCACGCCCTCGGCAACTCGCACCGCGTCGGCGCTGACCGCGCCGCTCCCGTGGATCTCGGCCGTCGAGTAACCGATCCGGCCGGTAGTGCACCACTCGTCCAGGCGCTCCATGAAGCCCGGGTCGGCCGTCCAGTCCTCGGCGTCCGTCCAGACCCGCGACGCCTCGCGGCCGACGCTCTCGAGCGAGGCGCCCGTGTTCAACAGCGCGACCAGACCGGGCCAGGTCCCCGAGAAGTTCGAGGCCAGCAGCAGCGGGTTCTCCTTGCCCACCACGCCGTCGACCGTGTGCGGCGCGTAGGTCCAGTGCACGAACACGCCGATCATCGGGTCGTCGATCGGGCCGAGCTTCGTGATCGACTCGTCCGGACGGGTGAGATAGCCCTCGACGAGATGCGGCGTCCGGCCCAGCTTTTTGAGGGCGGCGATCAGTTGCTCGGTCGTCGCTCGCGACTGCGCCAGCGCCCACTCATTCGGCTTCGCCCGGTAATCCCCCGGCCAGAAAATCGCAACTCGCTTCATCGGCACACCCCATCAAGAGATCCCACGACCGCCACGAAACCGAGTGTAAATCCCCGCCTATCGGACCGCCATCGGCTTGCGGCGAACCGAGCGATCCGAGCGATCGACGCAATGGGCCGGGCGCGTCTACGCCTCCGCCCCGCGCTTCCGCGCCACTCGCCGGGCGAAGCGATCCACGTCGATCACCCGCCGCCGGTGAATCCCCCGCGCGATCGGCTCGACCTCGTCGTGCGCCTCGACCTGGAACGTCACAACCGGCCCGTTCGCGTGGAGCACCCGCGCCCGGCACGTCACCTTCGCCCCCTCGACGGCCGGGGCCAGATGCTCGACCTCGACATAAGTCCCCACGCTCCGCTCGTGGTCGTCGAGGCAACCGGCGATCGCATCGCGCGCGGCATACTCCAGATGCGCCATCAGCCACGGCGTCGCCAGCACGGCCGGCATCCGCGCGTCGGCGAAGCTGATCCGGTTCGACGGCCCCACCTCGATCACCTGCTCGCCCGCCATCCCCGTCCTCGGCACGCTCTTCATCCGTCGCCTCGCCCTTCCGTCCCTCGCTCGTCGCGCCCCGATCGCCCGCGTCGCCCGACCTCGAGTCCGGCCGGGCATCATCCTTGACCCCTTACGCCCCCAAACCGATAATGATTCTCGGTTGGCTCGGGAACCTCAATGATTCCCCGGGCCAGACGCGGCCTGCTGGACCCCGGCCGTTGGCGTGCGGCTCGACCCGACGGGGTCCGAGAACCGACCCGGCCGAATCCGGCGGCTCGTCAGCGAACACGGAATCATCATGGCCGAGAAAATCCTCGCGGGCAAGCTTCGGGACGTCCTCCGTGGAGGTCCCGACCGCCGTCCGGGCGACGACGGTGCTGCCCATTGCAGGCAGGCTTCGAGGCATGCGAGGTCGTCGGCGGGATCGAGGCTGATCGGAGCGGAAACTCGACGCGAGAGGCCGGGCGGCTGAGGTCCCCGAGGCTCGCGCGCCGTGCTCCGCGGGCCGGGCTGCGCGCTTCAGTCTCGCGAGCGTTTCCAACCTGAGCTGGAGAATTCGTCATGACAAGCTGGTTGCGATGGACGGTCGGTCTTCTCGTCGTCGCGGTGCTCTCTCTCGTGTCGTATGGCTGCAACTCGGAGGAGCCCTCGCCGACGGGCCCGTCCGGCTCGACCGGCAGCCCGGCCCAGGCCGGCAAGGCCGGCAGCGCCGCCAACACCCAGAATCCCCAGTCCCAGCAGGCGGCCAACGAGCTCACCACGCCTACCCAGCGCGTCGATCCCAAATCGTTGGCCAAGGTGGTCAAGGAGGAGGTCCGCGGCGGCGAGGCCCAGGAGGGCCCCACGCCATTCGACTACCTCTGGCAGCCGTCGAAGCCCGAGCTGATCAAGGACGAGGCGATGAACGTCTCGGTGCCCGCCGGCCTCATGAAGCTCGCGGCCAAGATCAACGTCCCGATCTCGAACCCGATCACGAAGGGGAAGTACGAGCTCGGCCGCCAGCTCTACTTCGACCCGCGCGTCTCGCTCGACGGCACCGTGAGCTGCGCCACCTGCCACAATCCCGACAAGGGCTGGACCGACAACATGGCCGTCTCGATCGGCATCGACGGCCAGACCGGTGGCCGCAGCGCCCCGACCGTGCTGAACACCGTCTACGGCCGGACGATGTTCTGGGACGGCCGCGCTCCGTCGCTCGAGGGCCAGGCGCAGGGCCCGATCCAGAACCCGATCGAGATGGGCAAGCAGTCGTACAAGGAGATCATCGAGCGGCTGCGCAAGATCCCCGGCTATCACGAGCAGTTCCAGAAGGTCTTCGGCACCACGGTCACGCTCGACGGCATGGCCAAGGCGATCGCCACCTTCGAGCGGGTCGCGGCCCTCTCGGGGAACTCGAAGTATGACAAATACCGCGAAGGCGACATGAAGGCGCTGTCGGATGCCGAAAAGCGCGGGATGGTCCTCTTCGGCCTGCGGCTTCACCCCGACGACGACTTCAAGACCGACGTCGTGCTCCAGAAGGCGAACTGCACGGCCTGCCACTCGGGGGCCAACTTCACCGACGAGGAATTCCACAACCTCGGCGTGGGCTGGGACGTCTCGAAGAAGCAGTTCGCCGACCTGGGCCGCTGGGCCGTCGAGCCCTATGGTGCCCGGTTTGACGGCAGCATGGGCGCGTTCAAGACGCCGACCGTCCGCGACGCCGAGCGGACCGGCCCCTGCATGCACGACGGCAGCATCGAGACGCTCGAGCAGGTGGTCGACCATTACGACAAGGGCGGCACGCCCAACCCGGCGCTCGACAAGGACATGAAGCCGCTGAAGCTCACCCCGACCGAGAAGGCCGACCTCGTCGCCTTCATGAAGGCGCTCTCGGGCGAGACGAAGAAGGCCGCTGACCTGCTGCCGGAGCTGCCGCCCGGCCCCGACGGCAAGAAGGCCGACCCCCGCCCCGCGCTTAACGCCCCCAGCAAGAAGGTCGCCGCGATCTTCCACCCGGCTTCGGCCAGGTAGACCCGCGAATCTCGGCGACAGCGATCACCGTCCCTGTCTCCCCGCTGCCGCGGGGCGAGAGGATCGCCTTCCCCTTCCTCTGGCGGAAGAAGCTGCCAGAAGGGCGGATGAGGGGGGGATGGACGCAACGTTGAGAACCCCCGAGACCAGATCCGCCGGCCGTCCCGCCACCCTGGGGACGGCCGGCTCGCTTTTCCTCCGCGACGATCGAATCCCGCCGCCGCGAACCCGTGCCCGCGACCCGGAGGAGGTGGTACCATGATGGACGCGCCGGCGACGCCAGGCGGTGAAATCGGGGGCGCGGGTCCCGTACTCTTCCTCATCTTCCTTCATCCGACCCGCGACGGGCCCCCGGCCGCCATCGGTCGTCCGACCGGCCGAAGACCATCCGGGAGTTCCTCATGCATCAGCGCCTTCCAATCGTTCTGGTCCTCGCCTGCTTCGCCGCGCTGTTTTTCGCCTGCTATCATAAGGCCCTCTTCGACAACGAGCAGTTCGGCTTCCGCGACGCCGCGCACTATTACTATCCGCTCTATCAGCGGGTCCAGCAGGAGTGGAACGCCGGCCGGATTCCGCTGTGGGAGACCGAGGAAAACTCGGGGATGACGCTCGTGGGCAACCCCACGGCGGCCGTCTTCTACCCGCTCAAGGTGATCTACGCGGCACTCCCATATCCCTGGGCCGCGCGGGCCTATATCCTGGCGCACACAATCATCGCCTTCTTCGCAATGCTGGTCCTGATGCGTTCGTGGGGGACGAGCTGGACGGGCTCGGGACTGGCCGCACTGGCCTATGCCTACGGCGTGCCGATCCTTTTCCAGAGCGCCAACGTCATCTACCTCGTCGGCGCCGCGTGGCTGCCGCTGGGCGTGCGCGCGGTGGACCGCTGGGTCCGCCTGGGCCGGCGATCGTCGGTCGTCGAGCTGACGATCGTGCTGGCGCTCCAGTTGACCGGCGGAGAGCCGCAGTCGGGCTACCTGCTGGGCCTCGCCGGCCTGGGATACGCCGCGGGCCTGGCCTGGGCGCGCGTACGCGCGCGCCGGTTCGAGGTGCTGGCCGCGCGGGGCGTCGAGCCGTCGCCGCGACCTCGTGGGCGCTGGCTCCTGTGGCTGACGGCCGCGGCGGGCTTCGCGATCTGGTTCGTCGGCACGATCGTCCTCGGCTGCGTGACCCCCCGGTTCCGCGAGCACAGGATCCCGGCCGAGGCGCTCCCCTGGATGAACGTGTTCCAGCTCGCCGTGACCGCCGCCTGGGGCCTGTCGGGGCTCGGATTCCTGGCCTACTGGCTCTTCGGCCCGATCGAACGCCGGCGGTCGCTAAGGCCGCTGGGCCTGGCCTGGACAGGCCTGGCTGTCGCGGCGGCGCTCTGCGGGCTCGTCACGGCGATCCAGCTCCTGCCGGTGATGGAATTCACCCAGCAGACCCTGCGCGCGGCCGAATCGTCGCCTCACGACATCTACCCGTTCAGCATTGAGCCGGCGAAGCTCGCGGGCGTGATCTGGCCCAACGTCCTGGGCGTCAACATGGATCACGACTACTACTGGGGCGACCTGCTCCAGATGCCCGACGGCCCCGCGGAGGTCTGGGTGCCGTCGCTTTACATGGGGCTGCTCACCCTGGTCCTCGCGGCGGGGGCCTTCGCCCTCCGCCGAGGGACGCCCTGGTGCATCTGGCTGTCGGTCATCGCCGTCCTCAGCGTGGTCGCCAGCCTGGGACAGTACACCAGCCCGATCTGGCTGACGCGGGCGGTCGCCGCGGGGACGAAGTGGCCGCCGCTCCAGGACCTGATCCGCTACCTCGGCCCGCTCGACCCGCTCGATACGCCGGCAATCCGCCAGGACCGGTTCCTCCGCGACGGCGACGGCAGCTTCTACTGGTGGCTGGGCACGTTCCTGCCCGGATTCCGCCAGTTCCGCTACCCGGCCAAGCTGTTCACCTTCACCGCGCTGGCCCTGTCCGCGCTGGCCGGCATCGGCTGGGATTCGCTGCGGACTCAGCCCCGCCGCCGACGGGTCGTCCGGCTCGTCGCGGGCCTGGCGAGCCTCACCGCGATCCTCTTCGTCGGCGTGAGCGTCGGCTGGGGCGCCATCCTGGCGCGGTTCCAGGCGGCCAACCTCGTGTCGATCTACGGCCCGTTCAAACCGATGGGCGGACTGCTGGCGCTGCACTTCAGCCTGGGCCACTCCCTGGCCGTCCTGATCGTCGGGCTCCTCGCGGTCATCCTGGCAAACTCCCGGCCCAGGATCGCCTCCATCCTCGTCCTGCTGGCCGCGACCGCCGACCTGGGCCTCGCCAACGCGAGATACGTCGTGACCATCCCGCAATCGACCTTCGAGGCCACCCCCGAGATCCTGCGAGTGATCCAGGAGGCCGAGCGCAAGGACCCGTCCGATGGCCCGTTCCGTGTCCACCGGCTGCCGGCGTGGCAGCCGCCGATCTGGACGGAATCGGCCTCGAACGACCGCAGTCGCGAGATCGTGGCCTGGGAGCGCGACACCCTCCAGCCCAAGTACGGAATCCCCTATGGCCTCGAGTACGCGCACGTCATGGGCGTGGCCGAGCTCTACGAGTACGAGTGGTTCTACGGCGGCTTCAACTGGAAGGTCAGCGACCCTCTGCTGGCGACGCGGGTCCTCGGCATCAACCCCGGCGACGAGGTCGTCTACTTCCCCCGCCGCACCTTCGACATGTGGAACGTCCGCTACTTCATCGTGCCGAGCTGGTCCCACGGCTGGCGCGACATGTTCCGCGGCTACGCCGCGATGATCCTCGACTCGCGGCCGATCTACCCGGTCCGCGATCACAAGCGGGGCCCCGAGGCCGAGAAGGCCGACCGAGAGTGGGTCGAGCACCACGACGTCCAGGTCTACCGCAACCTGAACGAGCATCCGCGGGCCTGGGTGGTGCACTCCCTCCGCCGCCTGCCGCCGGTCACCGAGCTCCGGCCGGGCCACGAGCGACAGGCCACCATGCAGGAAATCCTCTTCTCCAACGACCGGATCTGGAACAATCCGACACGCAACGTGTTCGACTTCCACAGCATCGCCTGGGTCGACCCCGATGACTACGAAACGCTGCTGGGCCACTCCAGCGGCGCGTCGCCGCGGACCTCGGAGGCCGTCAAGCTCCGCTATCCCAGCCCGCAGAGCGTCGAGCTCGACGTGGACCTCCAGACCCCGGGCCTGGTCGTCCTGGCCGACATCTACTATCCCGGCTGGAAGCTCACCATCGACGGCAAGCCCGCGCCCATCTACCGGACCAACCGCATCATGCGAGGCGCCGCGGTCCCGAAGGGGCCCCATCACCTCGTCTATTCGTACGACCCGCCGTCGTTCCGGATCGGCGCGATCGTCTCGGCCGCGGGACTGTTCGTCCTGCTGGCCCTCGGCGCGGCCAGCCTCCGCTGGCCGATCGAACCCTCACTCGCGAACCAGGCGGGACCCTCCCATGATGCGAAGGAAATGGAATAGCTTATCCCTCGTGGCCCTCGCGGCCCTCCTGGCCGTGGCGGATCTCGCCACGCGCTGCGTCCCGTGCGCGGCACAGGAGCCCGCGCAGCCGAAGGTCGCCCCCGGTCCGAATGAGCCCGACTGGGCGGCCATCCTCCGCGACCATTACGGCCTGTCGATGTTCGCCGACCTGAAGAACCCCGTGAAATCCACGACCGAGTCCACGCCGGGCCTGTTTCGCAGGTCCGGGCCCGGCCCCGTCGTCTATACCCCCGTGATCGCACTGGGACTGGAGACTCGCACACGCGGCGGCTGGTACATCCCCGCGCCCTCCGGATCGCCCGCCGACCGCCCGGCCCGAACCGAGCTGTGGAGCTACGTCCACAAGAACACGACGGACGACCTTCGCACCGGCAAGAACCTGCCTCCGCCGCTGGCCGACGGGTCGAAGACCCAGTTCGACCCCGGCGACCGACCCTTCGGCCTCTGGGTCGCCAACGACGGCCTGGACGAGGGCGGCGGCGTCTTCACCGAGCCCGCGCTCGTCGCCCGGTGGAACAGGCGCCTGGCCCGCCAGCCCTACAAGGCGATGATCTACCCGTTTCGCGAGAAATCGACCGGCAAGATCGTCCCGCACAGCTACCTGATCGGCTGGGAATACTCGACCAACGACGACTTTCAGGACGTCGTCTGCCGCGTCGACAACGTCGAACTGGTCGAGAAGGAGTCGCCGAAGCAGGCGGCCCCGTGAACGCATCTTATGTTGAAACGTACAGTCCTATTAACCTCAGAGACCCCGCGCGGCCTCGGGCCGCGCGGGGTCTCCGCGGCTACAGCGCATTGCCGTTGCGTGGCGCACGGACGAGAGATGGAGGTTCGAGTCGGTCCCGGAAGCCCACAAAGTGGGCGTCAGGACGTAGCCGGGGGGCATCAGCCCCCCGGAACCCCAGGCGAACCCTCATCTCCCCGCCAT
>DAIDHB010000151.1 GCA_027452145.1 Planctomycetales bacterium
CCGCCGCCCGCGGCGTGCCGCCGTCGCTGGCCGAGCTCCGGTCGCTGGTCGGGCAGGCCCGCCTGCCCGAGGAGGGGCTCGACGAGTTCCTCGGGCTGCTCCGCCAGGCCGTCGAGGACGTCGGCGTGACCAATACCGAGCTGCTCCGCCTGGCCCTGCCGTTCCGCGAGCACATCAACGGCGGCGACGGCCTCGACCTGCTCCGCCGCGCGCTCGACCGCATCCCGTCCCGTCGCGCCGATGTCCCGGCGCGCGACGAGGCGGAGGCGGACGACGAGGATTAGGACGCTCCGCCGAGGGAGGGCGAGCCGCCGACGGCGGAGGCACGCGACGCGACGCCCCCCGACCTGCCGAGCCTCGGCTCGTGATCTCGCCCTCGTGCGATTCGTCCGGTTATGGTAAGGTCCGAGCGTCCGGGGTGGGACGGGACCGCGCCGGCCGGCGTCGGGCGGTCGGGCGGGAGGCGAGCGAGCCGGACGCGCGAGGAGGCCGGGCGGCATGGAGTCCGATCGACCAGGGCGATGGCGGGCCGAGGTCCCGGTGGCGACGTGGGGCGCCGAGCGTCCGCGGCCTCGGGCCTGGGATCGCCTCGACGCCCCCATGCCCCGACCGGTGTTCCGCCCCGGTCCGCGCTCGGCCATGGTCTTTCCCCTGGTCGTGCTGGTCGCCGTCCTGCCGGGCCTGGTGGCGCTGAAGGCGTGGGACCTGACGCCGCCCGGGCCGCTGTGGGGCCTGCGCGGGCTCGCCGTCGTTGATGGCCTGGTCCTCGACCAGGTCCCGGCCGCCGACGCGATTCGACCGATCGGCGAGAAGGCCGCGTATCAGACCGTGGCCTTCCAGCCGCCGCTGTATGCCTGGCTCGAGGCGATCCTCTTCTGGCTGGATGCCTCGCGCGACCCGATGGCCAGCGTGTTGCCCAGCTACATCGCCGGCGCGCTGGCGGTGACGCTCGTCTACCTGCATGGGCGGCTCTGGCGAGGCGCGGGGCTGGGGCTGACGGCCGCGATCCTGGTCGGCTTCAATCAGAACCTGTTGCTCCGCATGCAGGAGGCCACGCCGGCCACGCTGGCGCTCTGCGGTGTGCTCGCGGTGCTTTTGGCCTACGGCTGGCACGAGCGGCTGAGCGGCGAGGCCCTGCGCCCGCCCGTCTGGGTCGGGCCCGTCGCCACCACGGTCGCCGGCGGACTGGCGATGGGGCTGGCGCTCCTGTCCCTCGGCGGCCTGGCACTGATCGTGGTGCCGATCATGCTGCTGCACCGGTATTACCTCCGCGCCAGCCAGTCGGCATCCCAGGCGGCGCGCGGCCGGAGCTGGCCGTCGCGCTTCTGGAGCCGGCTGATCGGCCGCGGCGAACCGGGCCGGCTGCACGTCCTGGCCGCCGCCGCAATTGCGGTGGTCGTCGCCCTGCCGTGGTTCGTCCTGATGGTGCAGTGGCACGGCTGGCAGGCCGTCGCCGCGCTGGGCGTCCCGCCCGAGCGGCTCCTGGCCGATAGCGGCCGCTCGCTCCCCGGCCGGCTGATCGAGCTGGCGCCCGTAAGCCTGCCCCTGGGCCTGTATGGCGCCGTCCGGGCGATCCGCGCTGCGCTGGTGGATGAGACCGAGTCGCGCGAGTCGGTCGGCGGGGCCTTCTGGGTGATCTGGCTGGTCGTCGCCGCGCTGGCGCCGGCGGCCTGGCCGCGCGGGCCGCAGAGCGCCTTCGACCTGGTGCTGCTGGTCCCCCTGAACCTGCTGGCGGCGCAGACGATCGCCGACCTGGTGAACCGCCGGATCCCCGTCCGGAGCCTCACCTGGCTGGCTCCCGCGACGGCCATCTCGGCGGTCTGGTGGTCCAGCGGCGACCTGCGGGGCGCCGTCGACGACGTCGTGCACGGCCGCGCCGACGCCGCCACCGCGCTGGGCCTGCACCTGGCGCTGGACCTCGTGGTCGTCTCGGCGGTCTTGATCCGCGCGGTCGACCGCTGGGCGCGGCGCGACGACCGGCAGCGGCGGATCCTCGCCGCGTTCCTGGTGATCGTGCTGGCCGTCAGCGCCTTCGACGGTCTGAAAGAGGTGGTGTTCCGCCACCGGATCGATGGCGAGCTGCTGGACCTTCGCACGATGATTCGACGGCGCGATCGCGACACGCCGTTCCAGGTCGTCGCGGTGCTCAGCCCGCCCGGGGTGGTTCCGGCCTCGCTGCTCGCCGGGGGGGGTTCTTCGCCGCACGGGGCGCGGGTGTTCCGCGAGGAGCCGTCGCCCGGCGGCCGGCTGCGATTCATCCTCCGCACCGCCCTGCCCCACCTGCCCCAGCGCGACCTCACCGACGTCTCGCAGCTCTTTGACCTGCCCGATGGCCAGCGGCTGGTGATCCTCGCCGGCAACGCGCAGCCGCTGGCCGGCGGTGACCGGTTCCGCCTGGGCCTCGAGGCCATCCACCCCGGCCGCTCGGGCATCCTCGACGCCTATGCCACCATCCGCCAGCGGACCAGGTCCGCCTCCGCGCGGCCGAGCGGCCCGTGAGCCTCGGCCGGGTATTCATCGGCGCCTCCAGTCGCCGGTTCGCCCTGGGGAACCCGACTCGCTTGCCTTCCCGCAGGCGGCCCGGTCCAATAGGCGGATCGTCCGACGAAAGTCGGAGCCCTCGGCCCGGCCTGGGTCGGATTCGTCCTGGAGGGTGACGCCATGGAGCGCCGCGAGACGAAGGTCCCCCTGGATCTGGGCCGAAGCGCCACGGCGGCGGTGATCGTGCCGATCGCGGGATTGCTCGGCGGACTCATCATCGGCGGGATGAGGGCCCGGGGGGCGGGACTGACCGACCTCGCCATGCTCAGCCGGGTGATCAAGTGGGGCGTCACGGGCTTCTTCGCTGGCCTGGGCCTGGTCCTGCTGCTGGCCGTCCAGCTCCGCGGCCGGGACGTGATCTCGGTCCGCCGGCTGATGGTGCTGATCGTCGTCGCCGCGCTGGTCGCCTGGTATGTCACGCGCGTCCTGTTCGGCGTGATCGGCCAGGAGGGGTTCTGAGCGCGGGCGGCGCGGACGGCCCGGAGTGCCCGCGCTGGTCCTGTCGACGCCGATCACACTGAGCTTTGCCCAGCTCCGGCAGTACGAGGCGAACGCCCGCGCGGTCCAGCCACTGGACGGCCGGCAGGTGAATCAGTTCAACATTGATGTGAATTTTCAGGGCCAGTCGGTCGCCGGTCGCAATTTCGGGCTGGCGCGCCGGGCTTGAAGTGAGCAGGTGCCTTGCGTCACCTGGCCTTCTCCTCGTTCAGCCAGATCTCGGCCTCGAGGCGGCGGTAGCGGACGTCGAGGACTTCGTGCTGAGTGATTTCGTAGCGTGCTCTCATTGTTTCGGCTCGCGCCTCATCTTCCTTCGATTGCCTGAGGTATTTCTCCAGTGCGGCCACGCTCTCGGCCTTCCCTGCCCCTGCCTTGCGGAGCGCCTCCAGCCGGCGGTGTCGCCACAGGGAGAAGGCCGGATCGCTCATGCCGACGCCTCCCACTCGAACCAGCTCGTACAGGTTCGCCTCGGCCCGGTCGATGAGAGCGAGCTGCTGCCTGGCAAGAGCCTTGTTGGCCTCGATGTCCGAAAGCCCGGCCTTCGGCGGGGCGGCCGTTCTGGCCTGTTCTCGCGCCTTCTCGATGCCGGCCTGCTGGCGTCCCTGGACGGCGAACCCGGCGGTTGCGAGCATCACCGCCCCTGCGAGGGCGAAGAGCGGTTTCAGCCTGGAGAGCCGCATCATCTGGATGACTCCTTCGGCAAGGGAGGCGACGGCCGCGGGAACCACGCCGGCCGCGGGTGAAGTTGTCACGAGCCACGTCGATTGCCTGAGGAGCACCCGGGGCATCGCGGCCGAGGTTTCGCGGGCCATCTCGGCCCAGAGCGCCGAGGCAGCCGGAGCGACCCCGCGCCGGATCAGGCGGTCGCGCAGCCGACGCCGCGCGCGCGACAGGCGGCTCTCGACCGTGCCGACCGGGCAGCCGAGCCGGCGCGCGGCCTCCTCGTGAGGCAGACCCTCGAGGTCGCAGAGGACGACCGCCGTGCGCTGATGCTCCGGGAGACGGCCGATCTCCTCGTCGAGGAGCGCAAGCTGCTCGGCACGGTCCGGGTTCGGACTGCGGGCGGGATCGGCGGCTAGCATTTCGACCCCGGCGGTCTCACGCGAGCGACGACGCAGCGAATCGGCCCGCGCCCGCGCGGCGACGCGGCGAGTCACGCCGTACAGCCACGGGCCCAGCGAGTCGGCGACCCGGACCGTCGGAGCCCGGCGCACCAGCACCAGGAACGTCGCCTGGAATGCGTCGGCCGCGGCGTCCTGGTCGATCAGCAGCCGCCGACAGACGCCCCAGACCATCGGCCCGTGCCGCTCGAGCAGGACGGCGAACGCCTCCTCGGCCGCTGAGGAGTCATTTCGGTTCACGAACCGTTCCAGCAATTGCGTGTCGGTCAGCCCGCCGAGCATCCCGCCGCGGAACAGCGTCTGGATGTCGCGGAGCGCGCCCGATGGATTTCCCCCGCTCATGAGCGTTGCCCCCGGTTACCGGCCTGCCAACGTCAATATGCAGCGACCGGGGGAATCCTTCCAATCTGCTTTGGGAAAGGCGGAGGTGACTGGCTCGTCTTCGAGAGATCGCCGCGGACGGAGATGCTCGGGAACCATCACGGCGGCATGGAAGTCCGTCGGGCTTTCGGAATCAATCCACGCGACAGGGAAAGCAAGGCGGGGGGATGGCATAAGGTGGGCATTGCCCACCGGCGATCGCCTCGACCGGTGGGCAATCCCTACTCAACGCTCCCCACTGCGACGAAATGTCGCGAAATATTTATTCCACTCTCGGAATCGTCGAGGACGTCCCATGCGCCTCGTCAGCCGGCCATCCTCGGACGCCGCTCAGGGATTCTTGTGCGTGGCGTCGTCGATCTTGCGCCCGGCCGCCTCGGCCGGGCCGCTCGGCGGGTTGACCGTGTCGCGCACCTCCCTCGCCGCATTGTCGACCTTCGCGCCCGCCCGCTCGGCCGGGCCCTCCTGGCAGCCGGCCAGCGGCAGCAATCCGGCCAGCATGAGGGGGAGGATCAACAGACTGTTCGCTCGGATCTTGGGCATCCCAGTGTCCTTCTTGGTTGAACCCGCATGGCCGGGGCCTTGGGACAGCCTCGCTCACCGCCGCGGGTGCAGGGATCCCAGGCAAATCGGATGCCCGAGCGATGCGGAGTGTTGGCCGATCGATCGTATTCTCGGGCCCGGAACTTGCACTCTTCCTGGGAAAGCGAATGGAACGATCCCAATGCCGTCTCTGTACCCGACGGCACGGGGATCGCGATGGAGGCCGCCGTGAACCGTCGCATCACGCGATCACTGGCCGGGATATCCCGGATGGCAATGGCCGCGGTCTTGCTGGGGGGCTGCAACGCGCGCACCACCGAGACCGCGCCGGGGCCCCCGGCGGCGCCGACCAGCGCCAGCCCAGCCCCGGCCGCGCCGCAGGACGTCATCCCGCGGGACCGACAGGAGAACCCGCGGTTCTCATACGACACCGAGAAGGACCGCCGCTTCGCCGACTTCCTCCGCGAGAAGTCCGGCGGCATGGTCCGCCAGGCGGCCGTCGGCGTCGAGCGCGAGGGGAAGCTGCGCATCCAGGTCGAGCGCTCGGTCTCGCCCGACGAGACCCTGCCGCTGACCAGGAGCCTTCTGGCCGGTGCCCGCAAGGACTTCCCCGGCCGGGCGTTCACCCTGTCGGTGTATGACCCGCAGGGCGAGCCGATCCTCCGCGCCCGTGTCGATCCCGACGGCGGCGTGCGCTACCAGGTTGTCCATGACGAGGGCGGGTCGAAGCCCTCGTCGGGTGCGTCGTCGTCCGGAAGGTCGACCGCCGATCCGCTGGCCCGATCCGGCCGCACCGAGGCCGATCAGAGATTCGCCGGTTGGGCCGAGGAGCACGGCCGGCGGTATCTCCGGTATGTCCAGGCCGACCTGGAGCGGAACGGCCGGCTCTGGTTCGGCGTCACCCGCGACGTCAAGCCGGCCGACGTGCCCGATCTCACGAGGTCGCTGCTGGAAGGTGCGCATCGCGAGTTCCCCAGCAAGGAGCTCGTCGCGACCGTGTTCGACCCCGACGGCGAGCGGATCGGCCGCGCCCATCTCGGCAGCGACGGCCGGATCGAATGGGAGCACTGACGGACGATCCCGGCATCGATCGATCGATCGCGCAGAACAAAGGAGATCCCGACCATGCCACAGTGGGGCAACCAGGATTACAAGCGAGCGGTCTTCGAGCAGCTCGCCCAGGGCTCGGGCGGGGGCGGGGACGACGACCACTTCCAGCACTTCGAGAACTTCTCGGCCGGCGCGCCCCGGCGTGATGTCGAGGCGGGCGTGGGCGAGGCGTTTCACCCGGAGCGGCTCGACAGCGCGCAGATCGAGCCGCAGTTCCGCGCCGCGGCGGAGAAGATGCACCCCAGCGAGCGGGCCGAGATCGCGCAGGACCTTCTGGGGAGCCTGCACGAGCGCGGCCTGGCACCGACGTGGCTCCAGCGGTTGCTCGGCCTCAAGTCCGCGGACCCCAGCCAGGCGACGCCGGACGACGTCGCCAAACTGGCCGAGTACTCGCGCCAGAATCACCCCGAGGTCTTCCGCCGCGTGATGGCCGACAAGCCGTTTCTGGTCCGGTGGCTCGACAAGCCGCTGGTCGCCGGCCTGGTCGGCATCATCGCGGGGAAGTTGTTGAATCGTGCCTACGACCGTTGATCCCCGGGCCATCGGCTCGGCATCGTGAGGAGGAGGATAATCATGGGTTTCGGCAATATGATTGGCTGGGCGGTCTTCGGCCTGGTGGCCGGCGCGTTGGCCCGCCTGCTCCATCCCGGACGCGACCCGATGAACTGGGTCTGGACGGCCATCCTGGGCATCTGCGGCGCGATGGTCGGCGGCTGGATCGGCTCGCAGATGGGGATCAGCACCGAGCGGGGACTCACCAGTTGGCTCGCGGCCATCGGCGGCTCGGTCCTGCTGCTGGTGCTCTACCACTTCACCACGGCCCGCTCGGCGGCGACGGCCAGGCCGGCCACCGGCGACGACTACAAGCGCGCCGTCTTCAACGACCTGTCGCGCGGCCCGAACGGCTGAGCCGGGTCCTGGCGATACTCGCCCGGGGAATCCTGGCGAACCGGCGACGTGAGTCGCCGGGTGCTTTGCCTCTGAGGCGAACCGGCGACGTGAGTCGCCGGGTGCTTTCTTGTCCACCGAGACGCGGCCACTGACATCGCCGGTTCGCCTAGGCCGGCGGGTTGCGATCGTCGGGAGCCGGGGCCGATGCGGCCGCGGCCTCGAGGCGGGCGCGGTAGTGGGACGGGCCGGGGACGATCAGGCCGGGGACCTTGGCCGCGTCGTCCCAGCGCCTCAGTCGGACGGCGGCCGCGCTGTGAAGGTTTTGCTCGAACGCGGCGGCCTCGGACGGCGTCATCGGTCCGCCCTGGAGCGATAGGCTCAGCCGCGAGGCCGGCGAGAGACCATCGCGGTACGAGGGATCGATCGCGCAGAGATAGCGCTTGGCGGCGACGTGCAGGCGGATCGGCTCGATGATGTCGAGGCCCAGGTGCCGCGAGAGCCAGGCGCAGCCGGCCTCCTCGTGCCGGCCGTCGACGCCTCGATCGGCGAGGTCCTCGTCCTGACCGTCGAGCAGGTGCCCGACGTCGTGCAGAAGCGCCGCGAGGACAAGGGAATCGGGCGCGCCCTCGGATTCGGCCAGCGCGGCAGCCTGGAGCGCGTGCTCCTCCTGCGAGACGGCCTCGCCGTGGTAGGCCGAAGTACCCTTGCGGGCGAACAGGTCGATCACTTCGTCGGCGAGTGGCATCAGGCGGTCTCCTTTTCAGCGCAGTGTGCCGGGGCCCGCGGCGATCGGACCTGGTCGACCAAAAACCACGCGGCGACGATCGCGGTGGCACCGGCGATGCCCGCCAGGGCGAGGAACGCGCCTTGCCAGCCCAGGGCGACCGACATCCGGGCGACGGCGTACCCCGCGATGACGCTGCCGAACAGGTAGCCGAAGCCGTCGATGATCCCGCAGGCGGTCGCGCCACCGCGCTTGCCGCCGAAGTCGAGCGAGATGGCCCCCGCCAGGTACGAATAGGGCCCGATCAGCAAAAAAGCGATCGCGGCGACGAGCACCCGGGCCTCGGCCGGTCGGCCGGCGAATCGCGTCGAGCCGAGCCGCCAGAGCACCAGCGTGGCCAGCGCGATCCCGACCAGGATGATCGTCGCGCGCCCGCGGCGGCCCAGGCGGTCGCCCAGGTAGCCGGCCAGGATCACCGAGACTCCGCCGAGGAGCGGGAACAGCGCACTGGTCCAGGCCGCGTCGACCGTGGTCAGGCCGATGTCCTCGACCAGGTAGGTCGGCGTCCAGTTCGAGAACGCCTCGCGCAGGGTCGTCAGGCCCAGCGACAGCAGGCAGACGGCCCAGAACGCTGGGCTGCGCGCCAGGGTCGCCCACAGCGGGCCGGCCGACTCGGGGTTCGGGTCCTCGCCCAGCTCGCCGAAGAGGTTGTCGGGATTCGTGCGGGGCTCGGGCAGTCCGAGTTCGCCCGGCGACTCGCGGATCAGCGCGGCGTTGATGACCCACAGCACCGCCAGCACGCCGGCCGCGATCGCGAAGATGGACCGCCAGCCGAGGCCGGCGTCGATCAGCGAGCCGATCAGCGCCCGCGCGGCCGCGTCGCCGAAGAGGAAGCTCAGGCTGATCACGCCCATCACCGTGTTGTACGACGAATGAGCGAACCACCGCGAGGTGATCTTGATCATCCCCGGCCAGCCGAGCGACTGGATCAGCCGGTTGCCGAACCAGGCCAGGGTGAAGACCGGCAGCGAGCCGCCCAGGGCGAAGATGCCGGTGAAGACGACCGCGCCGGCCATGCCGAGGAGGTAATTCTGACGGCCGCCGAGGAGGTCGGTCAGGCTGCCCGCGGCGAATTTCCCGAGCGCGTAGGCGACCGAGCCCAGCGTCACCAGCCAGATGCTGAGGCGGACCTTGATGGCAGCCCGGTCGCCCCCGCTCCCGGCCAGGTCGTCGATGATCATCGTCATCGTCGCCGACAGGTTCGACCGGCAGAGATAGAAGCCGGCGTATCCCGCGACCATCAGGCCGACGGTCAGCCACTGCCGCCGTCGGAGCCTCGAGGCCGCCGCATCCTCCGCCTCCTTTGCATCATCCATCGCCATGCCGGCCGGTCCTCCCGGGTTTTTGGTGACTCCTCGCCGGGCACCACCGCCGAACGCTCTCCCCGCGCGCGATGCCCATCCGGGTCGCGGACGGTTCGTCGCTCGGCCCTGACGCGCCGAGGGCCGAATCTTCACCACGAGTGGCACGAATACCACGAATCGAGTCCACCCCGGCTTTCACCGGATTCGTGCCCTTCGTGTGATTCGTGGTCGATCTCCGAGGCTCCTCGCCGGGCACCGTCGCTGAAGGCTCGGAAGAGGCGAGGACCGATCCGCATCGGTGAACTCTGCCCCGGCTGGTGTTCGGCAAGAACTCTCTTTTTTGCAGTCTATCACGGCGGCACGCCGGGGGCACGGCGCCTCGACGCGCAGGGTGCTCGCGCGTCGGGACGGCCGCCGAAAACCGCGGGACGGGCGTCGACGGGCGGGCGGTTGTGATAGGCTGGTGCATGCCGGCGGGGTGGGCGAAATCGGGTCAGCCGACCCGGGGGCGGGTGGGAGTGGGCGTTCTCGGCGAGGACGACCGACCGGAGGGCGATGGGGCCGATGGTGATCTTCAGCAAGAGGCGGCTCGCGATCCTGGGCGTGCTGGCGATGGCGACGCTCGGCACCGGGGAACCGCGCCCGGGGAAGCCGCGGATGGGCCTCCAGCCCGACGGCGGGTTCCTTGTCTCGTCGGGACAGCGGGTCGAGGGGGATTCCTTCGCCTTCCGCGGACGGCCGATTGACCTGGCGATCCACCCCGGCGAGGAAATCGTCGCCGTGCTGAACAAGGCCGAGGTGTTCCTCGTCGCCCGGACGGGCGAGCGGGTGGGGCGTCGCGTCGCGCTGTTCAACGCGAATGACGGCGCGGCGTCGGCGGGCTTCCACGGGCTCGCCTGGTCGCCCGACGGGTCCCGGCTGTTCGTCAGCACCGACCGCGGCTACGTGCAGGTCCTGCGCTACCGGGACGGCCAGTTGAAGGCGGCGGGCGTGATCCGGCTCCGCACCCGGCAGAAGCCGCAGAACCCGGTGCCCGGCGGAATCGCGATCACCCGCGACGGCAAGCGGCTGTTCGTCGCCGCGGCCAACCGCAACGCGGTCTTCGAGGTCGACGTGGCCACGCTGAAGCCCGTGCGCGAGATCCCGGTCCAGACGCTGCCCTATGAGCCGAAGCTCTCGGAGGACGAGAAGACGCTGATCGTCACCAACTGGGGCGGCCGATCCCCCGCGCCCGGCGACCGCACCGAGAAGAGCCAGGACCTCGACGTTGTGGTCGACGGGCGCGGGGCGACGGCGACGGGGACGGTCAGCCTGATCGACCTCGCCACGGGCGGGGCGCGGCACGTCGAGGTCGGCATCCACCCGACCGCCATCGCGGTCAGCGGGACCAGGGCCTACGTCGCCAACGCCACGAGCGACACGATCAGCGAGGTCGACCTCCAGGCCGGCGCCGTGACCCGGACGATCCCCCTGCGCTGGGGGAATCTGCGGGTGCTCGGCGGCATGCCCAACGCGCTGGCCATCCGGGGCGAGACCCTCTATGTCGCCGACGGCGGTGACAACGCGCTGGCCGAGATCGACCTGCCCGCCGGCCGGGTGCGCGGCTATCGCCACGCCGGGTACTTTCCCACAGCCGTCGCCCTGGCGCACGACGGATCGGCCGCGTTCGTGCTCAACACGAAGGGGAACGGCTCGGTGGCCAAGACGCTGCTCGGCCAGCCGGGGAACGCCCACGACTTCCAGGGCACGGTCACGATCGTCGACCTCGCCGCCGACCTGGCCAGGGAGACCCGCCTGGTCGCGCGGAACAACCGATGGGACGCCCACCCCGGCCGCCCCCGGCTGACGCCCTATCGCGGCGGGGTCAAGCACGTCCTCTACATCATCAAGGAGAACCGGACCTACGACGAGGTCTTCGGCGACGTGCCCGAGGGGAACGGCGACGCGAGCCTGTGCAGCATCGGCGAGACCATCATGCCCAACCACCGCAAGCTCGCCCGCGAGTTCACCCTGTTCGACAACGGGTATGTCAGCGGGACCAATAGCGCCGACGGCCACGCGTGGTCGACGCAGGCCATCGCGAACGAGTATCTCGAGCACTTCTACGTGGGCTACTCTCGCACCTATCCCGACGACGGCGACGACCCCATGGCGCTCTCGGGCGCCGGCGCGATCTGGGACGCCGCGCTGGCGAAGGGCCTGAAGGTCCGCGTCTGGGGCGAGTTCTGCGACGACCGAGTCGCCAGGATCGACCCGCAGCCGAAGGACTGGTTCGAGGTCTGGGAGGACCGCGTGAAGGGGACGCATCGGTTCAAATTCACCGCCGATACGCACGTCGCCAGCCTCAAGCCGATCATCAACCGCGAGGTCTTCTTCTGGCCGCTTTTTCAGAGCGACCAGTTCCGCGCCGATGTGTTCATCCGCGAGTACGAGGAATTCAGCCGCAAGGACGAGGTCCCCGACCTGATGATCATGAGCCTGCCGTGCGACCACACCGAGGGGCTCAACCGAAAGTATCCCACGCCGCGTGCCATGATGGCCGACAACGACCTGGCGCTGGGCCGGGTGGTCGAGGCGGTATCGAGGAGCCCGCAGTGGAAGGAGACGTGCATCTTCGTGATCGAGGACGATGCCCAGTCCGGCCCGGACCACGTTGACGGCCACCGAACAGTCTTGCTGGCGATCAGCCCCTATAGCCGGCGGGGGACGGTGGACTCGACGTTCTACACCACGACGAACGTGATCCGGTCGATCGAGATGATGCTGGGTCTTGACCCGATGAATCGGTTCGACGCGGTGGCCGAGCCGATGACGGCGTGCTTCCGCGACCGGCTCGACCTGGCGCCGTACCGGCACGTCGCGAACAACGTGCCGCTGGACGAGCGCAATCCTTCGGGCCACGCCATGACCGACGCCGACCGCTACTGGGAAGAGAAGACCCGGTCGCTCGACTGGAGCCACATCGACGCGCCGGATCCGTACTGGATGAACCGGATCACCTGGTACAGCCTGTTCCGGGGCAAGCGCGAATACCCCGCCCGCCCCGGCGAGCGCCCGGGCGTGCGTGAGCCCGACGATGACGATGACGATGACGACGATGGTGGGAGGCGGGGGGGGTGACCGGGCCCGGACGGCATCGCCCGCCATCCAGGACTTCACCGGATCGTGGGGATGCTTCTCGCCGACCGTCACCCGGTTCGAGCCCGGCCGGCCTCGATCGACCATCCCCGGCTCTTTATGCCGGACGCAAGAATCGTCGTCCGGCCGGGGCAAAAAGGCGGGGATCGTCGGCCGGTACCACCTCCGATCGGGTCGTTTTCCGTTGTAGGAGGCGGCTCCGCCCGCCGATCATCGGCCTGCGACACCCTGACACCAATCGCTGGACGAAGCAGTAGGTCAGGCTCTCAGCGTGACACGGGCGGACGGGCGGACGTCGGGATCGGGCCATCCTCGGCTCTTGATGCCGGACGCCGGAGTCGGTCAGGCTCTCAACCTGACTCCGGGGGCATCCGTCTCGCTGAGAGACTGACCGACGAATCCGGCGACGCTCTTGCTGGGACCGCCCCGGGGCGACCCGGCCCGTTGGGCGCTCCACGGCGCAATTTACCCCGTTGCGCGTGCCCGATCACCCACAGCCGGTCGTCAGACCCGATTGATGGTGATCGTCGGTGACCAGCCCATCCTTCCGACGGTGTCGAACGCGCGGACCCGGATCCTGTGCTTCCCCTGGGCCAGGCTTGACACGTCGGTCGTGAACGTGAACTTCGGAGCACTCGTGACGGCGACGACCCGCTGATCGACGAGAAGTTCCACCCTGGTAACGCCGACGTCGTCCTTCGCCTTGCCGGTGATCATGATGACGCCCGACGGGAATTTCCGATTGTTCCTGGGAGAAGTCAGCGAGACGGTCGGGGGCTTCCTGTCAAAGACATTCTTCACCCGAACCACGCGCTCGGAGGTCCACCGGACCCCGGCGGCATCGATCGCCACGAGACGGAGCGTGTGCTGGCCATCCCTGACCTTCTTCGAGTTCCACTTCAGGCTGAACGGGGGCTTCTTGCTCGTCCCGATCCGGTTGCCGTCGATGAAGTACTCCACGAGCTTCGGCCGACCCAGTGCAACGGCCGCCGTCAGCTTGACCGTGCCGGTCAGGGTCGCCCCATCCGCGGGACTCCGAAAATCAACCACCAGGCTGCTGCTCCCCTGGATCGTGGTCGATGCACGGTATCGCTGAAGGAGGTAGGCCCCGTCCGGGCTCGCGACCGAGGCGATCACCGTCAAGCTATGCGGGCCGCTGCGCAGGGAGCTCGACAGGGAGATCCACCCCTGCCCCGTCTGTCGATCGTATGAGATGGGCTCGGGCGTACCGTCGATCGTCGCACTGAATCGGTCGGCCCCGCCGGTCCACATCGAGAGTTTGAGGGGAATGGTCATTCCGGTAATCTGGTAGCCTGCCGCCGGGCTCACGATCTGCATGTCGGCTCCCGCCGTGAGGTCCACCGAGACGGGGGCCGAGACACCGACATTGTTCGACGCGTCAAAGGCCTTGACCTGGAGCGTGTGCCAGCCCGTCGGTTCGTTCCCGGTCAGCCAGTCGAGCGTGAACGGGGCGATCCAGTCGTTACGCGCCAGTTCGCCATCGACCCAGAGCTGGGTATCCGTGACTGCCCGATCATCGGTCGCCGACGTGGCCACGTGCACGACGCCCGATACCGATTCACCGTTGTACAATCCCACGATCGAGACCTGAGGTGCCTGGTGATCGGCCGATGGGGCGGCCCAGTAGTCGAGCTTCGAGGACAGGATCCCGAGCGAGACCGCGTCGAAGCCGTTGGATTGCGTCCCTCCGACCGAACTCATAATGCTCGTCAGAGAGCTGCGGTACCAGTTGTCGTACCCGGCACCCAGGAAGTACTCGTCAGGGGCAACCAACTGGCTCCAGGCCGCCGCCGGCGGCGTCCCGGCGTAGGCGTTGGCGTGCACCTGATTGTCGATTGGGCCCGCGTAACCGTAGGAGTATTGATCCACGAGCGAGCCGAAGCCATGCGCGAATTCGTGCAAGAACACCTCGGGAGCCAGGTCGCCGTTGTAGCTGACAAAGACGCCCCCTCCACTCCCACCATACTCCGGCGTGTTGACGATGACTCCGACGAAGTCCGTCCTGATGCCCGATGCATCGACCAGTGCCATCGCCTCGGAATAGTTGACGGTCAGCAACCGGGGCATGGACGGATCCCGATGAGCGTCCAGCGACTGCGTGTTGTCGATCTCGTGGAACTGGATCTGGTCGGCTCGGCTCCGGAACGGCTCGATACCCAGGACGTACGACGAAATGCGCTGCTCGTCGGCATGCCACTGGGCCATGTTGGTGTACTGATCGCCGATCAGAGTGATGTCGAGCACTCCATCGCCTGGGAAGCCGATTGTCAGCAACGAGCGGGGTTCGAGTTCATCGAAATTCGGCCTCGTGCCATGCGACGGTCGGGTGTGACCTGTATAGTGAGTCATCTGGATGCTCCCCAGCAGTCGGTTCTTCTCTTTCCAACGAACACCGACGGTCGCCAAGGAATCGGGAAGGCACGAAGGGCGGGACAAGCCTTACCCCTCAGTGTCTGCGACCTTCCCGGCTTCACACGTCATCGGGCAGGGCCATGCCGGCGCGAACCGCCCACGTCTTCGTTGGCGATCTCAAAAAAAAAGGCCCTCCGCGCCCGGCCAGCTTGCCGGGAACGAGGGCCTTCACGACCAGATGATTGACCGCCAAAATCGTTAGCGACCGTTCTTCATTTAATATGAATACGCTGGGGCAAGAAGTCAATGCCTGTCCTTAGGCATATTCGCAATCGACAAATGAAAATATTGTGGAATTGCCACGCGCTCGCTACGGTTCGGCCGGCCATCGGCCATCGGGTCGTCATCCCGGAACCGCCGGGTTCTGGCCAACGCTCGGCGAGGGGCTCTGCCCTCCCGGCCCAGCGTCATGTCGATGTATTCCAGGAGCGCGAAGAAGCCGGAGGATTGCTGGGGCTCCTCGGGGTCAACCTTCAAAGGGAAGACGGGCAAGGGGAAAACGGGCACACGCTGAATATTGAGGGAAAAGCTGAGATACGTCGATTCTCGAGATGTGTACAGGACTGTCGCACAGCATCGGCGGTCGCGGGGTCGGCTCCGAACGGCTCGCCGCCGGTCGCCCAGAGACGGTTCGCCGCGACCGATTCGTCCGGACCCGCCGCCGTCGGGGCTCGCCGGGTCGGGCCGGACCGCTCGGGCCGGTCATCGGACGGGGCGGTCCGACAATGGTCGATTCGGCTCGTGATTCCCTTTTGCTCGCCTGTCCACCTCCGGCGCTCGGGGCCCATTGCTGCAGCACATGTTTTCTCTTCCTTCTTCACCGTGGACGACCGGAGGCCGCGCACGCATACGTCAATCCTTGTCCTTCTCGACCTTCCAGGTCAGTACCGACAACGAAAAGGGTGGGAAGCGATACGCAAACCGTGGCGAGGCGGCCTCGAAGCGCGAGCGACGTGCGCTGACGCGTTCCGGGTCGGCGAAGCTGTTCGTGACATCCGGCTCGCCGGAGGCGTCCCGGTCGGCCAGCGTCCAGACGTCCAGCTCCTGCCCGGACCGGCCGAACGCCGAGAGGTCGAGCGGTCGCGTCACGACGTCCGGGCCGTCGTTGACGGCGAAGAGGATCACCTCGTCGCCGTTCGCCGAGAGCGTCGCGCTCAGATCCGGGGCGATCTGGGCCGGCAGTGTCGACTCGAGTTTCAGCGCGGTTCGGCCGGCGCGGGTCGCGTAAAGCTGCTGGGCGAAGTACGTCGGGGTCCGGTACAGGCGATGGTTGTCGACCTGGAGGATGCCCGAACAGAAGCTGTTGATCAGGTTCGAGCGGTTGGCGATCGTCACGAGGTCGGAATGACGGTGGAGCAGGTTGTGGTAGCGCGCACAGGCCAGGGCATTCTCGAGCGTCCAGAGCATGGCGCGGCGAGGCCCCCAGTCGCCCGCCGTCGTGTTCCACTCGGTCACCGCCACCCGGATCGGCCGGCCGTGGGCGCGTTCGCGAATCAGGCGGCGGGTCGCGGCCAGGTCCCCCTCCGTCGCGGCGAGATCGCGGCAACTGTAGTGATGCGGGCTGACGAAATCAATCCACGTCGCCGTCTCGTCGAGCACGCCCGGTGTGGGGTAGGAAGAGAGCAGGACGATCGTCGGGTCGACCTGTTTCATGGCCTGGCAGAAGGCAGGGAGAGCACGCTCGTAGTCAGCCCCTCGGCGCTCGTTGCCGACCTGCCAGTACTTGATTCCATACGGCTCGGGATGGCCGTTGCGACGGCGCAAGGCGCCCATCGGCGTGTCGGCCCCGCCGTTGAAGTACTGGACCTCCTCGGCCGCGTCGCGCGGGGTGCGGTCATTCACGCGCACGCACAGCAGCGGCTCCGCGTCGACCGCGCGGCAGAACTGGACGAACTCCTCGAGGCCGGGGCCGGTCGGCTGGAGCCCTCCCCATGCGCGGAATGGCGGGCGGCGATCGGGGTCGCCCAGCGTATCCTTCCACTCGAAGCGGCCGAGGTTCGGGTCGTCGAGGGCACTGCCGCCGAACCGAATCACGCCCGGCTTGAGTGCCCGCACGGCCGCGACGACATCGCTTCGCCAGCCTTTGACCGAGTCTTCGGGCAGGAGCGAGGCGCTATCGAGCCAGAGCGTCCCTGGCCCCCGGAAATCAACGGTCAACGTCGTGTTCGTATCGGTCTCCGTCGGCACCAGGCGCGCGCGGTACCTGGCCCAGGCGTTGGTCGGGCGGAACTCGCACGAGGCGTAGGTCGCCCCCTCGCGGTGCAGGCGGACGCGCACGGGTCCAGGGATCCCTTCCTGCCGCAGATAGAACGAGACGTGGCACGCGCCGTCCCGCACGAGGGCGATTCCATCCTGCGCGATCCCGACACGGCAGGGAGCCCCCGGGCCGACGGCGATCTTGCGAGCGACCGAGCCGCTGATGGGACCCACCGGATCCGACGTGAAATCCGCGCGGTTGGTCGCGCCGGCGGGATACCACGGGTGCTCGCGGAAGTCGGTCTCTTTCAGGTAGGCGACTCGATAGGGGCTGAGCCCCTCGAAACTGCCGTCATGGAGTTTCTCCGACCACATCGAAGGGACGAGGTCGCAGAGATACTCCACGAACTGTCCATACTGGAGCGGGCTGATCGGGCCGGCGACCAGCGGCTCGCGCGTGACCCGTACCGGCGCCTGGGCGGGATCCACCGGGCCGAGGGTCAGGCCGTCGAACCAGGCCGTACCCGTCCCCTTGCCGAACCCGACAAGAAACGGCGCGATGCGGACGCGGCCATCGGGCGGGGCCTGGAAGATCAGCGTGATCTCGGTCCAGTCGGTGTCGCCGCCGTGGTTTGGCCCGGCCGCGATCAGCCCCTGACCCCCGGGACGCTGGACCTGCAACGTGCCGAAGGTGGGCGACCCCAGCGGGTCGAGGGCCTGGGTCCGGACCCATCCCGCCAGCCGATACCAGCCGCCGCCGCGCAGACTCAGTTCCTGGCCGAGCGCGGAGTCGGATGGCGTCGCGGCCGAGATACGCAGCGACTGCCGTCCTTCCTTGACCATCTGGCCGTCAACGACCACTTCGGCGCGGGCGCCATAGGTCACGACCTCCCAGCTTTCGGCAGCCCCCCTGGCCTCGAAGCCCGGGTTGAGGATCGGGGCCTCGGCGCCTTGCGGCCACGCCGCCAGCAACCAGGCAAACAGGCCGTGCATCGCAATTCGCACCATGGGTCGGCTGACCTCCTCGCGGGACGGGCGTGACGATTCACCCCGTCCACGCCTTCACGAAGGTTCGCGTCTTACAGGAAATTCAATAGCTCGTTTCGAGATCGAGAAATATCCTGATCCGGCCCCGGCGCTCCCGGTCGCCGTCGAAGGTGCCGGACCGGGCGCACCGGAAGGGTGCCATGAGCCTAGACGCCAGGCCTCGTGTTTCGCCAGGGGGTTGCTCGCGAATCAGGCGCTCCAGGGCCCGGACAGGGGAGGCCGCGGCTCATTGGCTCTTGATGCGGCGGAACTCGCCCTCGGCCCGCAGCATGTCGGCCACGCCCGCTGGAGACGCAGGGGGCGGAAGACAGGGATGTGCCGACGATCGAAACCTGTACTGAAGCGACTTATTCTCACAGGGTGCAGCGGAGGAAAGAGGGGACTGGCTCCCGGCCCGACCGGGCCACGAAAACAGCCTCCGAATGGATCAGGGCGGGGTGCCTGTCCCTCTCTCCCTGGGCGAGTCAATCGCCGGCCGCTCTCGCCCGACGGCCCGCCGTGACGGCCGGGGGATCGGCGCCAGGGCGACCGGCGGAGGATCATTTACCCGCTCCCGCCCGAGTCAGACGAGCCCGATCGTCTGGTCATACAGCCTCCCTTGTCACAGGACGTTGAAGAGCGAACATCTTCTGACACACGGACCCGCTGATCCTGTCTGGTTTCGGGAGGGCGAGGCTCGGCGGGCGACGGCCGGGAGCCCCGGCATTCCCGCTCCAGGCCGGCCGGGCACGGCGGGCAGGAACCGCCGTCGGGTCTCGCCGGTTCGGATCGGACCCATCGGGCCATTCCGCTCTCGGCAGATTCGACACCTGCCGATTCGGCTCCCGACCTCGGTCCGCGTTTGACCCCGGTCCGCGTTTGACCCCGGTCCGCGACCGGACGACTCGACCGTGAGGAAATGGTACGTGCCTAGCCGGCGCGATCTCCCGGCGAGAACTTCACCGATCCGGGGCTGATCAGCGTCTGAGTCTCCTTGATCAGGGAGGAGATCTTCAGCACGGTCAGGGTGAACTCGGTAAGGCCGTCGATCCCCTCGGGGCCGACCCAGACGTAGCAGTCCCCGCTTCTCCCGACGTAGCAGGCGTCCCTGGGAACGTCGCGCCTGGTCCCGATGTGGAACCAGCCAGGTCGGATCTCGGCCAGGTCCTCCTGGATCATCCCGATCTTGCGACAGACGTTTTCGGCCAGGGGGGAGCGATCGAGCCCGGGCGCGGCGTCGGTGCAGACGGTGGCGTCGTTGGTAGTGATGACGTGGGCGTCCAGTTCGCGGGGGTTGCGGTGAACCCGGCCCTCATACTCGTAGAACAACTCCGACTCGTTTCGGAGGTCGGGGTTCAATGCGAACTGATCCTTCAGCTCGTGGGCGAGCTCGTCGAGCAACCGGGGCGATGGCATGTCCGGGGCGCCATGGGCGCGGCGATAGGCGATCCGCAGCAGGCGCAGCTCGGTCGCATCGATCACCGGAGACATCCCCCACTGGGCGACGGCGGTCCTCGACCCCAGGAGTTGCGGGAACCAGGTGACCGGAGGCCCGAGGTCCAGCGCCGCCCCCCCCGAGAGCGAGTCGGTGACCTGGGTGGTCCCTTCCCTGAGGTTGACGTGCCACGGCAGGGAGCCGGGGTAGGTCGCGAAACGGGCGAGGTTGTCCAGGACTTGCTGGTACTGCAACTCCGGCAGGGTGCTCCCCTGGGTGATCGTCCGTTGACGGAGCCGACCGCTCGTGCAGCCGATCATGCAGGACAAACCGAGGATGAGCAAGAGCCGGGCAACCCGCATGGATATCCCCGCCGGCGTCGAACGGAACGGTCCTGCGGGTTATATCGGCGGATTGCCGCCAGGACGTGAGGCCGGCCGGGCTCAGCCGATTCCTTCACTTCCTCGCGGCGAGCTTCGACCGGCGCGCGCGACGCCATCCTTGGCTGCTCCGGTCCGATCGACCGATGCCGCCGCGGAGCCCGCGCTCGGCACACCTCCTCCATGGCCCGCGGCCGACCGTCCCGGCGCCCCGGAACCGCCGCCGGACCCCGGCCCGCCGCCGTCGGGGCGGGCGGCACGGCCGGCGGCCATTCGCGGGCCGATCAGGAAACATCGTCAGTAGCGCCGGGCGGGACCGGAAAACAAGCAGCGTGGCCATTTCGGGGCCCGACCCGGGGTGCGGCCCGTCGGATCGAATCCCCGTACAATCCCCGAGCGATCCCCACTCGACCCTGCGCCCGAACGGCTCGCACTCGCCCGATGGTGCGGCGGAATGGTACGATGCCCGGAGCGGGCGGACGTGACAGGCCGGTGTTTCTCGTCGACTTTCCGGGCATCCTTCGGCCTGGATCCGTCCGGGGACGTTTGCAAAGATGGCGCGTAAGCGACACCAGCGGGCGAAGCACGAGCGCATTTATCCCTGGCCGGCGGACCGACCTGCGCCGGAGGAAGTGGCCGAGACGGCCAACTACGTGGGGAGCAGCGAGCACAAGGATTACGACAGCCCCGCTGGCCCGCCCGCGCTCCGATCCGACGCCGCCCGGTGCGATCCCCGCTACACGGACTTCGAACCGATCACCACCGCGCTCCGCGAGGCGATCCGGCGTCGGTGTTCGGGGGCGCAGTTCGAAGGAGACTATCCCCGCCATGTCTGGGGATGGTACGACGGCCAGCTCTACGAGGCCCGCCTCATCAATCGCGCCCAGGGGTGGTACAAGGCCTGGCCGATCGAGGACGTGGAACGGCCTCGTGATGATGAACGACGGCTCGACTGGGCAGGATGACGATGCTGCAATTCCGCATCGACTGGGAGGATGAGCCCCGGATTCGCGATCCGCTCCTCCGCGCGTCCTGGGCCAGGCTGGAGATCCTCGCCAGCCTCGGTGATCGGCAGCTCTGCCTGACGGACTGCGTCGGGGAGCGTTCGCACAGCCTTCGCCGGGGTATCTATGGCTCCGTCTTCCCCGTCGCCGAGTGGGTCGTGGAGAACTGGTGGTCGCTGCTGAACGAGTCGCTCCGCGTCGACCGATTCCGCGGGGCGAGGCTTCTGGCGAAGCACGACGCGTTCCGGCCATGGGTCCAGCGGCACAGCCTCCTCGCCGCCCGTAGCGGGTTCGCGCTGCCCGATCTGTCGGTCTACCGCGACGGTTCTCGCGTCGTGGTCCGGTGCCTCCCGGACCCATCGGAGAGCGAGTCCCCCTACCCGGTCCGCTTCGTCCGGGATGTCGAGCTCCGGCTCCGCTGCGCCGAGGTCGAGGCGGGACTCCAGGGCCTCGTCGAGGCCGTGATCGACCGGGTCCGCGAACTCGCCCCCTCCGAGCCCGGCACGCAGGAGCTCATCGCAAACTGGGAGGCTCTCCGCGAGTCCTCTCGAACGGAGCCCGGCCTCTGCGCGGCGGCGGCCGCGATCGGTCTCGATCCGTACGACGAGGAAGAGCTGACCGGCGAGCTCGTCGACGTGCTCGAAGGCGCATTCGACTCGCTCGTGCCATCCCTCCGGTGGGATCTCGCCGAGTCGACCACGCGAGAGACCTTGCCGATCGACCTGGCCTGGGTCCTCGAGGCGGGCTCGGAATTGGGCGCGCCGCGGGGACAGGCGATCGCCCCGGGCCCGCCCGACGAGGCCGGAGCCATCTCGGCCCACCGGGCCGGCTACGAACGGGCGAGAACGCTCATCGCCCGCGTGGGTCTGCCGCCTGTCGACGACCTGGAGGGCTTCGTCCAGGCCCGGTGCGGCTGGTCGGCGAGCGCAGAGCCTCCCCCGCCGAGGGACGGAGTCCCGGCCCGAATCAACGCACTGATCGGACCGGACGCGTCCGGGAGGCCCCGGCTCGTCCCCTCGGCGGCGTCCAGTCCGCCCGAATCGGTTCGATTCCTCCTGGCCAGGGCCCTGTTCTTCGCCCCCACGGCGGAGGCCCCGCCGCCGCATCGGCTGCTGACCCGGGCGAGTGCCTGGTCCCAGCGTGCCTCCCGCGCCTTCGCCGCCGAGCTGCTTGCTCCCGCCGCCGAGCTGGCCCGCCGCGTCTCCGGCAAGGTCGCTTATGAGGAGGCCGCCGAGCTCGCCCGGGAGTTCCGCGTCAGTGCGATGGTGATCGAACACCAGCTCGAAAACCACGGCATCGCCCAGGTCGTCGACCTTTGACCATTGACCGATCCGCCCGAGAACCCGGCGAACCGAGATGCCAGCCGGCGCGCCCGTCCGTCGCCCTCCTGACAGATCCAGATCCCGCCTCCAGGGACCGATGACCCAGCCTGACTGAAATCGCCCGCCCGCTCACCCGCGCACCACGATGGAATCGCCCACTTCCATCCCAGTGCCTGCCCGCGGCATCCCACCCCCGCCGCCCGCGCCCGGCCCGTCGGCGACGGCCGGGCCGCGAGCCCCGGCATCCCCGGCCCGAGCCGGCCCGGACCGCCCCGCCCCACCCGCGGCGACGACCGCCCGCCGGGATCACCGCCGGCCGGCGGAAGAGTCGTGCGACCCGGAGGCCGGCCCGCGAGAGTGGTCGAAGTGCAATCCGGACCCGGCCCGCGTGGTGTCCCTGGCGCGGCCGGACGGATCGAAACCCAGCCGCATCCCGCTTTCTGCCTACCCCGCGGGGGCAGTGTGGCCCGGGCCGAACCGCACCGGCGGGCAGCAACCCCCGCCGGACCCCGACCCGCCGCCGTCGGGGCTCATCGGGTCGGATCGGGTCGGCTCGGATCGGACCGATCCGGCCGGTCCGACATCCGTCCATTCGGCTCCTGACTCCGTTCCGCGTCCAGGCGAATTGTTCGTTCCGTGATGGCGAGATGCGGGATCGGGCATCGCCGTTGCAGAAGGAAGGGACGGCTTCGACACCAACGTTCCCCGAAGGAGCAGCGATGGCGGACCAGCAGAAGCAACTGGCGGTTACCGAGGACGAGGCCGGGCGCACCTGCGTCCTGGTGGATCGCAGCCGGGCGGAGGCGTTGCGGGCGTACCTGGCCGAGAACGGATTCTCCTCGACACACGTTAAGGACGATGCGTGCGACCGGCTGACACTCGGGAATGCCGACGCCGAGGAGGTCAGGAAGTTGGTGGACGAGTGGGACGGGTAGGGTCCTGGTCTGCGCCCCCCTCATGGCGCGTCATGGGAAGCAGAATGCACCGGCGCGGGCACGCCCGCTGCTCCCATCGATCCGCAACAGGCCCGCCCGATCCGGGCGGCGCGAGCGGCGATACAGGGATGGGAGAGGGCAAGGACGCCGCGCTTCCAGTTCCGCTCGGCGCCCGGACGGCGGGCTGAACGGCACGAGAGGGCCTGGCCGCTCCGGTGCCGCCCCATTCTTGCTACCCTCCTCTGCGGCGTTTCGCCCGCACCTGATTCAACGCCATGAGAGCCGGGCAGAGAGTCGGCGGACGGAGCCGCCTCCTACCGGGGCCGAATCCGGCGGACTTCTTGTAGGAGGCGGCTCCGTCCGCCGATCTTCGCTTTCCCTCTTGCCTGGACCTATTTAGGATAGGCTTGTCGTGACATCCACCAGGCCCCGGAATCGAGGCGATGAACATGGGCAAGGGCAACAATTCGCGGACCAAGGAAAAGAAGAAACCCAAGAAGGCGGCGGCGCCGAAGCCCGTCTCGGTGAAGACAGCCGCTCCGCCCAAGAAGCCGTGACCGCGACCGGCATACGGTGCCGATGCAGGGGTGGAGTAGCGGCCAACTCACCGGGCTAGAACCCCGGAGCCGCGGGTTCGAATCCCGCCCCCTGCGCCGACTCCTCCGGCAAGCGTCCGTCATGGCGGCACCAGGAAGCCGGTCAATCCGCATTCCCCAGACCGCCGCCCGGACGTACCGTGACCGCCAGGAGGCAACCCAACCAACCGCGTGCCGCGTTCCGCCCACCGCGCGGGCCGGTGCGGGCCGGATCGTACCGGCGGGCCGGCCCCGCCGCCGGGCCCCGACCCGCCGCCGTCGGGGCTCGCCGGGTCGGAGCGGATCGATCGGGCCGGTCCTCCAATGGGACGGTCCGACAACCGCCGATTCGGCTCCTCGTCCCCTTCCCCGTCGGGTCCTGACCCCCATCCGCGTCAAGGCAAGGCGGCCGGCTTCCCCACTCGACGCAATCAGCTTCTCCAATTGATATCTCTGATGGTATGATCGGTAGCATGCCGGCTCCCCTGGTTTACATCGAGACGACGATCCCCAGCTTCTACCACGACGTCCGGACGTCGCCCGACATCGTGGCGCGGCGAGACTGGACCCGGCGGTGGTGGGACGCGGAGCGGCACCGCTATCGATTGGCGTCCAGCGAGGCCGTGGTCGACGAACTGGAGCGCGGGATCGCCGAGCATGCCGAGGCGCGCCTGGAGCTCGTGGCGGCGCTACCGCTCCTGCCGATCGAGCCGGCCATCGCCCAGATCGTGGCGGCCTACATCCGGCACCAGTTGATGCCAGCCAATCCGGCCGGCGATGCGCTCCATCTGGCCCTGACCTCGTATCATAAGTGTGATTTTTTGCTCACGTGGAACTGCCTGCACCTGGCGAACGCCAACAAGTTCGGGCATATCCGCCGCGTCAACACGATGCTCGGGCTATTCACGCCGACCATCGTGACCCCTCTGGAACTGCTGGGAGGCAGCGATGGCGACGAACCCGCTCCCTGACCCGGTTATCGACGAGATCCGGGCCGTCCGGGCCCGCATCTCGGCCGAATGCGGCCACGACCCGGAGAAGCTGGTCCAGTACTACCTCCAGCTTCAACAGCGGCACGCGAGCCGGCTGATCGGCGACGACAGGACGTCTCCGCCGAAGGACGGAGCCGCGGCGTAACCCGACCGACGGGCACGCGGACGAGCCCGCATCCTCGAGATCCGAGGCCGCCGGCGATCTGGCCGCTACGAGCCGGTCGGCAGGGTGTCGCCTGCCGGTTCCTGACCCACCGCCGGGCCGAGCCCACGCCGTGCGGTGCCGCCCGGTGCGGTCCGGATCGAACCGCCCTGTCCCTGCGGACCGGCCCCGCCGCCGTACCCCGACCCGCCGCCGTCGGGGCTCGCCGGGTCGGATCGGAGGGGACGGGGCGGGCTGATCCTTCGAATGGGACCGTCCTGCAACCGCCGATTCAGTTCCCGGCCCTCCTCCGAGTCCCGGCTGCTGACACCGCTCCGCGTCTCATCCTCGTCGAACGGTTTCAACCTGGCAAGAATTGCCAGGCCTGCTAGAATCCTACAGACAGGAAGAGAAGGAGGAGGACCGCGCTTATGACCACCATGAACATCTCGGTGCCCGATGAGATGAAGGCCTTCGTCGAGACCCAGATGGCCCTGGAGGGCTACGCCTCCGCGAGCGAGTATCTCCGTTCGCTGATTCGCGAGGCCCAGAAGCGCCAGGCCAGGCGCGAGCTCGATTCCAGGCTCCTCGAGGGCCTGGAAGGTCCGGCGGTGGTGATGGATCGCGACGATTGGGATTCCCTCAGGCGCGAAGCCGTGGAAGGACTGGCCGGCGAGACCATCCGGCCATGAGCAAGGCGGTCCGCCGACGCCGCGCCGCCCGACAGGATCTCATCGAGATCTTCCGCTACCATGCCCGCCAGGCCAGCCTTCGTCGCCGAGCGCTTCTTCACCCAGGCCGAAGCCACGTTCAAACGCCTCGCTGCCATGCCCGGCATGGGTACGCATTACTCGCATGACCACCCGGCTCTTGCGGGGGTGCGATTCTTCCCCATCTCTCGGTTTACCAGGTACATCGTCTTCTACCGGCCCACCGAGGACGGCATCGAGATCGTTCGAGTCCTGCACGGAGCTCGTGACATTGCCGGCATCCTGGCCGAGGAATTCGGCCTTTCCGATCTCGAGGGCGACAAGGGCGGATGAATCCCTGGGGACGCCACGCGAGAAACCCAGTCGCGTTACAATCGCATCACGTGCGAACCCCCGGCACTCGTCGCAGGTGCCATCATCTCGTCGTCGATAACCCGCTTCGGTCCGATCGGCCGATGCCTCCGCGGAACCCGCTCTCGGCAGCCCCCCCATCACCGGCGGCCGAACGTCCCGGCGGCCCGGCCCGTCGCCGGACCCCGACCCGCCGCCGCCGGGGCTCGCCGGGCCGGAGCGGAGCGGTCCGAACCCATCGGGCCGGTCTTCGAACGGGCCGCTCCGATGATCGTCAATCGGGCTCTCGGCCGCCTTCCGCATCCTTCCCCCATTCGCGTCCGGCCATTGTCGGTTCGGCTCATCGCTCCCTTCGGCGTCCTGCTCCTCCATTCGCGGCCAGCTCGGTCCATCCTCGGCGGACACCGGCCTCGCCCGGCGTCGACCATGACCACCGGCCGTGCCGTTGCGTCTTGGCGAGGCCCGCCTGCCGTGATAGGCTAAACTCCAGGAGCATTACACCATGACAATCCATTTACCCAACGACATCGAGAGCGACATCCTCGCCGAGGTGCACGGCGGGCACTTCGCGTCGGTCGACGACGCCCTGGCCGAAGCCTGGCGGTCATTTCGGCGGCACCAGCAGCCTCCGGCCCCCGCACCCGGCCAGGGCCTGATCGGGGCCTTGCGTGAGGATGCCGATCTGCTGGACGAGATCGTCGAGCACGCCATGAAGGTCAGGTAGGAGCGGCCCTGGCGGCTGGCCCCTGGTGAATAGGGCGCTGCTCGATACCGACATCCTGTCCGAAGTCAGCAAGGCCATCGATCCGACTGTTGCGCGCAACGCCACGGCGTACCGGCAGGCCCACGGCTATCTGACGCTCTCGGTGATCTCGGTGATGGAAGTGATCCAGGGATACCAGCGGGTCGGGGCGACGACACGCATCCGGGTCTTCCGCAACGCCATCGCGGCGGAAGACGTGCTTTTGCTTGACCAACCCGCCGCCGAGCTGGCGGGGCAGATCGCGGGCGACCTGGACCGAGTCGGCAGGCCCATCGGCCGCTACGACCCGATGATCGCCGCCCTCGCCATCATCAAGGGCCTGGAACTCGCGACGGGCAACACGGCCCATTACCAGCGTGTCCAGCAGCTTGGCTATCCGCTCGTGCTGACCAACTGGCGGGTTTAGAGCGCATTGCGGTTGCATGGCGCACGGGCGAGAGATGGAGGTTCGAGTCGGTGCCGGAAGCCCAC
>DAIDHB010000152.1 GCA_027452145.1 Planctomycetales bacterium
CCGAGGGGATCGCCGAGCTCTGGTCGATCCCTTTTTTCATCCGGCAGGCCGGGCTGGCGAATCTGCCCTTGCAGCTTCATTTCTTCACGATGGCGCTGGGGGCGCTCAGCTTCGTCGTCCCGTTCTTCTGGTGGGTCGGCACGCGAGCCTTCGCCGCCGGGCGGGATGATCCCCCGCCGGCCCCGGCCGAAACCGCGAGCGGCAAATCGGCAGGCGCCCGCCGGACGAAGGCGAAGAAACCCCCGGCGGAAACGCCCCGCAAGAGGGGCAAGAAATCAAAGCCCGAGCCCGAGGTAAAGCCATCCGTCCCGTGGACCTGGGCCGGCTGGCTTGTCCCCTTCCGCCTGCTGATGTTCGCCGCATTCAGCTATCTGAGCTTCCAGGCGACACGGAATAGCCATCAATTCGCGGCCGTGGCCGGGACGATCACCGCGTGGAATCTGGGCGAGTGGGCGGCGGCCGTCCATCGGCGCCGCGTGCAGGGGATGGGCGGCGACCCACCGACGGCGGCCTCGACGTCGCTGCCGCCGAGGATCGCCGCGGCCTCGGCGATCCTGGTTGTGGCGGCCTGGGTCGGCTCGGGGCTGTTCTACCGGATGACGGGCGAGGGGCGGACGGTCAGCCTGGGTGAGGAGCCGCTTTTCTTCGCCCACGACGCGGCCCGCTTCGCCGGACGGCCCGAGATGCCCGAGCGGTTCCTCAGCTTCCACAACGCCCATGCGTCGCTGTTCGAGTTCTACAACGGCCCGGGACGCAAGGTCTTCACCGACCCCCGCCTGGAAGTCGCCGGCGCCGACCTGTTCCGGCGTTACTTGCAGCTCGACTACGAGCTGAAGAACGGCATTCCCGGCTGGCAGGCCGACCTCGACCGCATCGGTCGGCCCGTCATCATGATCGACCATGAGTTCGAGAACCCGCGCAACGCTGTCACGCTGCTGACGGACGCGCACTGGCGGTGCGTCTGGTTCGACCCGATCGTCTCGGTCTTCGTCCATGATTCAGCGGTCGAGGCCGTCCGCAGCCACGAGGTCGACTTCGCCCGGAGGCACTTTCGCCGGGACGCATCGCGGTTGCCAGCCACCCGGGCGGAACACCTGGCCTATGCCAGGGTGCTTCGAACCTACGTGAACGCCATCCCCTCGCACCGGACGGACCTCCTCTGGCCGCTCCTCTGGCTCGGCGAGGATCACTGCCGCGAACTTCTCCGGGATGACCCGGAGTCGACCGCGGGCTGGCGCTTCCTCGGGCAGGCTGAGATCTGTCGCGATCCCATGCCGCCGTTCCCGCCGAGCCCTCGCTACCGGCTCCCATTCGACCCGGTCCAGGACCTCTCCGCGGTGCGGGCGACCCATGCGCTGCGGCGAGCGCGGAATCTCGACCCCGACGATATCAACACACTCAAAATCCTCGACCAGGCGTACACACGTCGCGGAATGCACGAGGCGGCGCTTGAGGTCGTGGACCGCCTGGTGACTCTCGTCGCCCGCCATCCGGCCGGGGCGGCGCAACTGGCAAATGTCGAGTCGAGCCGCGAGTATCACCGCAAGGAGCTGGGCGACCCGATCCAGCCCTCCTGGAGCAACCTGGCCGAGCTCGATGGGGTCGTCACGAAGCTGCTGGCATCCGGACGCGCGGCGACGGCCGCCGACGTCCTGGAGAAGGCCAATCCGCCCGAACGTTCGTCCTGGGAGGCTCTCGATCGCCTGGCGACGCTCCGGCTGCATCTCGGCGAGTCCGCCCGGGCGCGTTCCCTCTGGCAGCTCGGCGCGAAGACGGCCCCCGACCCGGCGGTGGCCACGGCGCGCATCGCCGCGACGTACCTGGCCGAGGAGAACCTCGACGCCGCACGCAACGAGTACCGCCAGGCCCTCGACGCCAACCCGAAGCTCTTCGAGGCCGCTTACGGTCTGACGGTGCTCGAACAGGACGCCGGAAACGCGGATGCCGCCTTCGAGGTTGCCACGAAGGCGGCCGCGCTGGCCCCCGACGACCGCTCGCGCGATTCGGTCGCGCTCATCCTGCGCTCGGTCAGGCGATTCGCGAAGAACGGCAATCGCTGACGATCCCGCGAAGGGTCGGCGCCAGTCCGCCTGGCTTCACGCCGAGGTCGCGGCCGGCCTGCGGCGGCCGGCCCGATCGGCCTTCCAGTCGTCGTAGAGCGACTTCAGCTCCTCGGCGGTGACGCCGCCGTGCTCCTCGCCGGAATTCCACCGCGTCATCAGCGCCGTGTGCCGGTCGCGCAGCGGGCCGCGGGGCAGGAACTTGCCGTGGAACTTCTTCATGTACTTGAGCCGGGGGTCGGCGGGCTGCCGGGGCGCGGCCGGGGCCTTCTCCTGAGGGGCCGCCTCTTCCTTGGGCGCGGCGGCGGCCGCGGGCTTGGCCTTGGCCTTCTTTCCCGCGTCGGCACCGCCCTGGGCGGCCGCCTTGTCCTTCGGCTTCTCCTTCGACTTGTCCTTCTCGGACTCTGACTTTGCCATCGCCTTTGACCTTGCTCTTGCTCGAAGCCAACCGGACCGATACAGCCACCGCGGTGGACCGGCTCTCCCACCCGGCGCGCGCAAACTCCCCCCGACTGCCCGGAGGCGAGTCGGCCGTCCCAGTCTAATGCACCCACCGCCGGGCTGACAAGCGCCAGTGGCCGCTCAAACCGGGGTCCACGCCATCACCGCGGCCACGCAACCAGAGCGCCTTCGAGGTCTCCAGACAGCAATGCATGAGCCGGCCTCCTCCGGTAAACAAGGGCGGGAGTCTTGATTTACATTGTTATGAGCGTTAATATCTTCCTGGAAATCTTCGACGACCCTCGTCGGAAGACCCAGCGTAGTCGCGAGCGAGTCTCAGGAGTTGGCGAGCACTTCCCCAGGCGTCATGGAGTGACGCCCGCCGACGGAGAAGTCACGCGATCCGCCGAGCCGAGGCGATCGAATCCCAATCCCAGCAACGTGCCGCTATCCCCCTGCGGGATGGTCCGGATCTATTTCCGTTTACACAATCCGAAGGCGATCGAGCGGCGGCGGGGCCAGGCCACGCCCGGCTTCGATCGGGCCCGGGGTTCCTCCGGGTCGTACGTCCACATCTTCGTCATAATCGACCTCGAATTCAGCACCGCACGACTGCACCCAAAGGAATCACACCCGTGAGTTCGAAACCGACGCGCCGCACGGTTCGTACGCGCTCCGCGAGGCCGAGGAGCCTGGTGTTTCTGGTCGAATCTCTCGAGGGCCGCGCCCTGCTCAGCACGCTGCCGGCGGCCTCTCCCATGTTCGTGGTCGACTCGATCGGCCCGGACGGCGGGCCTTCGGGCGGGGGGTACACCCCGGCCCAGATCCAGCAGGCCTATCAGATCAGCCCGTCCCTCGGTAACGGCAGTGGGCAGACCATCGCGATCGTCGACGCCTACGACGACCCCAACATCCAGTCCGACCTGAACACATTCGACGCCCAGTTCGGCCTGCCGGCGGTCACCGTGAGCAAGGTGAACCAGACCGGCGGCGCGAGCCTGCCCGCCGCGGACAGCTCGGGCGGGTGGGAGCTGGAGGAATCGCTGGACGTGGAGTGGGCCCATGCCATCGCCCCGGGCGCCAAAATCCTGCTGGTCGAGGCCAACTCCTCAAACCTGAACGACCTGCTCCAGGGCGTCAGCTACGCGGCGTCCCATGCCAACGTCGTCTCGATGAGCTGGGGCGGCTCGGAGTTCTCGGGACAGACCTCTTACGACAGCACCTTCAGCCACTCCGGCACCGCGTTCGTCGCGTCGTCGGGCGACAGCGGCGCGCCGGTGTCGTGGCCGGCGTCCTCGCCGAATGTGCTCGCCGTGGGCGGGACCCAGTTGACCCTGACATCCAGCGGCGGATGGGGGTCGGAGACCGGCTGGTCGGGAAGCGGCGGCGGCCCGAGCGCGTACGAGAACATGCCGGCGTATCAGAATGGCGTCGTCACCAGCACGACGAGCCGGGCCAATCCCGATGTCGCCTACAACGCCTCGCCCAGCACCGGCTTTGACGTGTATGACTCGGTCCCCTACAGCGGGACGACCTATGGATGGCTGAGTGTGGGCGGCACCAGCGCCGGCGCGCCGCAGTGGTCGGCGCTGCTGGCGATCGCCGACGAGGGCCGGGCGGCGGCCGGCCAGGCTCCGCTCGACACCTCGAATCCCCAGCAGGTGATGGACATCCTGTACCAGAACCGCAACGATTTCCACGATATCACGAGCGGCACGAGCACAGGCTCACCGAACTACACCGCGGGCTCGGGGTACGACTACGTCACGGGCCTCGGCTCGCCGTTGGCCAACCTGGTGGTCGGCTCGCTCGAGGGCTCGACGGCCAGCCCGACACCCACACCCACGCCAACGCCCACCCCGGCCCCGACCCAGACCGATACCCTGGCGGTCAGCACGCCGGCCTCGGCGACGGCCGGCAGCTCGTTCAGCGTCACGGTGAAGGCCGAGCAGGGGAGCACGGTCGACACGAGCTACACCGGGACGGTCAAGCTCACCAGCACCGATGGCAAGGCGATCCTGCCGGCAAGCTACACGTTCACCTCGGCCGACAAGGGCTCGCACACCTTCACCGTGACGCTCGACACGGCCGGCTCGCAGACCGTCACCGCGACCGACACCTCGGGAGCGGCGACCGCGGCGACCTCGCCGGCGATCAGCGTCAGCCCGGCGAAGGCCACCCAGTTCGTCCTGGCTGGACTGCCCTCATCCGCGGCGGCCGGCACATCCGAGACGCTCACGCTCACGGCGAAGGACGCCTACGGCAACGTGGCGACCGGCTACACGGGCACCGTCTCGTTCTCCAGCACCGACGCCGCCGCCCACCTGCCGGCGACCTACACGTTCACGACGGCCAACGCCGGGACGCACAGCTTCTCGGTGACCTTCGAGACCGCCGGTTCCCGGACCGTGACGGCGAAGGATGCGACGTCGAACATCAGCGCGACGAGCTCGGCCGTGAGCGTCGCCCCGGCCGCTCCGACGGGCCTCTCGGCATCGGCGGTCTCCTCGTCGCAGATCAACCTCGCCTGGACCGGCTCGGCCGGGGCGACCGGCTACCTGATCCAGGAGAGCGCGAACGGCGGCTCGAGCTGGACCCAGGTCGGCAGCACGTCCTCGACGAGCTACCAGGCCACGGGATTGACCGCGGGCACGACGTATGAGTTCCGAGTCCTGGCCACCTGGAGCAACCTGACGTCTCCCGCCAGCGGCGTGGCCAGCGCGACGACCACGGGCGCCGCCCCGGCGACCGATACCCTCTGGGCCAACTCGTATACTCCGCCCGAGAACGCGTATGCCTACGGCTCCTACGAGGTCGGCGTGAAGTTCACGTCGAGCCAGGCGGGCGAGGTGACGGGAATCCGCTTCTACAAGCAGACGTGGATGGGCGGCTATCTGCACGTCGGCCACCTCTGGTCGTCGAGCGGGACGCTGCTCGCCACGGCGACCTTCACGAACGAGACCTCATACGGGTGGCAGCAGGTCAACCTCCTGAATCCGGTGACGATCCAGGCCAACACCGAGTACATCGTGTCGTTCTCGACCGGCGGCGGATACTTCGGCATCAGCACCGGGTTCTTCAACAGTGCCGGTGTCAGCAATGGCCCGCTCCAGGCCCCGTCCGAGAGCACGCCGGGAGGCGACGGCGTCTACAACTACTCCGGCAGCTTCCCCGATGTGGACGGCTCGGGGATGAACTTCTGGGCCGACGTCGCATTCAAGCCGGCGACCATCACGGCCGCCGTCTCGACCGCAGCGAGCGGCGCGCACACGGCGGCCGTCCTCGGGACCACCGTCCCGGCCTCGGCCTCGTCGACCAACTCGACGAGCACCCCGTCGGGCCCGGCGCGTCATTATAGCGGCTGGCGGTCGACCGCCGCCGCGGTCACGCAGCAGGCCGGCTCGAACGGTTCGACCTTCGGCGCGTCCCGATCAGCGGTCACCCAGGATCGCCAGACTGTCCGCTCGGGCACGAGGGGCAACTCGCTCCTCGGCTCCTGACGCCTGGCCCACCGCTGATCCCTCGGCCCACCGGTTCTCCCGGTGGGCCGTTTTCGTTCACCTGACCGCCGTGACCAGATTCCTGCGATCCCGATCGCGTCTCCCCCGCCGGCTCCCTTCGCCACATCCGTTTTATTCGGACAACCCCTACTGTCGCCCCGGAGCGCATGGGCCTCCCAGACCCGACCGTGAGTTCCGAGCGCATCCGCCGCCGGTCCGCTTCGCGTGTTAAGCTTGTGCGGTGAGGAGGCTGGCAACGACCCGCCCGTCGCGCGGCGGGCAGGAACCGGATCGGGGTAGGGGGATCATGCCGGAGACATTGCTGGGGGAGGAGCGGGCCGCACCGGGCCTGCGCCGGGACTCGATGATCGCGGACTGGAGGCTCGGCCTGCGGGCCGATCTGGACGGGGCCTTCCAGCGCGGTGACGGGAAATGGTCCCGCGCCATCGCCGCGGTCGCCTGGATTCACCTGGGGTGCTTCCTGGTCTGCCAGGCCATCTATCAGCCCGACCTCCAGCGCGATCCCAGGCATTTCTACGTCTGGGTCGCCGAGTTCTTCTTCGTGCTCGCGGCGCTGCGAGCGATCGCCGGCCCGGGGTGGATGAAGTCGTCCGCCGCCATCGGCGTCGCGGCGCGGCTCTGGATCACGTTCCTGATCCTTTCGTTCAATGTGCTGTCGCTCAACGAGCTGACCGGCTGGGATACTCGTTGGTATCGCCCGGTCTGGGGAACCCTCAGCACGTTCCTGCTCGCCTCGATGGCCTGGCTGTTCTCTCTCCGGCTATTCGCGCTCGCCGTGCAGATGTATTTCACCGGCCTGCTCATGCTCTACTTCAAGCACCTCGACAACCTCATCTACGGCGTCTCGTGGTGGCTGGCCCTGATGGCCATCTCGGTCCGGATTCGTGCGCGAGAGCGGGTGTAGCGGCCCGGCCCGGTCGAGCCTCGAGCGCCTCAACGCGGCCGGTTCTTCGTCTTCTCGCCAATCCAGTCGGCCAGCGCCTTCAGCACCTCGGGCGCGATCGTGGTCTCGATCGTCCCATACTCGCTCGGCGAGCCCGTCTTGCACGGCTGGAAGAGATGGTTGATCCCCGGGAACGCGATAACCTTCACGTCGCGGTTGCCCCCGGCCTCGAGCGCCTTCCGGATCTCGTCGAGGTTCTCCCTGGCCGGGACCTGGAGATCCTTCTCGCCATTGATCGCCAGCACCGGACAGCGCACCTTCTTCAGGATCGGCCTGGGGTCGTAGGTGACGAACGACCGGAACCAGGCACTGTTGAACGGCTCGGCCAGCGCAGCCAGGTCGCCGCCGGACTCGCGCAGGTCCTTCTTCTCGGCCTCGGTCATCCCGGCCATGATCTCCCGGGCGGCCTTCGCGATCCGGGTCCTGGCCTTCTCGACGTCCTTCTCCTCGATCAGGATATCCAGCAGGCGCTGCTGAATCTTCGCCGAGCGCTCGAGCTCGGCGTCGGTCGCCCCCTCGACCCGCGAGATGAGCCGTGACTGCGCCCTGAGGATATCGACGCCGGGTAGCCCGGTGCCCGCCATGAGGACGATGAACGCGACGTCCGGCGATCGGACGGCCGCCAGCGGCGCGATGATCCCGCCCTCGCTGTGCCCGGCCAGCCCGATCCGGGCCGCGTCGATCTCGCGACGGCCCTTGAGGAAGGCGACCCCGGCGAGCACGTCGCCCACATGGTCGTCGAGCGTCTCATCAGGCCCCTTGTCGGTCGACCCGCCGACTCCGCGGTCATCAACCCGCAGGACCGCGATGCCCCGGCGAGTCAGGTGGTCGGCGATCACGAGGAACGGCTTGTGGCTGAATATGGTCTCGTCGCGATCCTGGGCCCCGGAGCCGGTGATGAGCAGGAGGGCCGGGAATGGCCCATTGCCGTTCGGCATCGTCAGCGTCCCCGCCAGCTTCACACCCCCCGCCGCATTGTCATAGGTCACGGACTCGGAACGATAGGGAAACGGCGGCCGGGGCGTCTGCGGCCGCGAGGGCTCGACCACCTTGTCCGTCTTCTTCAGGACGAGCGGAATCTTCAGGCCGCCCTGCTGGAACTCCCCCTCGAACCCTGTCCCGTCCTTGTTCTTCTTGCCGGCGTACTTCGCCCCGACGACCTTGCTCTCGAAGGTGAGCTCGCCGTCCTTGAGGCCGATGGCGGTGACCCCGATCTTCGCCGCCCCCTGGTCGGGGCTGGCCAGGGTTGCCCTGAGCCGCCCCTCCTTGTCCTTCTCGACCCTCAGCACCAGCCGGAGCGAGATCGTCTTCTGAATCTTCAGCGTCCCCTCCCAGATCCCCTCGAGCTCCTTCGGGATCGACGGCCGGGCGGGCACCGTGGCGGGATCGAACCGGCGGAATATGAGGGCGTATTTCCGGCCCTGCTGAACCCAATCACCATCGAGCTCGGTTCCGGCCTCGTTCAGACGGCCCTTGAAGCTCGCCCCGTGCTTCGTCGCGAACTCCACGGCCCGATCGCGGAACGCGATCGACGCCAGCGGCAGCGCCTCGAGCCCCTCATCGGGGCTGCCCCACGCCCCGGACAGCGAGCCATCCTTCGCCCGCTCGATCTTCAGCGTGATGCGCAGGCCGATCTGGGGCGTGACGTTCAGGGTCGCCTCCCAGTCGCCGGCAATCCCCTGGACCCCGGCCTTGCTCCCATCATCGCCGTTCGCCCCTCCGGGCAAGGCGATCAGGACCGCAAGCGCCACCGTTCTGATCACCCGATTCATGGCAGGGAGCTCCCCTTCGCCGCGGTCGGACCCTCCTCTCGAGCGACCGTCAACGACGACGATCGCGATCGCGACGATCTATTCGCCCCCGATGGCCCGAAATTGAATGTCTCCCCGGGCTTCTCCGATCGGCCCGGCCTCTCGCTCGGCGGAAACCACGAAAAAAGTCTGGCATCCCTCGCCGCGATGGCGTAGTTTAACAATTGTTCGCCACCGAGCCGATAAGGAAGGTCAGGTGGAGATCGGTCGTCGACGCGACGGGTGTCTCTCCCTCCCACCGCGAGCGTTCCAGCCCGCCCCCAGCCTCAAAGAGCACCGAGGAGCCCACGATGCGGATTCTTCGCCAGGCGATCGCGTTCGCCGGGATCTTCGTCGTCCTTGCCCTCCCCGCGTTTGCCGGCGATCTCCTGCCGCCGGACCGGCCGATCGCCGAGGCCGTCGATCATTACATCGACGCGACGCTCCGCCGCGAGGGGATCAGCCCGGCCCCGCCGTGTGATGCGGCCGCGCTCGTGCGCCGGATCACGCTCGACCTGGCCGGCCGGATCCCGACGGCCGGCGAGACGCGAGCCTTCGTCGAAAGCACCGACCCGCGGCGGACCGACCGGCTGGTCGACCGCCTGATGGCGTCCCCCGGCTTCGTCCGCCATCAGGCGGCCGAGCTCGACGTGCTGCTGATGGCCGGCGACGCCGGCAGCCTGCGCGAATACCTGGTGCGGGCCGTCGGCGAGAATCGCCCGTGGGACGCGATCTTCCGCGAGCTGATGCTGCCGGACCAGGTCGAGAAGTCGAAGAACGGCGCCGCCGATTACCTGCGGCGGCGGATCAAGGACACGGACCGCCTCACGGCCGAGGTCAGTTCGACGTTCTTCGGCGTGAACATCAGTTGTGCCCAGTGCCACGACCACCCCCTGGTGGAGGACTGGAAGCAGGACCATTTCTACGGCATGAAGGCGTTCTTCGACCGGACCACGCTCAGCGGAAACGGCAAGGAGGCTTTCCTGGCCGAGCGCGGGTTCGGGGTCCTGCGGTTCAAGACGACCGAGGGCGTCGAGCGGACGGCTCGAATGATGTTCCTCACCGGCCGAAAGGCCGCCGAGCCCGAGGCCAGCCGCGAGGCCTCGCGCGACGAGCAGAAGCAGGAAAAGGACCGGCTCCAGCGCGCGAAAAAGGACAAGGGCCCGCCGCCATCGCCGCGGTTCAGCGCCCGGGCAAAGCTCGTCGAGCTCGCCCTGGCGCCCGGCGAGCGCGACTACTTCGGGCGTGCGATCGTCAACCGGACCTGGAACCGCCTGTTCGGCCGCGGGCTGGTGATGCCGCTCGACCAGATGCACTCGGCCAACCCCCCCAGCCACCCCGAGCTCCTGGCCTGGCTCGCCCGCGACACGATCGAGCACGGCTACGACCTCCGCCGGCTGGTGCGCGGACTCGTCCTGAGTCGCGCCTATGCCCGCGACAGCCGCTGGACGAGCGGCGAGCCGCCCCGGCCGTCGCTTTTCGCCGTCGCCGCCGTCCGGCCGCTCACCCCGGCGCAACTGGCCTGCTCGCTCCGGATCGCCACGGCCGACCCCGAAAGCCTGACGCCGAGCCTCAAGCCGGCGGAGTTCGACCGGCGGGTCGAGTCCCTGGCTGATCAGTCGCGCGATCTGGCCGGCTCGCTCGGCTCACCCGGCGACGGCGGGATCGGCGTCGCCGAGGCCCTGCTGTTCAGTAACGGGGCGAGGATCGAGCGCGAGTTGCTCGGCGATTCCGACGGCCGGCTGGTCGCACGGATGCTCAAACTCGCCGAGCCCGAGCAGCAGGTCGAGCTGGCCGTCCGCAACGTTCTCTCTCGCCCGCCGGATGACGACGAACGGACGGCGCTGGGCGACTACCTCCGCCGACGCTCCGACCGGCCCGACGCCGCCTGCAAGCAGCTCGTCTGGGCCCTCTTGACCTCGCCCGAGTTCCGATTCAATCATTGATAGGATATGATATGATGGGGCGGGCCCGCGCGTCCTCGCCGTCCCGCGACCTCGACACCGACCCGCATGCCGGAGAGCCCGCCATGGCCGAGACACGTCACTCCTTCTGCGGCTCGCCCGATCACGCCATCGACCGCCGCCGATTCCTGGGCACGCTGGCCACCGGCGCCGCGGCCCTGGCCGCCGACATGACGGCGCTTGACGTACTCCAGGCCCCGGCCCTGGCCTCCGAGCTGAAGCAGCGCCGGAAGCACGTCATCCTCCTGTGGCTCGCCGGCGGATCGAGCCAGCTCGAGACCTGGGACCCCAAGCCGGGCACGCCCACCGGCGGACCCTTCGGCGCGATCCCGACCTCGGTGCCCGGCATCCAGATCTCCGAGCTGATGCCCCGGATGGCCGCCCGGATGGACCGCACCTGCATTATCCGCTCGCTCAACACGAAGAACGGCGACCACGGCGGCGGCGCCCGGCTGATGATGCAGGGCCGCCGCGACGACCCGAGCGTGCGCTACCCCGACCTCGGCGCCGTGCTGGCACGCGAGCTGGGCCAGGCGCACAGCCGGGTGCCCGACTACGTTACCTTCTACTCGGCCACCGAGGGCCGCGGCATGGCCCCCGGCACCGCCGGATTCCTCGGCGAGCGCTATGCCCCGATGGCGCTGACCACCGGCATGGTGCCCGAGAACCTCCGCCGCCTCGAGGACATCACCGACCTCGACCATGTCGAGCGGGCCGAGCTCCGCGACCTGTTGAGCCGGCGTTTCGCCCGTGGCCGGTCATCCGCCGGCGCGCTCGGCAGCCACAACGTCGCCTACGAGCGGGTCCGCGGCCTCATGGCCAGCGAGACGCTCTTCGACATCTCGCGCGAGCCGCAGGCCGTCCGCGACCGGTATGGCCCCACCCAGTTCGGCGAGCAGGCCATCGCCGCCCGCCGGCTCGTCGAGGCGGGCGTCCCGTTCGTCCGCGTGGCCCGCGCCTGGTGGGACAGCCACGGGCAGAATTTCGAGACCCACCAGGAGATGGTCCCCGAGCTCGACCGCGTCATGGCGGCGCTCCTGGATGACCTCTCGGAACGCGGACTCCTGGAGGACACGCTGGTTATCACCCTCGCCGAGTTCGGCCGCACACCCGAGATCAACCCCAGCCTCGGCCGCGACCACTTCGCCAGCGCGTGGAGCGCCACGCTCTCGGGCGCGGGGGTGAAGGGTGGCTCGGTGTACGGCAAGACCGACGCCAACGGCCGGTCCGTCGTGGACGGCCAGGTCGGGCCCGGCGAGCTCTTCGCCACGATCTACCAGGCACTGGGCATCGACCACGAGAAGTCCTACATGGTCGGCTCCCGACCCGTGCCCCTGACCAACCCCGGCACCGAACCCGTCCGCGCCGTGCTGGCCTGAGGCCGTCCGCCGCACGCCGCGTCCGCCGTTTCCACCCCATCGAGCGGATCTCCCCAGCCGAAGGAACTCCCGATGCTCGCCCCCAGCGCCGAGAAGGTCCGCGTGGTCAAGCAGATCGCTCGCCCCGAGATCGTATTCGCTGCCGCGCGCCGGGCCGGCACCTCGCGGCTGTTCTTCGGCGGCTCGGACTTCAAGGTGCACTCGATCGACCTGGCGGCGGAGAAGCCCGAGCCGGCGGAACTGGGCGCGCACACAAGCTACGTGACCGGGCTGGCCCTGGCCGGCCCGCGCCTGGTCTCGGGCGGGTATGACGGCCGGCTGATCTGGTGGGACGTCGCCTCGGGCAAGAGGATCCGCGACATCTCGGCCCACTCGCGGTGGATTCGCCGCGTGGCAGCGACGCCTGATGGCTCAGTCGTGGCGAGCGTCGCCGACGACATGGTCTGCCGCCTCTGGGACGCAGAGACCGGCTCGCTCCGCCACGAGCTGCGCGGCCACGCCGAGTTCACGCCGCACCACTTCACGTCGATGCTCTTCGCCTGTGCCGTCTCGCCCGACGGCCGGCTCGTCGCGACCGGCGACAAGGTCGGCCATGTCAACGTCTGGGATATCGACTCGGGCAGCCGGGTTGCCGAGCTCGACGCACCCGGCTTCTACACGTGGGACCCGGTCCAGCGGCGGCACTCGATCGGCGGCATCCGCGCCCTGGCTTTCTCACCCGACAGCTCGCGACTGGCCATCGGCGGGATCGGCCCGATCGGCAACATCGACCACCTCGACGGCAAGCCGCGGATCGAGGTCTTCGACTGGCGCAAGGGCCGTCGCATCGGCGAGGCGCAGGGCGAGGGCCGCGGCCTGATCGAACGCCTCGAGTTCCATCCCGGGGGCGAGTGGCTCCTGGGCGCCGGTGGGTACTCCGACGGCGTGCTACTGTTCTGCGACGTCGACGCCAGGCATGTGCTGGCCCAGGCAAAGGCGCCGATGTACGTGCACGACTTCGACCTCGATCCGCAGACGAACACCCTCTTCGCGGTCGGCCACCACAAGCTGGCAACCATGAAGATCGGCGACGACACCCCGGCCGCCCGAAAGGCCTGACGGGACTCAGGGCCTGTCGCCTCCTTGCACCGAAGGCGACTCGGCGGACCTCCGCTCGAGCAGGTCCTCGAGCACGTTCGGGTCGACCGGCTTGACCAGGTAGACGTCGAATCCGGCGGCGCGGGCCTTCTCCCGATCGGTCTCGAATCCGTAGCCGCTGATCCCGACCAGCAGCGGACGCGTCGCGTCCCCCCGCCGCCGGATCCGCCGGGCGACCTCGTAGCCGTCGATCGTCGGCAATCCGATGTCGAGCAGGACGACCTCGAACGGCCGGGCCTCGATAGCCTCCAGCGCCGCGGCCCCGTCATGGACGACCTCGACCGAATGGCCGTGAATCCGGAAGATGACAGACAGGCTCATCGCCATGTCCACATTATCGTCGACGATGAGTACTCGGAGCCTCGCCGGGGATTCCGGTGCCTGACCGGACGGGCCGGCGGACCGCGCGATGTCGGCCGCCGCGGGGAAGCGGACGGTGAATTCCGAGCCGAGGCCCGGGCCCTCGCTTCGGACCTCGATCGACCCGCCGTGCAGCGTGACGAGCCGCTGGACGAGCGTCAACCCGATGCCGAGCCCGGCCCCACCGCGGTCGAGCGAGGTATCGGCCTGCGTGAACAACTCGAAGATGTGAGGCAGGAGTCCGGGATCGATGCCCGTCCCGTCGTCGCGGACCCGGATCACGGCGACGGACTCCTCGCTCGCCACCTCGAGCTCGATCCGGCCGCCCGGCTCGGTGAACTCGGCCGCGTTGTTGAGCAGGTTGACGAGGATCTGATCGACTCGGATCGGGTCGGCGTCCAGCCAGATCGGCCGCCGGTGGATGGTCAGGTGGAACTGATGCCCGCGCGCCCTCATCAGCGGCCGGACGCTCTCCGCGGAACGCTCGGCGAGCACGGCCAGGTCCACGCGCTCGGGCCGGAGCCGCACCTTGCCGTGCGTCAGGCGCGTGACGTCGAGCAGGTCGTCGATCAGCCGAGCCATGTGGCGGACTTGCCGCTCGACCATGTTGCCGGCGTATTGCACCAGCGACGGGTCGTGCGGCGCCTGGCGCAGCACGTGCACCGAGTTCAACACCGGAGCCAGCGGGTTGCGCAGCTCATGCGAAAGCATCGCCAGGAACTCGTCCTTCCGCCGGTTTGCGTCCACCAGCTCCTGAGCCTGGCGGCGGAGCTCCATCTCGAGCTGCTTGCGATCGGTCGCGTCGCGGATGACCTTGGCGTAGCCCTTCAGCTCGCCCCGCTCGTCCCGCAGCGCCGTCGTCACCGAGCAGCCCCAGAAGCGCGTATTGTCGCGACG
>DAIDHB010000153.1 GCA_027452145.1 Planctomycetales bacterium
TCTGGCTCCCCTCGGCCGTGAGAGTCAGGGTGTCGTCGGCGAGCGTTGACTTGCCGACGATGTTCATCGCGGGCTTGCCCGGGCCGGTGGCGTTCCAGGAGAAACCGCCGTCGTCCTGGATCGTCAGGGCGATCTTCACCCCCTGAGCCGGCGTAGCGGCCCATGTCCCGGCCAGCCTCCCCTGGACCGCAGGCGCCGCGGCCGGGGCGGCCTCGGCGGGCGACGGGTTGGCGCCCGAAGGTTGGAACGCCGCGATGATCTGCGCCGAGAGCGTGTCACTGGGCTGGAGCCGTACGACCTCCTTGAGCTGCGCGACGGCTTCCGGGTCATGACCCTGGGCCAGGTACTGGTAGGCCAGCACGAAGTGGGCCTGGGCCGAATCCGGGTTTGATCTGACATAGGCCTCCAGCGCCCGGAGCTGGCCGGTGTAGGTGTCGACATCGGGGTATATTCCGCTCAACGTCGTCCAGTCCCAGCCGGGCCGCACCGAGAGGACCGCGTAGAGCGGAGGCGCGGCCTGGGGATAATTGCCCTGGGCGAAGTACGCCATGGCGAGGAACTCGTGCATGTTCGTGTCGTTGGGCGTCTGGGCGAGTGCCTGCTGGTCGAGCTGAATGGCCTGTGCGTAGTCGCCCGCCTTGAACGCCGAGCGGGCCTGGTCGTACCCCGAAGCCGCCTGGCCGGAGACCGCCTGCTCGGGCGGGGCGGCAGTCGTGCTGATTGGCTGGGAGTAGTCGGAACCCGGCGCCGCGGTCGGCTGCTGCACGGGTGCCGTTTGTGCCACGCCACCCGACCCGAAACCGCCGCCATAGTAGGGATTGCTATAGCCCGAATAACCCCAGCCATACATCGGCGAGCCCGCGCCCCAGGCCGCGACTCCGGTCGCGTAACCGGTGGCCAATCCCGCCGCCCCCCAGCCTGCGTAATTGTTGCCATTCCAGGTGCCGTTATGATAGTTGGCGTAGCCTGCACCGGCAGCGGCGGCGCCTGCGTTAGGGTATTGCGAGGACTGATTGCGGTTGGAGTAGCCCGCGCCGGCGGCGGCACCCGCGGCTGCCGAGAGCGGGGCCTGCGAGGACTGGTTGCGATTGGAGTAGCCCGCGCCAGCCGCGGCGGCCCCCGCATTGTGGTTCGACGAACCCTGATTGCCGTACTGCGAGCGGTTCCCGTTGGAACCCGACCAGTTCGACTGGGGGTGGGGCTGGCTCATCGAGGGAGAGTGGCTCATGTATCCTCCGCCCATCTGGCCGCCGTAGGCGCCTCGGCCACCGCCGCCACCATAGCCACCGCCACCACCCACGCGGCCACCGCCGCCGCGGCCCGCGAGGACGTCAGAGGGGAGGGAAAGCACCCCCAGAGTGATGCCGAGGGCCAGCTTCGATATCGCGCGATTCATGATAAAGATCCTCGTTGAAATATGGTAATCCTGGATACGACTGGCGGAGTTACTTGCCGACATCGGGTGGCTTGCGCACGATCGTGAACTCCTCGATCCCGGGGACCGCGGAGCCTCCGACCGTCCTCTCGGTCGACTGCCAGCTCATGCGATCCTTGCCCTGGCGCGTGATGATGTTCGTGGCCGACACGGGTTTTCCCTCCCGGCCGACACCTTCGACCTTGACCACCCACTGGTTGCCGGTGCGCGTGAAGTAGCCTTCGCCGTGCCCGCCCCCGGAGTCGAAGATCCAGGTCTTGAATTGCTGCCTCAGAGGGTCCCAGCCGATACGCTGCGTGCCCGAGAGTATGGGTTGGCCCGCGGTCTTCACGGTGAACTCGCGATCGAGGAAGTGGCCGCCTTTGGCCCACCCGCAGGAGGTGGAGACGACCGCGGCCTCGCTCTCGTTGATCCAGTCACCCACGAGCCACTCCAGTTCCTTCAGGCGCTCGTGCGGGGTGAGGTCCTGCGCGAGTTCGTCGCGCACGGCGGCCTGCCGCCAGTGTCCGCCTTGCTTCACGTAGATCGCGGTGAAGCGAGTGATCTCGGGTGCGCCGGCGCCCCCGGCCGGCGTGATCGTGGTGCGGCCCTGTTCGAGGGCCGTCTCCGGGCCGAGGAATCGGAGTGCGTCGACCTTGATGGCGATCGTGCTCCCCGGATTGTCGGCGAATGATGCCGCGTACTGGTCGCGGATCGCGGCGCGCCCCTCGACTCGCTCGCCTCGTTCGTCGACGACGAGAGCCGTCTCCGTGTACGTGTCGGCGGTGGCCCCGGCGTTGCCCGCATTGAAAGCCTTGACGAACTCGTCGAGGAGCGCATGGATCGCCTTCTCATCGTCGCCCCGATCGACCTGAGGTGTCACGGCCGACTTCGCGGCCGGGGCTTGCGCGGCCGCCGGATCTGCCGGCACTCTCGTCGTAGACTCCTGGGCGTTCAAGCCCGAGCCGGTCGCGCCGATCGCGACCACGAGGCTCAGAAAGACCTTCTTCATCCGAGTTCTCCCTTCTGCAAGAACGGGCCTTTTCGCCCTGCGGCCGTCCGGCTCGCAAAGGGCGAGTCAGGGGCATCACTCCAGTACCGATTGACTGGCCTTGTCCGACGCGATGCCGAGCCGATCGGCCAGCCGGACGATCTCGAGGAACAGGACGTCGCGGGCTATCAGCCTTGGGCGACCATCCGACACGTCAATGATCTCGTCTCGATTCCAACTCCGAGACGGCCGGGGATACGAACGAACCGCCGCCGAGGACGGCCTCGACGGCCGGGATCAAATCCATGGCCGCGGTCCGCTTGAGCACGAATCCTGCAACCCCCGCGTCGCGCATCTGTGCGGCGACGACCGGCTCGTCGTGAACGCTGAGGGCGATCAAACATAATCGGGGGAAGCGGGCCATCAACTGCCGCACGATGTTGGTCCCTTCCTTCACCGGCATTGAGAGGTCGACGACGACAAGGTCCGGGTCGAGTCGTTCGATCGTTTCGAGCAATGATCCCTCGTCGGCAACCATCACGACCGCCGCGAACAGGGATTCCAGCAGGCTGCGGACACCCTTCAACATGGGAAGGTAACTATCGGCCAGGAGGACGCGGCCTTGCCTCATGGTGCCACCCACCTTGTCTCGGTGCGACGTCCGACCTCCCGTCTCCTCCGTGCGCCCGCGCCCGCCGCCTTCTTGTATGAGGCGATCGACACTCGAAGCTCCGCTTGTTGAATACTCATATCCGGTCCCAGTGTCGGTGGAAGGGAAGCGACGTGGTGCAGCCCATTCTGAAATTGGCCCCTCCGCATCAACGCAGGGGGAATAAGAACCCACGTTCGCGCGGCGTCTGGGACCATGCCAGGCGCCTGGACTCTAGTGGAACATCTTGCGAGGCGCCGGGGGGGAACGCAATTCGCAAAACTACGGGACTTGGATTGCGCCTTGCGCAGCGCGGATGGTCCGTCAGACCGAGATGATGCCGTTCCGGATAGCATACTGGACGAGCTCGGACGCGGTCCTGATCCCGAGCACTTTCATGACGCGAGCCCTGTGATATTCGGCGGTCCGCGACGAGATGTGCAGCAGGCTCGCGACCTCCTTGGCCGACCGGCCCTCCGCGGAGAGTTGCAGGACCTCCCGCTGTCGCGCCGTCAGATTCCGGGTCGCGTGCGGGGTTTGCGGCCCGTCTTCCTGGTAAGAGCGGAGGAGTTCCCCGGCGATCAGCGGGGTCACGTAGGTCCGACCGCGGAGGGCTTCGCGGATCGCCGTAATCAGTTCGCCATGGGCGGAATGCTTCAGGACGTAGCCGGATGCCCCTGCCTCCATTGCCATGCGCGCATACGAGACGTCGCGCTGCATGGTCAGGAAGACGACCGTGCACGACACACCCGCGCGGCGGAGCTGTGCGACGGCATCGATGCCGTTGAGCGAGGGCATGCTGATATCGGCGACTACCACGTCGGGTCGAAGTTTGATCGCGACCTCGACCAACTCCCTGCCGTCGGACACGATCCCCACCAGCTCGAATTCTGACTCCAGCAGGCCCCGCACACCCTCGGCCAGGATCCGGTGATCGTCGGCGAGTAAGACTCGTGGCTGCTTCATGACTCGTTCCCGACCGCGGGGACGCGGACCGTGATCGTCGTGCCTTGCCCCGGCTTGGAGTCGACGGAAAATATCCCTCGAACCAGGCGGACCCGCTCCGCCATGCTGGACAGCCCGAGTGCCTCTCGCGAGCGTGCCCCCGCGGCATCGAAGCCGACGCCCCGATCCTGGATGGTCAGGATGAGTTCCCGGCCCGACCTGACGAGGGACACGCAAGCTTCCGGGGTCCCGGCGTGCTTGACGACGTTTCGCAGGGCTTCCTGGGTAACCCGGTAGACGCTGAGGGCCACGTCCTTCGGCAAGGAGGGGGTGAGTTCGTCCGAGCGATAGGCGACCGCGACACCCTCCCGTCGCGTGACGCTGGCACACTCGGAGCGCAGGGCGGCGACGAGCCC
>DAIDHB010000154.1 GCA_027452145.1 Planctomycetales bacterium
CAAGCTCGGCGGCGCGCGACACCCGGCGGGGCGACGGCTCGCGGCGGCGGGAGGCGATCCGCACGCTCGAGACGATCGGCCCGCAGGACCCCGAGATCGCGGTGCCGGCCCTGATCGCGGCGCTCGAGGACTCCGACCCGGGGAACCGGGCCGTCGCGGCCGACGCGATGGCGACCGTGCTCCACGGCATCAAATTGAGCGACGCCGACCCCGCCTCGGCCCACGCCGCGGCCGCCGGGCTGATCGCCCGGCTCGGCGATCCCGAGCCCACGGTGCGGGCCCGGGCCGCGGCGGCCCTGCTGTCGGTCGCACTGCTCTGGCCGGGGATGCCGCGGATCATCGACATGGACGGCGTCTCGGGTGCCTTCGTCCATCTCGTCGACGACCCGAATGAGGAGGTGCGGTTGGCGGCCGTCCGCGGACTCGGCCTGATGGGCCACTGGATCGAGGGCGACCCGCCAGCGCGCCTGGTCGAGGCGCTCGCGGACCACGACGAGGCGGTCCGGAATGCGGCGTCCCAGGAGCTCTGCCTGTATCGCCGGGGGCTGGTCCGCCTCCTGCCGGATCTGGTCAAGGCGGCCGAGACCGCGCGCCCCGAGTGTCGGCCGGCCTACCTAGGAGTGTTCCATTCGCTCTTGCCTCGGACGAAGCCAGACGTACCGGACAGCGAGACACTCGCCGCGGTGGTCGCCGCGCTCGGCAGCCGCGACGCCGAGGTCCGGTGCCGGATGCTGGCAGTCCTGGGCGGTTACGGACCCGAGGCGCGGCCGCACGTCGCCGCGCTGCTCGCCCAGCTCGACGAGAAGGGCGAGGCGGTCCCCGGCGACCCGCGCGCCGATTCGTCGGACAGGGACCCCGTGGTGGCGGCCGCGGCCGCGCTGGCTCGCGTCGCGGGGGGCCAGACGTATTACCCCGTCGGCGGACCCCGGACAGTCCGCCCGGTGCGCGAGGCCCTGCCGCGAGTGATCGGACTGCTAGGCTCCCGCGTGCCCTCACGACGGCTGGCGGCGATCCAGGCGCTCGCCGCCTTCGAGCCGGATCGCGAGCAGCTCGCCGCGCTGGTCCCGCTCTGCCAGGATGCCGATGCCGGCGTCCGCGCGGCGGCGATCCAGGCGCTGGCGAACAACGCGACAGGCCGTCCGTTGCTGACGACGGAGCGGCTGCTGGCGGCGCTCGAGGACCCCGCGGCGGGGGTCCGGGCGGCGGCGGCGTCCGCGGGGCCGCAGTCCGACGGCGTCGAGGCGATGGTCCCCGCGCTGATCCGGCATGCCGAGTCCGACCCAGACACCTGGGTGCGGAACGACTGCGCCTGGGCGCTCGCGAACCTCGGGCCTCCCGGGGTCTCGAAGGCGATCGTGCCGCTGTGCGTCGCCGCGATCGGCCGTCGCGAGGCTCCGCCCGCCCTGAAGCGCGGCATGGTGCAGGTGCTGGGCCGCTTCGGCCGCGACGCGCGCCCGGCCGTGCCGGCCCTGGTCCAGATTCTCCGATCGGGCACGGGGGCGGGCACGGGGGCGGCCCCAAACAGACCTCGGCTTCGGGTCGGCTTCGGCATCAGGACGGTCAACGGCCGCGAGCCGACCGCCGCCGAGATGCAGGCCACCCAGGCCGTCGAGGACGAGCTGCTCATGCGCGTCGCGGCGGCCGAGGCGCTCGGCCGGATCGCGCCCGGCGGCCCCGAGGCCGCCGAGGCCGTGCGAGGCCTGGGCGTCGCACTCGGGGATCTCGACGAAATCGCCACTTCCGCCGTGGCCGCGCTCGCCACGTTCGGCCCCGAGGCGCGGGCGGCCCTGCCCGCGCTGGCCGACGCCCTCCAGCGCGCCCGCGCCGACCGCCAGGCGCTCCGCGCCGGGGCGATCGCCGACGCCATGGGCCGGATCGGCCCGGCGGCGCCCGAATGCGCCGGCGCCATCGCCTTCCTCGTCGACGTCGTCAAGGGCGAAGACGTCACGCCGAGGCCCCAGGCCGAGCGCCTGCTCGGCCTGTTCGGGCCAGGCGCCGTCGCGGCTGTCCCGCGGCTGGTCGAGCTCTCGCGCCGGCCGTTCGTGCGCACGTCCGAGGAGATCGGCCCGCTCGCCACGGCCCTGGGCCGGCTCGCGCCCGGCACCGCCGAGGAGGGCCGGGCCCTCGCCGCCCTGGTGGACCTCCTCCGGCGCGACGCGACGGCCCATGGGGCCGAGGCCGTCATCACCGCCCTGTCGCGGTTCGGCCCCGTGGCCGCTGCCGCCTCGCACCGCCTGCACGAGCTGGCCGACGCCCCCGATCCGCGAATCCGCGCGGCGGTCCGCCAGGCCCTCGCGTCCATCGAGCCCGTCGCCGCTCGATCGACCGCCGACCGTTGATCGGACACAACCGTCGGCCTGCGCGACCGCCGCGGCGGGCCGGAACTCACCCGCACACCCGGACACCAGGATCCTTCTCCAGCATGGGACGCTTCCTTCGACCGCTGCTCGCCATGACGCTCGCCCTGTTCGCCCGGCCCGGCCCCGTCGCCGGCCCGACGTCGCCCGCGGCGCGGGCCCGACCCGCCGAGGATTCCGGCTGGTACACCCCCGTCGTCGACCACTTCCGGCCCAGCTACGACAGCGACCCCGCCAACGCCGCGCGCCAGAGCTGGGACCAGTACTGGGGCTGGGTCCGGTCGTTCTACGACGGCAACCTCCTCTCCCGGGGATGGAGTCAGCGCGCCCAGTGGCTCATCGAGGGCGTGCGCCCCGAAGTTGAAAGGGACCGGCTCCGCAGCCGCCTCAACCTCATCGGCCGCCAGATCGGCGCCGAATGGGCCAAGGACTACGACGTGCGCAGGATCTCCTCGGCCCACCTGATGTCCTGGGGCAAGCGGCTCGAGCAGGCCCGGGAACACGACAACGGCGACGGCGACGCCTTCCACCGCGCCATCGACGAGATCGATCGCGAACGCCAGCACCACATGTCCCGCACCCCGGACCCGTCGCATTGAGCCGGTCATCGCCGAGACCAATCTGCCACGATATGACGACAGCGTGAAGATGACGTCCCGCGTTCCTGCCCGACGCGCCCTGACCGTCCGGCCGAACACTCAACCGGCCCGCGATACCCCCGCGGCGACGCGGGATCACCCGACCGCCTCGCCGATCCAAGGATATTTCGGACTCCGCGCGTCACAGCCGACGACCCCGTGCGTATGAGTCGATCGCGTGCCGGGTCGGCCGATGGCCGAGACGCACCGCGAGTCGAGTCCGGGAGGATCGGGTTCTCGGCCGCGGCCGCTTGAATTCCCGACGCCAGGTCGGCAGAATTGAATTGAGGAAAATCGCAAGTCTTCACGAGAGCGTCGCGCGGCGTGCGGTCCGCGTCCGGTGCTCCCTGTTTGTCGTGCGAATGGAGTGGCCCTGTCGAGGAGGCGTCCTCGGGCATCGCGGCAGGCATCCGGACCAACCGGCAGCCCCGGCCTTCGCGGGACGCGGCAGGCGAGAGTGATCCCATGATCGACGCGACGACCCATGTCCTCGCCCGGTGTCCCCATTGTTCGGCCGAGTTGAGGGTGCGCCGCGTGTATCTCGGCCAGCAGGTCGAGTGCCGGCAGTGCAGCCGCGCCTTCGTCGCGGCGGGCGGCGCCGAAGGCGTCCCTTCGGCCGCACCCATGGACTCGACGGCCCCGACCCCGGTGGAACGGATCCTCGTCCACTGCCCGAAATGCCGCTGCGCCCTGAGCGTGAAGCGGGTCTATCTCGGCCGCGAGGTCCGATGCAAGCAGTGCGACGAGCCGTTCCGCGTCGCCGAGCCGGCCAACGGGGCCGCCTCGCCCGCTCCGGCCGCCGCCGACCCGGTGCGCGAGGCCCTCCAGGCCCGGGTCGAGGCCCTCACCGCCGAGGTCGAGCGACTCCGGGCCGAGCTGGAAAGGGTGATCGACGACCGGGCCGCGATGGCCTCGGCGCAGGAAGAGCTCACCTCGTCGCTGGAGACCCTCCGCTCCGAGCACGTCGCCATCCACGACTCGCACGGGCTGCTCCAGTCCGCACACGACCAGCTCCAGGCCACGTACGAGCAACTCCGGGCCTCGCATGACCAGCTCGCCGACGACGCCGAGGCCACGCGCCAGGCCCAGGCCGAGCGGAGCGCCGAGGCCGATCGGCTCGCCGCCGACAACCGGCGGTTGATCGCCGAGATGGAGACACTCGCCGCCGACAACCGCCGGCTCATCGCCGAGGCCGAGCGGCTCGCCACCGAGGCCGATGCCGGGACCGCCGAGCTCGATCGCCTGCGCGCCGAGCGCGACGAGCGCTCGGCCGAACGAGACCGGCTCGCTGCCGAGCTGGACGAGCACCGTGCGCGGACGGATCGACTCCAGGCGACGCACGACCGGGTCTCCGCCGGGCTGGACCAGCTCGCCACCGAGCGGAACACCCTGCGGGCGCGGCACGATGAGCTCGTCGTCGACCGGGATGCCTGGCTGTCGCGGCACGAAGAGGTCGTCGCCGATCGGGATGCCTTGCTCGCTCGGCATGAGGAAATCGCCGCGGAACACGATCGGCTCGCCGCCGAACGCGACGAGGTTTTGTCGCGGGAAGAGCGGCTCCGGGCCGAGCGGGACCGGCTGGCCGCCGAGGGAGAAACGATCCGGGCCGACCGCGATCGGGCCCTCGAGGTGCAGCGAGCCGGCGAGATCGAGCTGGAGACGCTCCGGGCCGAGCTGGCCGAGCGATCGGCCGCGGTACGCGGGGCCGAGGTCGAGCGCGACCGGATCCGCGATGAGCTCGAGCGGCTGCGCGAGGCGAACCAGGCCGCGCGGTCGGAGCGCGACGGCCTGCGCGAGGAAGTGGAGTCGCTCCGATCCGTCGAGCAGGAAACCCGCGCCCAGCGCGACGGCCTGCGCGATGAGCTCCAGCGGGTGCGCGATTCCGAACAGGAGGCCCGCGCCGCCCGCGACCGGCTGGCGGCCGAGCTGGACTCGGTCCGCTCCGACCTGGGCGGGCTCGCCTCCGCCGAGGTCGGCTCGATCGTGGAGGCGCGCACGGCGCTGGAGGCCGAGGCCGCGAGCCTGCGGTGCCGCCTGGAGACGGCGGAGGCCGAGCTCCGGTCCGGCCGGGCCGACGGCGAGCGGCTCGAAGGCGAGGCCGCCCGGCTGCGCTCGGAGCTCGAGGGCCTCCGCGCTGAATCGGCCGGCCGGAACCTCGCGGATGACGAGCATCGCCGCGCCGTGGACTCCCAGCTCGCAACCGCCCGCGCCGAGGTCGAGCGGCTGGCCGGGGAGCTGCGCGAGCGCGAGACCGAGCTGACCGAGTCCCTCGCGACCCAGGGGCGCCTGCTGGCCGAGAAGGAATCGGCCCGGGTCGAGGCCAGCCGCCTGCGCCTGGCGCTCCAGGAGTCCGAGCGCGTGATGCAGGACCAGGGGGAACATGCCCAGGTCCAGATCGATCGGCTCCGGACGCAGGTCGAGCGCCTCCGGCTGGACAACGACCAGCTCCGGGCGAGTCTCGCCGAGGTGGGTCCTCCGTCGAACACGCCGCGCCTGCCGCCGCCTCGACCCACGGCTCCGCACCCGACGGCCGAGCGGGAAGAGGAGCTCCGCGCGGCCCACACGCAGGTCGCCTCGCTCCAGCGCGAGCTGAGCGAGCTCCACCGCATCGAGCGCGAGATGCGCTCCATCCTCAGCGGCATCGGCATCCGGTTCCGCGAGATCTGACCGCCTCGCGCTCACGCGAAATACGCGGATTGCCAGCCCCCGTCGCCCCGATTATCCTACCATCGGGTGCCCGCGCCCGCGGGCCGACTTGCCATCGCCGCAAGGAAGGGCCCGATGAAAGAGACCCTGACCACACGGCCGCCGGCCGTCGCCCTCGCCGCCCTCCTGATGCTCCTCGGGTGCTCGTCGCCGGACAGGACGATCGACACCGCCAGCCTGGGCCCGGCGACGGCGATCCTGGTCTATGACAATGGGCACATTGTATCCGAGCGCGCCGTTGCCCCGGGTTCCGACGAGGACCGCGCCGTCCGGGCCTGGCTCCGGTCGCATCCCGACGGCTGGCGATCTGACCGGACGACCTACGCGCCCCAGCGTTATGTGAAGGGCCCGCGCTTCACCCTCAATTTCCAGCGCGATCGTTGCATCCTCAACTACCAGCCCGCCAGGAACGGCCGGTGGATCCAGGTCAGCCGCCCGCTCCGGCGGGACGAGGCCGTGCCGTCGATCTTCACGAAGCCGCGTTGAAGGACGTCCAGCGGCGCAGCGCGACGTGGCGCGGCGCGGCAAAATCGCCAGGACTTCCGCTCGCGACGCCGGAAGCCTCTCCCGTCGCGCTTTCACGCGTTATAATGACGTTGCGATCCCGGGTGCAACGTGCCGCCCGGATTCCGGGGAACCATCAGGTCGTCCCCCGGTGATCCGCGCCCCCGACGATGGTCTCTCGCGATGGACACCATGGAAACGCTGATCGAAGCCTTGAGGCCGCACGTTCGCCGCGAGCGGCTGCTCGAGACGGCCATCCGGCTGATCGAGGTCCCCAGCCCGACCGGCGACGCCGGGGCCGTCAGCGACCGGCTGGCCGAGATCCTCGCGGCCGAGGGATTCGCCGTCGAGCGCATCCCGGCCGGCCACCCGACCGCGCCGGCGGTCTCGGTGCGGTTCGCGGGAAAACGCCCAGGCCGAACGCTCCAGTTCAACGGCCACCTCGACACCGTGCATCTGCCGTTCGTCCCGCCGGCCGTCGCGAACGGACTCCTGACCGGCAGCGGCGCGTCGGACATGAAGGCCGGCGTCGCCGCCGCGGTCGAGGCGCTCCGGGCCCTGCGCGACTCGGGCGCGCTCGAATCGGGCGCGGTGCTCCTGACCGCCCACGACCTGCACGAGGCACCCTGGGGCGACGGCCGCCAGCTCGACCGGATGATCCGCGACGGCCACCACGGCGACGGCGTGCTCATCCCCGAGCCGCTCTGCAACGTGCTCCCCGTCGCCGGCCGCGGCAACGCCACATGGAAGGCCGTGATCCGCCGCGACGGCCCGCCGGTCCACGAGGTCATGCGCCCAGGCGACCAGCCGAGCGTCATCACCGCTGCCGCCGAGCTGATCGCCCGGCTCGGGCAGCTCGAGGCCGAGCTGCGCACCGTGTCCCACCCGGTCTGCGGCACGGCCAGCGTGTTCATCGGCCAGGTCCACTCGGGCGAGATCTACAACCAGTATCCCCAGGAGGCCTGGCTCGAGGGCACCCGCCGCTGGCTCCCCGGCACCGACCGCGACGACGTGGCCCGCGACTTTCGCGCGCGGATCGAGCGACTCGCCGCCGACACCGGCACCTCGATCGAGCTGCACTGGATGCTCATCCGCGACGCGCTCGAGCTCGACGAGAACTCGCCGCTCGCCGCGATCTTCCAGGCCGGTTATCGCGCGATCTCGGGCGACCCGCTGCCCCGCGGGCCCAAGCCCTTCGTCGACGACGCGAACAGCTTCTCGGCCAACGCCCGAATCCCGGCGATCACCCACGGCCCCCGCGCCGGCGGACAGCACACCGTCGCCGAGTGGGTCGACATCGACGACCTCGCCCGCGTCGCCCTGCTGTACGCCGCCACCGCCGCCGCCTTCGGCGCGTCGTGAATATGATCGATCCGGAAGACTTAACCGCGAAAAACGCGAAAAACGCGAAAAGGAAACGGGATGAAATGACATCTTACTCCGGCATGAACGCGCGTCGGGCCCTCCCGCCCGTCCTGGCCCGCGGCCGGCTAGCACGCCCATCCCATCTTTCGCGCTTTTCGCGTTTTTCGCGGTTAAGTCCGAGACCGTGAGCCTGAGCGACCGTATCCCCTGGGGAGAACAGTTCGCGGTTAAGCCCGAGACCCCAGGCCCCAGCAACCGTATCATCCCCCAGGAAGGACGACCGACGATGGCGACGGCGACAACCACTCCCGACATCCCCGAGCTGATCGCCGAGAATCAGACGACCGAGGAGGGCTTTTTGCGGCGGATCTTCGTCCGCGACCAGATGGCCGAGTGGTCGAAGCACCCGCTGATCATGGCCCGGGCCGACGGGGTGTTCTACTGGGACGTGCAGGGCAAGCGCTACCTCGACGGCATCTCGGGCATTTATGTGGCGTCGGTCGGCCACAACAACCGCCGCGTGATCGAGGCGATCAAGAAGCAGCTCGACGTGCTGGCGTTCTCGCCGCCGATGCACGGCACGAACCCGCTGGCCGTGCAGCTCGCCAACCTGCTGGCCGATCTGGCGCCGGGCGACCTGTCCACGGTGAAATTCCAGTGCGGCGGGGCCGAGGTCGTCGAGGCGGCGATCAAGCTGGCCCGGCAATACCATCGGCTGACCGGCTCGCCCGGCCGGTACAAGGTGGTCAGCCGCTATCAGTCCTGGCACGGGTCGACCCTGGGCGCGCTGTCGGCCTCGGGGCTGAAGTCGCGCAAGACGGTGAACGAACCGATGGCCCCGGGCTTCGTGCACGTCTTCCCGCCGACCTGCTACCGCTGCCCGTTCGGCAAGACCTACCCCGATTGCGGCATCACGTGCGCGACGATCGTCGGCGACGTGATCGAGATGGAGGATCCCGACACCGTGGCGGCCGTGATCGTCGAGCCGATCGGCCACACCGGCGGCGTGATCGACCCGCCCGACGAGTACCTGCCCATCCTGCGCGAGGTCTGCGACCGCCACGGGATCCTGCTCATCTTCGACGAGATCATCACGGGGATCGGCCGCACCGGCCAGATGTTCGCCGCCGAGACCTTCGGCGTGACGCCCGACGTGCTTCTCGTGGCCAAGGGGATCTCGGGCGGCTACGCGCCGCTCTCGGCGATGATCTGCCGCGAATCGATCGCCGACGCCTTCTGGGGCCCGATCGAGGAGAACCCGGGCTTCGTCGAGGGGCACACGTTCGAGGGCAACCCGATCTCCTGCGCCGCCGGGCTGGCCGTGCTCCGCGAGATCCTCGAGCGCGACCTGCTCGCCAACGCCCGCGCCCAGGGCGAGCGCCTGCGCCGCCGGCTCGAAGAGCTGGCGCGAAAGTACCCGGTGATCGGCGACATCCGGGGCAAAGGGCTCTTCCACGCGATCGAGTTCGTCCGCGACCGCGCGACCCGCGAGCGCTTCCCGGCCGCGGAGGCCATCGGAACGCGCGTCGGCCGCCGCGCGCTCGAGCACGGCCTCCTCTGCCGCTTCGATCCCCACTGGATCGCCCTCGGTCCGCCGCTGGTCGTCACGGCCGAGCAGGTCGACGAGATGACGGCGATCCTCGATCGCAGCCTCGGCGAGGTGCTCGGCGAGACGGTGTCGGGGCCGGGCCATCCGGGACATCGGGAGGGCTGAGCCGGTTCGACCTCCATGAGCCCGATCATCCCACGCGTCCGCACGGCGATTCGCCTGTTGATGTACCTCCGGTTCGCCCGGCTGCTCCTCTGGGAGTTCCGCTGGCCGCTCGCGGTCTTCACCGCGCTGATCCTCACCGGCGGAGCGATCCTCCAGCGCTTCTACGACGGCGGCACGCTCCCTTTCGCCCGCGCCTGCCACGCGGTCTTCCTGATGATCTTCCTCGAGTCGTCGCTCGACTTCCCGACCGAGTGGTATCTCCAGCCGCTGTTCTTCCTGTTCCCCGTGATCGGCCTGGGCGCGGTCGCCGACTCGGTGATCCGGCTGGCGTTCCTGGTCTTCACCCGCAAGCAGAACCTCCCGGAGTGGAATCGCATGCTCGCCTCGCTCTGCCGTAACCACGTCGTCGTGATCGGGGTCGGCAAGGTCGGCTACCAGGTGATCCGCGGGCTGATCGACCTGCGCGAGAGCATCGTCGCGATCGAGCAATCCGGCGCGGCACCGTTTCTCGGCGAGCTGTTCGATCGGGGCATCCCCGTGATCCAGGGCAATGCTCGGATGGCCACGGTGCTCGAGCAGGCCAACGTGCGGCAGGCGCGCGCCGTGATCGTGACGACCAGCGACGACCTGACCAACCTCGACGCCGCGATCACCGCGCGCGAGCTGAACGCCGGCGCGCGGATCGTGATCCGCCTGTTCGACGAGACCCTCGCCACCAAGGTCGCCGGCGCCTTCTCCATGCCGGCGATCTCGACCTCGCAGGTCGCCGCGCCGGCATTCATCGCAGCGGCGACCGGTCGAAAGGTCTACCAGGCGTTCCAACTGGCCGGGCAGGAGGTCCACCTGACGGACATCGTCATCAACCCCGCCGGACGCCTCGTGGGCCTGACCGTGGGCCAGGTCCAGTCGGGGAACCGGGTGAACATCGTGATGCACTCGAGCCCCCACTTGCCCGAGGTCAACGTCAACCCCAACCACGAGATCGTCCTGGGCGCGGAGGACACGATCCTCGTCATCGCCCCGATGGAGCCGCTACTGGCCCTCGAGGCCATGAATCACGCCCAGGCGGCCGCCAACCATCGATAGAGCGAGAAGGCACCGCGCCGCTCCCGTCGTGGCCGGGCCGTAGCCTGACCCCGCCGACCCCATCCTCCCAGCCTTGCAGGGTGGATCCAACCGAACATCTGTCGACGCGTGACGTCGGCGGATCGGACCCACCCTGCGATGACGGGCCCGTCTCGGAGCCGATTCTCATTTCCCCTCGCGGAATGTGAGCGTGCCCTCGCCTTCCCACCAGTAGGCGACCGGGTCGCTGGAGCCCAGCAAGAAGGGTTCGGAGTAAGCATACATGACCCAGCTCCCGGTGACGCCGGCGAACTGGCCGGTGGACTGGTCGGGAACGGCGACGAACTGGGCGATCCAGGCCGCCTTGACGACAAGTGTACCGCCCGGAAGGACGTCGACGATGGTCAGCGTGAATGTCCCTGGCGTCGTGGCCCCATGGTCGGTCCGGCCGTACCAGCAGACCAGTTTGTCGCCGTCCGCCCCCTTGAAGACGAACGGCGAGCCGCTGCCGAAGTCGCCCGTGATGGTCCCGTTCGGCTGGGGATCCGCCGAGTCGGTCTCCACGGTCCCTTCGCCGAGGTAGGTGCCCATATGGCTCGCGAGCCCCACGGCCCAGTGAGACCGAGCGGGCTCGCCCGGCAGCGGCAAGCCGTCCGGGCCGACCCCCGCGCCGATGATCTGAAACGGTTTGACGACCTGTGCCTCCGCCGCAGGCCCGTGCAGGACCAGGACGCCGGCCAGCACCGCCAGCGAGGACAAAATCGATGCAAATCGAGGCATGCGATTCATCGGTAGACCTCCGGGTCCGCATGCGCAGAGGTCCCGGCTCCCCGCCGCGCGGACCGGTCGGCGAGATCGGGTTCCGGATGCCGCCCGGGCCACGACGCCCCTCGGCGAGACGGCACATCACGTCACCTTCAAGGCACATGGGAGCGAAGAACCGAACGCCCATACGGGCGGATTTTTTCGAAAGGGATGATTTTCAGCACCGATGAACGGGGTCGATCCGGTCTCACGGGATGATCCTGCGGATCGGTCCGACACGTGACCGGCCCCGCCCTGGGGCGGCGTCCGAGACTTCCCGTCGCTCACGAGCAATCGGTCCCGGCTCCGACGAGGTTGGCGACGGCCGGAAGCCCCGGCCGGACCGGACCGGGCCGAGCCTGGCGAGCAGGACGCGAACATCGGGCCGGAGCCGCGACCGGCGCCCTGGAACCGCGGCCGGGTCCCGGCCCGCGGCCGATTCCGCTCCGGACTCTCTTTCCACGCCCCAGGAGCCTCGAGCAAAAATGGGAACAGGCACCGCGAGGACTCGAAGCCTGTCCCCATCATCTTCGAGGTCGGAAAGCAGGTGTTAGATCGCCGAGCGATTGAGTTTCACACGCGGGTGTCATCGATCACTGAAATCCGTCGCGGACGTGTTCCGATCCCCCGTCAGGGGGGCTTGGACGTGGCCGGGGGGGCGTCAGCCCCCGGGGTCGGACTGAACGGCTGAAGACGCGCCGGGTCACTTCCGGGCCGCGGCCGTGCTCACTCACCTGTTGTTCTGCATCCGGCTACGCATGCGGTCGCGGGCGCTCTGCATGCGATCGCGGGCCGAGTTGCCCACGCTGGCCCGGGGGTTGATCGGCCCGCGCGGCGCGAGCCGCGTCGGGCCTCGCATGATGCGCGACTGCACGTGGCTCGGCACGATCCGGGTCACGATCGTCGGCGAGACGTCGTCGGTCGCGCGGACCTTCAGGATCCTTACCAGCTCGGCCGGCACCGCCATGTTCAGGTCCCGCTGCATCAACTGCACCTGCTTGAGCAGCCGGGCCCTCAGGATCTGAACCTCCGACACGTACTGGGCTGCCTGCCGGTTGGGGTGGGTGTACAGGATTTTCATGGATTGATAGGTCTTCCACAGACCCTCAAGGCGATCGCGCATCCCCTGCGCCATCGACTCGTCCGCCTTGATCGCGGGGATCTCCTGGTCGACCAGCGAAAACAGCTTTTCATCCAGCGTCTTGATCGTTTCGTCGAGCTTGGCGATCGGCTCGGTCGGGACGAAGTTGGGCCGGGCGCCCGGCTGGGTGCGGACCAGCAGCGCCGCGCGGATCTCCAGGCCGATCCCGTACATCGCGCCGGCGGCGGTCAGCATCTTGAACGCCACGCGCGAGCGATGCCGCGAGTCCACCTCGGGCAGGGGCGTCCCGAGCTGGTTCAGCGCCGCGTTAAGCTCCTCGGCCGGGATGCAGAAGGCCATCGCCTCCGCCTTGCTGGACTTGAGCGTCGCCACGCCGATGACGCGGCCTGACGAGTCGAAGATCGGTCCGCCCGAGTTCCCCGGGTTGATCGCGATGTTGAGCTGGAGGAAGTTCATCCCGTCGATGACCGTCTTCGAGCTCATCACGCCGCGGCTGATCGCGTTCTCCAGCACAACGTCCTCGCCCAGGCCGGGGTTGCCGATCGCCAGGATGTCCTCGCCCTTGGTGAAGTTGTACGACGGGGCGATCTCGGTCGGCGGCAGGTCGGTCGGGACCGACAGGAACGCGATGTCGCGCCTGGCGTCCTCGTAGAGCAATTCCGCCGACAGCGGTCCTTTCTTGCCCTCAGGCGCCGAGGGGAATTGCACCTCGAGGCTCGAGATGAACTCCTCGTCGATCACGTGGGCATTGGTGGCGATGATCCCCGGCCGGACGACGAACCCGGTCCCGATCGAGGCATGACCCCGGACCAGGGCGACCGATGGCTCCCAGCGGGCCACGATCTGGGCCGTCGTCAGCGGTCCGTTCGCCGGCGGGGGCGTTGCGGGCGCGGGCCCGGCCGATGCGGGCGCGGCCGACGCGACGGGGGCGACCGGGGCCGACGGCGCCAACCCGACCTGCGCCGGCGGCGAGTTGCCTGGCGCGGCGGAATTGAAGCTCCACCGGGTGCCGGCGTTCCCCGCGGCGGCGACCGTGGGCGGGGCGGCCTGGGATCCGGGCACCGTCGCCACCGGAAGGGCCGCGGGAGTCGTCGCCGGAGCGGGGGACGACGACGCCACCCCCTGGATCACGTCGATCGAGGGATCCGGCACCTTCGCCGGGCGCGAGCCGAAATAGACCCAGCCGAGAGTACCGATCCCTCCGATCACCAGCGCGGCCGCGGCCCCGATGCACGCGAAGGCCCAGGCCGGCAGCCCGCGCGGTTGCTCCTCGGCCGGGTCGGGCCGGGACGGTTTGACCTTCCGCGCGGGGACCGGCTGGTCAAACGCGCCGGGCGGCGGGGCCGGCGGCGGAGTCGAGGCCATCGACGGCGCGGGACTCGCCGCGGGAAGGGCCGTTGTCGTCGACGGAGCAACGGGTGGCAAAGTGACCGTCGCCGCCGGGGCAGGAGCGGGCGCGGCGCCTGCTCCGGGAGCTGCCGGCTTCGCCGACCCGACCCGGAATGCCGCTCCGCAGGACGGACAGTTGATCTTCTGGCCGAGCACCTCGTCCGGCAGCCGCTGCGTCTGGCCGCACGTCGGACACTTCAGGCTAATCATGAGATCGTCCTCCGACCTCGGATCCCGACGCGACATGGGGCCGGATACCGAGAACAGCGTCATTGAGTCGCGAATCAATCGCGGCGACCATATTCGGAAAGGCGACAACGCGGCCAGCCCGGGCCGGCCAATCCTTCTTGATGGGCTGCGCCGAGCTGGGGATTCGGGAAGTCACCGGGAAGAGCCAGAAATCGCCATGACTCCAGAATCCCGGATTCACCCGCGAAAAATGCGAAGCTCGCGAAAGGGAAAAGGGACGAAGACCCCCGGTCATTGGCGGTCCGATCGCCCCTGCCCGTTCGTGGGATTTCGTGTTTTTCGTGGTTCCTCCTACCGAAAGACGTCTCGAGGGCCCGGGAGACCAGGAATCAACCACGAAAAACACGAAATCACACGAAAGTAAGACAGGAGATACGACCCGCCGGCAGCTCGATCGTCCCTCTGTTTCGCGCTTTTCGCGACTAGTCTGTTCGGCAAATCGCTGTCGGGGCGATGGGTTCGATCCTATCCGGGACGCCCTCATTTCTCCGCGGCGAGCAGGCCCAGCATGTTGATCTCCCGCCCATTCGTTCGGCCGTGGATTCCGATGACCGGCTTCGCCGCGCTGAGGATGGTCTTCGGACTTCCGCCCCGGGGATCCCCCAGCCAGTCGGACATGTAGGCGTCCCCCGGGTCCAGCCGGCCATTGTGAAACCGCATGAAGATGACCCGGAAGGCGTCCACGGTCAGCCCGGTGCGCGTGTGGATCCCGCCGATCGCGTAGCCCGGCCGCGCCAGGATCGTCATCTCCATCGGGATCTCCTTGCCGAATGGGCTACCGTCGACGTAGGTCTGGCCCTCCTGATACACAGCCTGGATCGCGGCCACCTTGGGTCCTCCGAAGATGGGGACATACGCGACGCGCAGGCCGACGAGCAGGGCACGCCCGGGCGCGACCTCGCGGAACCGCTCGTTCGGGTTGCCGTCGGCCAGTGGACCCTCGGACGTTCGAGTAGCGATGCGATCCGCCTGGATCGCGACCTCGGCGGGCTTCGACGTATCCGGGCCGACGTTGCCGATTTGCAACGTCCTGTCGGCCTCGGGCATCAGCCGGCGCGCCGACGTCGGTCGGCCGGATTTCCGGGGCGGCGGATTCGCGCCCGGAGCGGGAGCCGCGGCCGGGGCATCGGCCTGGGCCAGAGCGTCCGGCCTGGAATCCGGTGGGGATCCGAACTCGGACCCTGTTGCGGGCTCGGGCTCGGGTTGCGGACTGGACGCGGGCTCGGCCGTCGCCATCGCCGGCAGGATTGGCGGCGTCACGACGGGGGCGATCGGGGCCGGGGGCGCCGCCGGCATCGCGGGCGGCGACGCAGCCGGCCCGGCGGCCGGAATCGAGGCCGCCTCGGCGGCCGCCGGGGGCGGCGCGCCGGCGGGCGCAGCCGGGGCGGGGCTTCGCGCCACCTCGACCTTCTGGAGCAGCTCGAATGACTTGAGGAAATGGTCGAGCTCTTCCTCGCTGACCTTCTGCGACGGACCGACCATGATCGCCTGGTACAGGCGGTTGCCGACCAGGAAGAACCGCGCCTGGCCGGTCCCCCGGGCGGAGCCGGACTCCCGATCGATCGCGAACCGGACCTCGCGTCCCGGGTGGCCGTCGAGGGTGACCGGCTCCTGACGCTCGACCTTCCACTTCCGGCTCCCGGCGATCCCGCGCAGGCCGCCGTCCAGCAGAGTCTCCGCGGTGCTCGATTGCACTGTCGAGCTGGGCAGGTCGGTATACACGACGATGCGACGGACCGAAGCGGAGTCGACGCTCTCCACCGAGGTCACGCTAAGCTGGCCGGCCGGCGTCGAGAGACTCTGGCTCGACACGACGGGCGTCCCCGCCGCGATGACGCGGAAATTTCCGGGATTGCTGGTGTAAAACCCCAGCCTGTCGTTGCCGCCGCAGCCCGTGATGAACAGCAGCCCGGCGATCATTGCCAGACTTCCGGCCGATTCCAGCCCGGTTCGACACCTCATCGGGAATCACCCTCCGCGGTGGCGTGCGTCCGCATCCGAGACATCCGACCCTGGCCCATCCCAGGTCCGGACTTCCAAATTTAGATGACCAGCTTCGACAAATTCAAGACGGCCGTCACTCATGGAGGATGCGAGGTGCTGTCGCGGTGGTCCCTGCACACGCATTTCCCGGGACTGGGGACTCGCGGAGCGTCGGCCCCGGCCCGAGAATAGGGGCCGAGCCGGCCGATCTTCCGATCGGCCGCACGGATCGGATCGGTGGATGCGGTCGGAATGGTGCGAGTCAAGGTGTGGGGCTTCCGATGACGACAATGCGCAGCATTCGAATCCTTCAGCGGGCCCTGGGTGCGGGCGGGATGGCGGCCCTGTTGCTGGCCATGGCGACGCGAGGCGCCGCCGCCCCGCGGGACGACCAGGGCAAACCGGCCCCGGCCCAGGCGAATGCCCAGCCCGCGCCGAAGGGCGATGCGGCGAAAGCGGATCAGGCGAACGCGGATCAGGCGAAACCCGCCCCGGTCAAGCTCGGGCTACAGATCAACGAACCGAAGGCCCTTCAGGGATACACGCTGATCTCGCCGTTCGACTCGACCCGCACGTTCCTCCTCGACATGCAGGGCCGGGTCGTGCATTCGTGGGAGGCGGGGTGTACGCCGGCGCTCTCCGCCTTCCTGCTCCCCAACGGCCATCTGGTCCGGCCCGGATCGATCGGGGACGATGCGGGCGTCTTCGGGCCCGGGCCGGGCGTCGGCGGGCGGATCCAGGAATTCACCTGGGACGGCGAGGTCGTCTGGGACTTCCGGTTCTACAACTCGAAGCAGCTCCCGCACCACGACATGACGCGGCTGCCCAACGGCAACGTGCTGCTGGTCGTCTGGGATCGCAAGACCGCCGAGGAGGCGATCGCCGCCGGCCGGCGGCCCGAGATGACGGGCGACCGCCACTTCATGCCCGACTCGCTCATCGAGATCAAGCCGACCGGCAAGACGACCGGCGAGGTGGTCTGGGAGTGGCATTTGTGGGACCACCTGATCCAGGATGCCGACAGCACCAGGGCGAACTACGGAGACGTCGCCGCACACCCGGAGCTGGTCGACATCAACTTCTGGGAAGATGAGAACATCTCGGTGACTGCCGCCTGGCAGGGAAACACCCCGGCCCCCAAGGCCGACGGCAAGCCCGCGGCGAAGGCCGACGGCAAGCCCGCGGCCAGGGCCGATGGCAAGCCCGCGGCGAAGGCCGATGGCAAGCCGGCGGCGAAGGCCGATGGTAAACCGGCCGCCAGGGCCGATAGCAAGCCGCGGATCGACCCGGATTTCACGCATTTCAACGGCATTTCGTATAACCCCGAGCTCGACCAGATCGCGATGAGCGTGTGGTCGTTCAGCGAGGTCTGGATCATCGACCACGGCACGACAACCGCCGAGGCGGCCGGCCACACCGGCGGCCGCAGGGGCCGGGGCGGCGATTTGCTCTACCGCTACGGCAACCCAGTCGCCTATCGGGCCGGGACGAGGGCGGATCGGAAGCTCTTCAACCAGCACAACACGCACTGGATCCCGGCGGGTCTCCCCGGCGCGGGGCACCTGATGCTGTTCAACAACGGCGGCAAGCGGCCGGATGGGCCCTATTCGACCGTCGACGAGCTGGTCTTGCCGGTCGACTCGCAGGGGCACTACACACGCCAGCCGGGCAAGCCGTTCGGCCCGGACGCGCCCGTGTGGCGATACTCGGCACCCAGGAAGTCGGATTTCTTCTCGTCGTTCATCTCGGGCGCCCAGCGCCTGCCGAACGGCAACACGCTCATCTGCTCGGGCGCCAATGGGACGATCTTCGAGGTGACGCCGGAGAAGACGATCGTCTGGAAATATATCAACCCCTACAAGGGTGACACGTCGAACGGCCCACCGCGACGGCCGGGCCAGATCCTGCCGGCGATCGCTGGCGAATTGCTCGGGATCACCGCCGACCAGCGGAAGCAGGTCGACGAGATCCAGGGCGACATCGACGCCCACCTGGATCGGCTCCTCACGGCCGATCAGAAGAAGCAGGCCGCGGCGCCACCGCAGGGTCGAGGCGGCGGCGGGCCCGGGCAGGGGCATCGGCCTGGCGAGGTCCTGTCCGTGCCCGAGCAGGACCGCCTGAAACTGAACGACGACCAGAAGAAGGATATGCTCGCGCTTCAGAAGTCCGTCGACGGCCGGTTCGACCGGCTGTTGACCGCGGCGCAAAGGCATCAGATCAAGACCGTCTTCGCCCGGCCCGGTCCTCCTCCCGGCGGACCCGGCTCCGGACCCGGCGATATCCCGCAGCCTGGCAAGCTCTTCTCCGCGACCCAGCAGGACGCCCTGAAGCTCTCGATCGAACAGAAAAGCCGCCTGGAGGCGATGCAGAAGGAGATCGACGCGCGGCTGGAGACGCTGCTCACCGAGGACCAGAAGAAGCAGCTCCAGGCGATGCAACAGCAGCGCCCACCCGGCCCCGGTGGACCGGGCCGCGGCGGCCCCCCGGGCGGACCGCCGCTGTTCCGCGCCTATCGCTACGCCACAGGTTTCCCCGGATTCGCAGGCAAGGCCCTGAAGCCCGGGAAACCGCTGGAGGACTGGAAGCCGGAGGAGCCCGCGAAGAAGGTCGCCGGCAGGAAGGGGTGAGAGTCGGCCCCTCTGTCGTCGGGTGGGTGAAACCCACCGAGCGAAAGCCCCGGCAGATGGTGGGTTTCACTCGCCCGACATGAGGCCGCCTTCGGGACCGAATCCCAGGCGTACCGAGCGCCGTAGCCTCGCAGGATCGTGACCCTGGCGACATCGCATCGAGTCCAGTCGAAGAGACCGCAACGTGGATCAAGCCAGCCCCGGGGCACGGCCCGACCCGGAATCGAACGATGATCGCACGGAGACAGCGGGCGAGTCCGCGTCCGCTTCCGGCGTTGCGGGGCCCGCACGTCATGCCGGGGGCGAACCGACGCCGGCAACAGCCCCGGCGCCGATTCCGGCGCCGGAGCCGACCCCGAGATGGGCGTGGTATGTCCTGGCGCTTCTGTTCGCGATCCATACACTGATTCAGGCCGATCTCTGGCTGATCGCCGCCGTGTTGCCGGAGGTGAAGCAGGAACTGGCGCTGGACGAGACGGACGCGGCCTGGCTGCCGACGGCCCTGCTGGGCGCGGCGGCGATCGCCGCCGTGGCGGCGGGCTACCTGGCCGACTGGATGAGCCGGCCGCGGCTTCTGGCGGTCGGGATGGGCGCCTGGGGCATGGCCGTGGTCGGCACCGGGCTGGCGCGGAGCTTCGACGGGCTCCAGCTCGCGAGGGCGGCGGCGGGAGCCGGCGGGGCCGCGACGTCCGTCGTCGCGATGACCTTGCTGGTCGACGTCTTCCCGCGCCGGCGGCGCGGGCGTGCCCTCGCCGCGTTCTTCCTGGGGATGCCCGCCGGCGCGCTGCTGTCGCTCGGCATCCGGGCGGCCGTCCCCGTTCAGGCGGGCTGGCCGGCCGCGTTCCTGGCCGCGGGCGCGCCGGGGCTGGTGCTCGCGATCCTGGCGCTGTTCCTGCCCCACCCGATCCGCGGCGACAGCGAGCCGGTCGACTCGCGGCGGCTGCGGTTGCACGAATACCTCGGCCCGAGCCAGGAGGACTACATCGACCTGATGGTCAACTCGTCGTTCAACTACGCGCTGCTCGGCCTGGCATCCTCGGCGTTCGCGGTCGCCGGGTTGGCGTACTGGCTCCCGGCCTTCCTGGGATCGAGGGGCATGGCCCCCCAGCCGGCGGGCCGGCTGGCGATCGTCATCCTGCTCGCCTCGGCCGTCGCGGGGACCGTGGTCGGCGGCTGGCTGGCCGATACCTTCGCACTGAGGCGTCCCGGCCGGCTGTTCCTGTTGCCCGGAATCGCCATGCTCGCCGCGATCGGCCCCGTGCTCGCCTTCGTGTACGCCAGATCCTCGATCGTGGTCAATCTGGGAATCTTCCTTACCGAATACGCCATGTTCTTGGCCGTCGTGCCGTGCTTCACGATCATCGCCGGCGTGACGATGCCCAGCATGCGTGGGGTCGCCTTCGGCGCGGCGCTGGCGGCGCGTCACCTGATCGGCGACCTCTGGTCGCCCACAATCCTGGGGTGGGTCATCGACACCTTCGCCCAGCCCGACACCATGGCGACCCCCTTCGGCCGGGCCATCGCCGCGCTGGGCGCGGTGCCCCACGCCCCTCGCGGCCAGGAGCCCCAGAACCTCACGGCCGGCATGCTCCTCATCCCGGTCGTGCTCGTCATCGGCGGCATCGTCCTGCTGGCCGGGACTCGCCATCTTCCCCGCGAGCTGGCCCTCATGATCGCGAAGCTCCGCGCCGCGCCGTCCCGCCGTGCCGGGTGACGAGGGTCCCCGCCGGCGTGCGACATCCCAGCCTCCGGGACGGATGTTCGGGCAATGACGATTAAATGGGTTGAGCCATCGCTGTTAGTCTCGTCATTCCCTTGTGATCCGTCAGAAACCCACTAAATTTTAGGAGATCACCGGGATTGAGCTAAAGTTCTTCGGATGGATTCGGCGGGCTCCTCCCCAGGGACGGGTCGTCGCGAATCTCTGAAGAGCACCCATGTTGACAAATCGACGATCCCGGGGACGCCGGCTTCGCCCCCTGATGCAGCCGCTCGAAGGTCGATTCCTCCTCACGGCCCAGGTGGTCTGCCTCGGCCAGGACGGACACGACCTCGTCGGGCCGGATGCCTCGCAGGGGTCCGACGGCATCCAGGACCTGCACCTGCAATTCAACGATCTCGGCGGGGCGGTGGCCTCGGTGGCCGTCCAGGCGCCCGGCGGGTTCGCGTGGGCGACCGAGCCGGATCCCACCGGCGCGGCGCTGGCGGAATTCTTCCCCGGGTCGACGGCGGGCACGGGGGACCTCTACCTCAACCCGCGGGTCAAGAGCGACCTGCCTCCGCCCGGCGGCAGCCTGCCGCTCGGCGGCTCGACGGGCGGCCTGATCTCGCTGGCCGACGGCGCGACGTTGACCGTGACCATCACCTACCAGGGGCAGGGCAGCCCCGACGTCGTGACCGTCCCGGTCTCGAATCTCGTCTCCGCGACCGACCCCATGCCGGCCGTCCCGACGCCGCCGAGCGTGCTCGGCTCGTTCCAGGTCGCCGACCTCGGCCAGGACGGCGCGGGGCCGGTCTACACCCAGGGGTTCGTCCACCTGGCCGTCACGGCGCCGGCCGGCGTCTCGTTCCAGCCGTCGAGCTTCGGGCAGGTGGTCTGGGGGCTGAATCAGGGGTCGGCCTACCAGTGGGACAGCACGAACGGCTCGGTCGACCACAATCACATCGACGCCTTCCTCCGTCCTGGCACATCCAGCATCGTGGATCTGTACTTCCCGCCCGTGGCGAGCGAGGCCCCGCCCGCCGGGTCGACGTCGCCCACGATGCTGCTTCAGGTCACGCTGCCCGGCAGCAGCCAGGTCTATGCCACGCCGTTCTCGGGCGCGGCGGTCGACCCGGCGTTGATGGCGGCGCCGATCGGCAGCCAGTCCCCGCCGAGCCCGCCGACGACCGAGGCCCAGCTCCGCGCCGACCTGGCGTCCACTAGCCCCGAATACGACACGATCAACCTGCCGGCCGGCCAGACGATCGCGATCACGCAGCCGATCGAGATCACCCACTCGGTCCGCATTGTCGGCAACGGCGCCACGCTCTACTTCGACCAGGGGAACACCGCCGCCTGGCCTGCCGCCGCGTCGGGGGCCATCTACACGGGTGGGCTGAGCGGCAATGTCCAGATCGACCTCGAGGACTTCACGATCCGCTTCGACATGAGCCAGCCGATCCGATGGAGCAACCCCGCGGGGGTCACGCCGGCTCTCTGGGACCCCGAGAACCCCCAGGGGATCGCCCACGCCGTGCTCGACACCCGCGACTCGAGCTCCAATGCGATCCGCGATTTCCTCACGCTCAGCGGGGTCTCGATCTACGGGCCGCCGGCCTTCGACGCCGCGAGCTACGCGACGCTCCAGGCCCAGCAGGCGCAGACGGGCGACACGCAGCACCAGTACGTCGGCGAGCCGGCCATCGACCTGATCCGGGCCAACGACCAGGACAGCGGGACCATCGTGGGCGGCACCTTCCAGGGCGGATCGATCGAGGTCTTCTCGGGCCCCTGGACGATCTCAAATAACACCGTGCTGGGCGCCATGGCCGACACCTATTCCCCGGGTGCCTTCGCCTTGCACTCCCCCTTCGACAGCGTGCTCTCGGGCAATACCGTCACGCAGAGCGACCCCGCCGGCCACGAGTTCCGCCTGGTCGTGCTGGCCGTCTCGGGCGCAAACAACACGATCTCGGGCAACAGCTTCGGCGGCGGCGCCGGCCAGGTCGGCGGCGAGCTGACCTACGACGCCGCATCGAAATCCTTCGACGGGATCAACAACCCCGAGGTCATCATCGCCGAGAGCAGCTACGGCGTGCTGTTCGAGGGGCGGCCGGCCTCGGTCTCGGCCGATGGCCGCGTCCTGGCCCTGACCAACCTGCGGGCCCAGACGATGCCCGAGCTGACCGGGCCGGGGATGTACGTGTCGATCCTCGGCGGCGTGAATGCCGACGGCTCGTCCAACCTCTCGCTCGCCGGGCAGTGGATCCCGGTCGCCCAGCAGGCCGGGGTCACGGGCAACTCGATCGAGCTCTTGCTCCAGGATCCCCTGCCGGCGCCCCCCGACGGGGGATACCTGATCGTCGAGGTGACCGGCGGATTCACGAACACCGCGATCTCGGGCAACACCATCGACCTGACCGGCCGGTCCTCGACCGGGATCAAGTTCGACGGCGAGGACTACGGGACGACGATCTCCGGCAACCACTTCATCGGCGGCACGATCTACGACAACGGCTACAACGGGACGGCCATCTTCCTCGGCGGCATCGTCGGCTCGTCGCCGAGCCCGGGCGTGGCGTTCCCGACCCCCTGGGGCTGGACGGCGCTGCCGAGCCTCGGCGCGGTGATCCAGGGAAACACGATCCAGGACTCGCTCGGCGGGATCCAGGTCGGCGTCGAACACGGCGTGAACTACTGGACCTCGACGGTGGGGACCGCCGGAGACACCGGGCGCGAGTATGTCACGGCGTCAATCACCGAGAACACCTTCGTGTGGGACGCCTCGTTCCTCCAGGCGTGGCAGAATCCGTACGTCGCCCAGGGGAACGACCCCGCCCAGTCCAGCACTCCGCCGACGATCACGATCGGCAGCGGCTGGAGCAGCGAGGCCCCCGGCCCGTATGCCGGCCCGCGCTTCCCCTGGACCGTCGGCAACACGATGACGCTCTTCGGCGCGCACCGGCCGATCTTCGTGGATCCGACCGAGAACGTGGTGACCGTGTCGGCCAACACCGTCGAGGTCCAGTCGTCGAGCGGCACGACGACCCAGACCGGCCCCTCCGGCCAGGTTTACGCTGCCATCGTCAACGGCGCCGTCGTCGCGCCAACCCTCCCGCCCGAGACCTACAAGGGCCTCCCGTACTGGGCGTTCAACCTCGACAACCTCGACATCGCCGGCCCTGGCACAACGCCGACTCCGGCTCCATCTCCGACTCCGACGCCGACTCCGACTCCAGCTCCAACTCCGACGCCGACGCCGGCTCCAACTCCGACACCGATTCCCGCCCCGACGCCGACACCATCGCCTGATCCCACGCCGGCTCCCACTCCCACGCCCGCACCGGTCGCCCCGCCGAGCGCTCCGATTGGCCTGGCCGCCGTCGCGAGCGGCACGTCGCAGATCGCGCTGACGTGGGTTCCGTCGCCGGGCGCGACGAGTTACCTGGTGGAGCGGAGTCAGGCCGGCGGTGTCTGGGTCGTGGTTGCGCGGAACGTGGTGGGGCCGTCGTATCTCGATACCGGGTTGTTACCCGCGACGAGCTATCAGTACGCGGTCCTCGCCAGCTCCGCGGCCGGCCTGTCGACCGCGAGCGCCGCGGCGACGGGGCAGACGGGATCGGGACCGGGATCAGGACCGGGATCGACGTCCGACGCCCTGGCGATCCAGCCGCTGGTGATCGACGCCACGCGCGGCCAGGTCTATAACGGCACCGTTGCGACCTTCGCCGACGCGAATGCGCTGGCAACGCCCGGGAGTTTCGCGGCGATCATCCACTGGGGCGACGGTCGGACGTCTCGGGGCCGGGTAACCGGCGCGAACGGTCAATTCGAGGTGGTCGGCCAGCATCGCTACGCCGGCGCGGGCCGATTCTCGATCCGCGTGAGCGTGTCGATGGCGTCGCCGGCACGGACGGCCTCGACCGTCAGCACGGCGGCGGTCGGCCGCCCGCTCAAGGTGATCCGGCGCGTCCCGCACTTTCGCCGAAGCCCGGCCCGGTTCCTCCGCAGGCGCTGAGAGTCGCGCGGCCGCCCGTTGCCTTTTTGGCTGGCAACGGTTCAGCGGAATTCGGGAATGAACCACGAATGCCACGAAGAGCTCGAACAAGGTGAAGACCGGGGCAGGTCCTCATTCGTGGTCTTCGTGCCATTCGTGGTAATGGTCAGTGGTGGTCCGCCGGTCGTCGCCGCTTCGATCGGGATCCGGATTCCAACCACGAAGGGCACGAATAAGATGAAGGCGGTGACGCATCTTCATTCGTTGTCTCTGTTCGACTCATGTTCGATTTCTTCGCGCCGCGCACGGATTGTCAATCGGGGCCAGGGGGCCGATCAACAAGCTGTCACCTGACGACCCGACCGCCACTGACCACTGACCACTGACCACTGACCACTGACCACTGACCACTGACCACCCCCTCATTTTATCATCCTGAGACATGGCCGCTGTGGACATGCCGATTGTTTTCAGGAATTGCAACGGATCGTGCGTCG
>DAIDHB010000155.1 GCA_027452145.1 Planctomycetales bacterium
GAGCGGATCGCATCGGACTTGCCGCGGCTGGTGCAGTTGATCGGCAAGAAGCGGGTGGGCGACCGCCCCGACCGATACGAACCGCGTGCGGTGAAGCGCCGTCCGAAGCCCCATCCGCTGCTGAGGATGACTCGCAAGAAAGCCAAGGCTCTGATCGAACGAGGGATCATACCTTACGAGAAAGTGGAATAGCACGCGTATCTTGCTGTGACACAACTGCTTGCCTTGTCGGGTTTTGAGCTATCCTTGTGCCATTCCCTTATCGACGACTTTGACAGACCGGTATTGAAACTGCTGTCTCAAGACATCCCACAGAGCACTCCCGGACTTCGGAGACAAGTTATAGCGGTCTTGACACGACAAGGACAGGCCGAACTCGGGTTCTATCACTGGTCCAATTCCAGTCCAAGATGCAGGCGTATCGTCCGGCCCGAGTGGTTGGACTCCGAGCAAGTAACCTCGGGGGCGCGAATGAGTGCGTTCCCCAAGGCATATACTCCCGATTCTATTTCTGCCGATAAGACATTTCGATGGAGTATTCCCAGCGAGCCAGAGCTTAGATGCACCATTAAGATGCCATCAAAGCACATTTATCCACCGAATGTGGATGGAAGGTTCTCGGAAGCTATCAAGCAGAGCCATCTAGCGTTACCGATGGATAGAATGCGTATCGAAATCGATGAGCCCGACAGAGAACACAGGACGTACATATACAGGGCTACGTACCGTTTTGACCGACCGCCGACGCCGTATTGGGACGAATAGAAGCACCAGATCGGGATGCAGAAAAGGGGACGGAGGGATGCAGAAAGGGGACGGCAATCGTATTGGGTGGATGCGCCCAATATTCATTCGCCCCTTTTTCTGAATTCAATGTCGAATGCTAAGCTAGGCTCTTCCAATTCGGATTCACGAGCGGAGACCCGATTCAGGCATGAGCGTAGCTCATTTTGCGACAGGCAGTTGAGGCAAACGAATGTCTGTTATCATTCGGTCGGTGAGAACCACGAGGGGTTTTCTCCAAAACTCCCAGATTGACTTTTCGCCCGGCTTGACCTGCGTCATCGGAGCCCGGGGCACCTGCAAGTCCACCCTTGTCGAGACGATCCGCTTCGCCTTCAATTGTGATCATGAACGAGTCGCGATCTTAACTACCCCGAAGAAGGCCGGGGTCAGCGACGCCCACCCCAGCCAAGGCCTGATCCCTGTTACGCTTGGAAGCGGACGGGCCTGCTGCACCGTCGAGGATAGGGGTGCCGAGGTGGAATCCATGTTCACAGTTGAGCGCGAGCCCGGGATTCCACCCCAGGTCTATCGAGAGGGCGTTCGCGAGCTTTCCGACAGCTCGATCCTCCAGCGGATCGAGATCTACTCGCAGGGTGACCTACAGCTCATTGCCCAGGACGACCGACTACGGCTGGACTTGGTCGACAGGCCGCACAAGGTCAAAGTCGACGAATACAAAGCTCGGCGGGCCAAGCACGCCCAGGCGCTGCAGGAACTCGGGCCTCAGATTCGTGCGAAGCGAATCGAGATCGAGTCCAAGCGGGCTGAAGTTCGCATGCTCGAAGGCGTCCGCGGCCAACTCGCTGAGATCCAGCGAGGTCGGCCGACGCTCTCCGACGAGCTCGATCAGGAACGAGTGGCGCACCTCAAACGGACAGCGTTCCTGGAGCGGTTGGAGAGGACGGTCGCTGCACGTAAGGCTCTTTTGGACAACCTATCCACGACCCTGTCGGCTCCTGACGTCCCCGCAGAGGTCCTCGGCGAACTCGAACGCCTGAACCTGCCTGAGGCTGGGTCTCTCAAGGAACTCCTCGGCCACCATCGCGACTTTATTGCCGAGATCCGGGAAGCCGTCAGCGAGGCGACCGAGCAGGACGCCGATGGCCCGTTGTCCCGACTACGGTCCCACTTTGGAGAGTTGAGCGCCACGTACTACCAACTCCGCCAGACCCAGCAAGCCGTCAACGACACGCTGAAGCGGGAGGACGCGCTCAAGCAGCAAATCGAGCATTTGGAGCGTCAGCAGGCCATGCTGGAGCGGATGGAAGACGACGTTAAGGAGCTGACGACGCTGCGTCAGGAGCATCGCGCGGAGATTCGTAGAATCAACGATGCAATATGTGTTCTAAGGTTCAAGGAAGTCGACGTGATCAACGCCCGGCACAGCGAGGTCATCATCCTCACGCTCGAGCAGGGCGTCCGTTCCCCCGGATACGCGGAAAAGCTCGGCACGCTCCTCAAGGGATCGAACCTTCGAAGTCAAGCGGAGGTGGTCAAGGACCTTTCGGAGAAAGTCCGTCCCCCAGACCTTGTCGACATCGTCGAGAAGTCCGACGCCCAGCGCTTAGCGACCGCCCTCGGCCGCGATGTCGGCCAGATGACCCGACTAATCGCCCACATCGCCGACAGCCCGGCCCTCTACGAGCTTGACGGTATCGTCTTCGAGGACCGCCTCGAGATCACCATGTACGACGACGGCGTACTCAAGCCCGTCGGCCAACTCTCGAAAGGCCAGATGGCGACCGCGCTCCTGCCCCTGATCCTGCGTGCCGCCGATTACCCGCTCATCTTCGATCAGCCGGAGGACGACCTCGACAACCGCTTCGTCTACAAGACCCTTGTCGAGATCGTGCGGAACCTGAAGCGCGAACGTCAGCTGATCTTTGTGACGCACAACGCGAACATCCCCGTCCTCGGGGAGGCCGACCGCGTGGTGGTCATGCAGATGGAGACTCCCCTCGCGGCTGCCCCGCCGATTAGTGGCGCCGTTGATGAGGTGAAGGAGCACATCCTGAACCTGCTGGAAGGCGGCAAGGAAGCGTTCAGGCAGCGGCAAGAGAAGTACCAGGCGCTTCTCGGGGAGTGAGACCGGTCCATGGGTTCACCCATCGACGACATCCTGGGTCTGGTTTGCCATATCGACGAGCGGGCTTTCGAGCGAGGACTCCAGGCGTATCGAGTCCGTTGGGAAAGGGCTTCGGACCGGGAGCGCCTCGCCGACACGGTCTGGATGCTGAAGCAACTGAGCGATGCACGGGGTCTCGGCCCGACCGAGGTTTCCCGTCGCGCGCGGATCATGGTCGAAACGGCGGTGCTGCCCGAGGCCCAGCTGCGGGAACTTGCCAGGTTGCTCGCCGACCTCCCGGCCGCCATTCGCCAAGCCGTCACGTCGGCTCTGCCCCCGCCTCTCCGCCGCCTTGTCTATTCGTCGCAGGCTCGAAATTCGGAGGCCGAGCGGCCGGCCCCCACGCAACCGCCCCCACCACGGCCCGCTGAGGCACGAGCTACGGCCGAGCCGGGTGGCCGGGCGGAACAGCGGCATTCGAGCAGCGTCATCCTCCTCGGCACCTTTGCCGACCACGAGGAGAATCGGCTGACGCTTGATAGGAACAGATTCGCGCCCCTCCGGGCCACCACCGTCGATCAGCTGGAAGAGTATCTCGACCACGACGTTTGCGGCATCGTCGTGGCAAGAAGCTGGTGGACTGGAATCCCGGAGCCGGATCGGGAAGGGGTCCTTCAAAGAATCGTGGCTCACTCGAGCTTCGCGTGGCTCAAGATCGACTCTCACGAGCTCCCGGGAGGAGCCGAGCGGCTCAACTCTCTCCTACTCGAAACGCGGCACATCATGCCTACGATGGGCGAGTGCGTCTGCCACGACGGCTGGCGGATCACGCCACACGACATCGCAGCTTTGGAGCGGATCCGCGCGCTGCTGACTGATGTGGAGTCTGTCCGACTCTGCCCGGCCGATATCCAGGAGACGCAGGCCCGCGTTCTTATCGGCGCCGCGATCAAGCACGTCTCCCAGCGAAACGGATCGGGCCCATTCCGAATGAACCGAGTCGACGCAAACTTTATACCCGGAGGCCGTTCCGCCGCGAAGATCATCCGCATGGCTCCCGACGACGACGGCGCCCCTCTCGTTGCTAAGATCGATGACGTCGAACCTCTGCGCGACGAGATGAAGCGGTTCCGGCGTTACGCTCAGCGATGGGATGAGGCCCTCAGCCCGCAGCTCCATTACCACGCCGGTACGAGCCTCATCATCTTCGGGCTCGTCGAGTCGCCTGACCAGCCGGGCCGGCCCGCCCCTACACTTGAAGAGACCCTGGAGGCGATGTTCTACGGGGAGCATTGGCCGGGTGAGTACCGAGGCCCGAGCGAGGACGACCTACGCCAGTTGGTCACAAGGGCGATCCGCAAGCTTCAGAGGCTGAACAGGCAGGTGAACGACGGTGAGTGCGAGCCTAGGTCGCACGTGCTGTTCGAGCCCTACGAGACGCTCCACGCCAATGGGGTGATCTGGAAGATCGGGTATTCAGACGGCAGTGATGGCAGCGTTTTCGACTTCGTCGACGCCGCTCGATCTAGGATCGCCGCGATGGGCGATCAGGTCATCGTCCACGGCGACGTTCAGCTCCGGAACATCCTCGTTCGGGACGGACGGGAGCCGCACTTCATCGACTATGCCAATTGCGGTCCTGGGCACCCGTGCTTCGACCTCGCCCGCCTTGAGTCGGCGATACTCTTCTACTGCGGGCGGATGAATGGGGACGAGCGAGAGCTTGGTACCGTGCTCTTCGACATTCTCGCCGGCAGGCCCGAGGCAGAGATCGCGCGAAGGCACCCGCTGTTCTGCACTTCGCGGACGAATCGGCTCGCGATCCACGCCGGACTTGCCTGCCGAGCTGCGGCGATCGAGACGCTGGCGGCGCTGGCGGGAAACGAAGACGACTGGCTTGCGATGAAATACGTCATCGCGTGCCAGAGCCTGTTCACCATCAACATGCAATCTGGGGTCGTGAGGGCCCAGTTGGCCGCCCTCGGTTCGTATCTCCGGACAAGGTCGGGATGGTAGCGCGCCGAGCGAGGGAATCGTCCGGCCGGACCGCCAACCGGACGCCTGGGCGGAAACAAGGCGGTCAGGACCCGAATCGACATTTGTCCGACGGCCCGACTGGCCGATCTGACCCGCCGATCCGATCCCTCGCCGCCGCCGGCCGGGCTCCGACGGCCACCACCCGCCCGACCGCCGGCCGCCGGGCCGGTCCGGCGGGCCGGGATCGGCCGGGCTCGGGCCGCCGCCGCGGTCGTCCGGCCCGCCCGGCACCCCTCACGCCACCGGCGACCTGGATCGAGTCGTCAGGGCTCGGCGTCGGCTGGGGGCCCGCGATCACTCGCCGTTATCGACCGCGGGTTCGACGCCAGCCCAGAGTTCCGTAACGGTCATCTGGAAGCCGGGCAACAGCGCGCTGACGATCACCTCATCACCGCCGAAGACCCGCTCCGACCACGACGGGCCATCCGGACCCTCCACGCGGATGCGCACGGTCACCGTGCGGTCGCGGGGGTCGATGATCCAGTACTCGTCGATGCCCAGGACCAGGTATTCCTCGGACTTCGCCTCGTAATCCCGCTCGCGGGCCTTCTTGCCCGGCGAGACGACCTCGCTGACCCATCGGGGGACCTGGCGGCCCCGCGCGTTGACCGGGGCACCCCGGAACACAATCGCCAGGTCGGGATGGCGGCCGGATTCCAGCTCGGGGATGATCAGGCGCATCTCGCCCGCGTGGGCGATCCGGACGATCCGATCCCGATGCTCGCGCCGGTAGAGGCTGATCGCCTCGCGAAGGTTGTCAATCACCTGCCCATGATCGTCGTCCGGGACCTCGCTCACCTCCAGGACTCCTCGGGCCAGCTCGTAGCGATACCCCGGCTCTTCCTCGGCCTCGAGGAATTCGTCGAGCATCATGGGTCGGCCGTGGTCGGCCGGGCCGATCCGCAGCTTCACGACGGACATGGCGGGAGCCCTCCTCCAAATCGTCGGGACGACGCACGCTCAGGGCCGGCCGAGTTGCAGGCCCCCGAACGATTATACCGCGGGGGGAATCCGGCGTCCCGCGGTCGGATTGGGACCCGAGGGACCGGAACGGGGACGGGGGACCGGAACAGGCACGCAGTTCGTTCCACCGGCGCCAGTCCGGCCGGCCCGGCCGACCGCGACCCGCAGGACCGGAACAGCCCCGGCCGCCGCCGGCCGGGACCGGACGGCCACCACCCGACCGACCGCCCGCCGGCAGCCGGGCCGGTGCGGGCCGGCGGGTCGGGATCGGGCCACCCGCTGCCCACTTCCGCGCCGAACCGAGACGCCCGACCGACCGATCCCGCCCACGGCCGATCAACATCAAAGCGGGGTTGCCGGCCAGGTCGGGCGCAGGCCCGATTCGGATTCGCCAGACACCCCACCCGGCCGGAGGAGAGGAGCGATCCCGCCGTTGCATCGAAGAGCCTCCGCCCCTATTATTGCCACAGACCCTGGCCGGACGTCCGGAGGCAAGCCGATGCCCACTGCCACATCCACTCTCAGCATCCCGTTCACCTTGACCGTCGACGTCCACGAGATCGAGGGCGGCGGCTTCTACGGCGAGGTCCGGCAGCTCCCGGGCTGCCTCTCCTACGCCGACACCATCGAGGAGCTCGCCGACGCCATGCGCGAGGCCCTCCGCGACTACTTCGCCGAGCCGGGCGTCATGACCGAGGAGACCGCGCGGGAGCTCGCCGCCATCCAGGGGACCACCAATATCCCGCCGGGGCCCTACCCGCTCCGACGCGACTACCAGCCCCCCGCCTGGTGGACCGAGGCCCACGAGGATGAGTGACCGAACCCGGGCGTCCGGGACCCCGACTCCGCCCCCCGCTCCACTCGTCCGCTACTCCGATATCCTCTTCGTCGACGCTGTCCCCGACTCGGCCGGCGGGAATCCCAAGGGTCGGCGCGTCGTCGTCGTCACCCCCGACGACGCACTGGCCGCTGGTTACCCCATCGTCGCCGCGCCGGTCACCACCCAGATCCCGCCCGTCCCAGGCCCGGACCATATCCTTCTGCCGTTCCAGAATCCGCCGGGGACCCGCCATCCGGCGACCGGATTGACCCGACGGGCCGGGATCCTCGTCACCTGGCTGGTGATCGTCGACCCGGCCGCGATCGACGGTTTCTCTGGTTATGTCCCGCGGCGGACCATGGTCATCATCCAGGCCAGGACCGCCGCCGCCGCCCAGGCCCTCGGCGGCTGGTCGTGATTCGGTGCTACGCCTGCCCGTGCCCGTCACCGCCTGCTCGGCCCAACCCCGCCACCCGCCGCCGTCTTCACCGGCCGGTCGAACCCGCCCGTCCGAGCCCTCGCCGCCGCCGGCCGGAACCCGACGGCCACCACCCGACCGGCCGCCGGCAGCGCGGCCGGGCCGGCGGGTCGGGATCGAGCGGGGCCGGGGCGGACGCAACCGCGGGGGCGCATCACCCGGCGAATGACGCCGCCCGGTCCGGCACGGCGTGAACCGCCGGCTGCCAGGCCGGGCCGGGATCGAACCGGACCGGACCGGACCGGGTGGGGCTGGGGCTGGGGCCGGCGGGACCCGGGATGGAGGATGAATCCGAACGGCATGGCCGCGGGATCGGGAGCGACATGACGGGCCGTGAGTATGATGGGAAAGGGCGTAAATGACGATGGAGAGATCCACGGCCCACCGCAGGAGGAATGATCGATGTCGCAACCGAAGACCCGAACGAGACCACTGGCCCGGAGGAAGCCGGCCGGGATCACCGAGCCGACGCCGGCCGGTGAACCGTCGCCGGTCCCGGCGGGCGGATGGCCCGAAGTGCTGACCCTGGGCGAGGCCGCTGCCTACCTGCGCGTCCGGGAAGCCGATGTGGTACGCATGGTCGGGCCGCATGGTCTGCCCGGTCGCCTGGTCGGATCGGAATGGCGATTCTCCAGGATGGCGCTCGAACAATGGTTGCGAACCCCACCCGCGCCTTCCAGCAAGGAGTCCTTGCTGGCCCTGGCAGGCGCATGGAAGGACGATCCCGACGTTGACGACATGCTCGCCGAGATCTACCGGCAACGTGGGCGGCCGATGATCGAGGAAGGTCCATGATCCTCCTGGACACGGACATCATGACGCTCTGGCTCACCGGTCACCCCGAGATCGGCAAGCGCCTGCTGGAGACCTCGGCCTTGTGGTGATCACGGTCATCAGCCGCATCGAACTCCTTCGCGGGCGCTTCGATTTCCTCCTCAAGGCCAATGATGGTGCCCAGCTCCAGGTGGCCCAGTTGAGGCTGGCCCAGACCGAGCGCCAGTTGGCGGGGTTGGTGGTCGCTCCATTCGACGCCGAATCCGCCGCCCAGTTCGACCGGCTCCGGCAGGTCAAGAAGCGGAAACGGATCGGTCGGGCCGACCTGCTTATCGCCTGCATCGCGTTAGCGCATCGGGCGACCCTCGTGACACGGAACCTCCGGCACTTTCGAGAGATCTCGGGACTCATGCTGGAGAACTGGGCCGACTGACGACCAGCACGGCCCAACGATGGGACGCCGATCGGAGACCGCGGAAACGCCCGGACATCGGAAAGGTTCCGGGAACTCGTTCTCAGGTCGGCTCCTGGACATCGGAGATCCGAACGAGCATGGATTCACCTTCATGCGGAATCGGTGTCAGTTCATCTTTTCTCCGATCCGCCCGGTTCGAGGGCGGGCCGGAATTGGACCCGAGCCGCCGCCGGCCGGGCTCCGACGGCCACCACCCGCCCGCCCGCCGGCAGCCGGGGCGGTCGGGGGGTCGGGATCGGGCGGGGCCGGGCGCACGCGGCCGCAGGAGTGACCCGGCGATTCACGTCGCGTTGCCGGTTCGCCTGATCACGGGCCGGCAGGCCGGCATCGTGGTCACTCGGGGGCCGACCTATTCCCTCGTGTCTTCCGGATGCGAACGGGGATCTTCCACGGCCAAACCTTCGGCCGTGGCGGCGTCGTTGAGGGCCTGATCGGCGGACACGAGCGTCAACGGCCCCAGGCCGGCATCCTGATGACGCTGGTGCAGGTTGAGGGCGACGGCGAGCTGCACGGCATCGTAAGCCCGGAGCCGATGTTGACGTGCCGCCCGCATCGCGGCATCGAACAGGCTGGGGGTCAGCTCGATCACGTGGTAGCGCTGAGCGAGGTGCCGGCGGAAATGCCCAAGCATCGCGCCGGCCTGCGCACGCGAGAGATGGCCGCTGTGCTGCCGCCGGGTGATGGCGGACGTGACCTCGACGGCGGTGATTCGGGCGATGTAGAGGTCGTGGGCCGCCCTGGCGTGGACGAGGGAGCGGACCCAGGCGCTGCCGGCCTCGATCACGTGGCGCTTGACCAGGGCGGACGTGTCAAAGAAGTAATCCGCCATCGATCTCACCGGCGCTCGCGGATGACGGTTTCCGACAGCGGCTCTCCCTTGATGGGGACGGGCTCGTCGTCAGGGTCGTCGAAATCGGCGGCGGTGTCGGGGAGCTGGCTCATCAGGCCGATCTCGATGAGGTGACGGTGGAATTCGTCCCTGTTCATCGGCTTCTTCACCGGCTGATCGGCGGCCCTGGCGCGTTTGGGTCCCCTGGCGGCAGTCCGGCCGGGCGCCTTCTGGGCCTGGTCTTCAACGTGCGAGGCGGGCTGGGCAAGCCGAGTGTCGAGCCGCTGGCGGAGCCGCTTCATCTGCTGCGGCGACAGCGCTTCGATGCTGCTCAGGAGGTGGTTGAAGTCTGCGTGCGTCATGGACTCGTTATTTTGTCATGTTCCATTGCATTGGCCCTAGATTACCACCGGTGTCGTCGTCCCTCAAGACCGGGAATACCCGGACATGGCGGTTCGTTGACAGTGGTCCGATCCCGGCCGGGCGCGGATTCCGGTCCGCCCGATCCGCCCGTCCGATCCCTCGCCGCCGCCGGCCGCGGCCGGACGGACACCACCCGCCCGACCGCCGGCAGCGGGCGGGTCGGGGTCGGGCGGAGCCCTTGCCCTGTCGGACGGCCACGTCGGCGCAATTCGGTACCCTGTGGATGCGTCGCGGGATCCGATGGGGGCATTCCTAATTCTCGGATCCGACGGGGACATTCCTAACGCGGCATGGCCGCAACTCCCGACTTCGCCGCCGGATTTCACGCGGAGAGGCGGAGGGAACCCGATTTCACGCAGAGACGCAGGGGTGGCAGAGGCGCAGAGAAGCCCCGATCGGGCAGGATCGGGATTTCACGCAGAGATGCTGACGCGGCAGAGACCCAGCGCGTTCGAGCCGCCAACAACGTATCAATCAGGAATGATGAACCACAGAGACACCGAGACACAGAGACCGGAAGAGAAGACCGTTGGGGGACGGGGCATGGGAGATCGGCCGGGGTGAGCCGGTCTCGAGTCCTCTTCTCTTCTCGGTCCGATCTCTGTGTCTCGGTGTCTCTGTGGTTCATTTCTCCGGGGGCTGGCCAGCGGGAGGAGGCGGAGCCGGGATCGACCGAGGGCGATCCGGGCGAGGAAGACGGACAGCCGTTTTGACGAGGCAAAGCCTGTCGCCCGAGGCCCTCAGGAAATCTTGTACGCCCTACGCGATTCTCGGGATGAGTCATGCGGAGAGGGCCGGCGGGTGCGGAGCCCGGATCTTGCGCGGAGACGCCGAGGGAACAGGGATGCGAAGAATCCGACCATCCCTCGATATCGTTTCGATTCTTCGGGTCGAGTGAGTGGCCGGCGACCCCGTCGACGAACCTCACTTCACCTCACCGGGTCCCTCTCCGTTCCCTCCGCGGCCCTGCGGGAAGCGTCGAGACCGTCTTCTCTGCGTCTCTGCGTGAAACTCTTCTCCGATTGGGCCATCTCGTCCTCAGAAGGCCCGTCGCATTCACGGCATCGGTGGCGTCCCGCCGCCCGATGTCGGTCTGGACGGCCGCAGGGCCGCCGCCCCATGGGAGATTGCCCCGATCCGCCGCCGCCCGCCGTCCCCACTCCGGCCGCGGCCGGTCGCGATACCCGCCCGGTCCGGGCCACGACGCGGCCCGACCGTCCGAACCGTTCCCGCCGACCAGCGCCCGCAGAATCCTCACAACCAGTCGTGGAATAATCAGGAATTCCGAAAAAATCTGGGAATAAATCGACGCGGCCGGCGTCTATATAGGATGTCGGTCGGTCCGTCTTTGGCAATTTGGACGACGGTAAGAATGCCATCCCGCCCGGGATGGCGGTGCATCCACGATGGTACGCGAGGCGGGCCGCCAATGCTGCGGCGGGCCTCGCGGCACGCGTCGGGGGCAGGCGGAATCCGGCCGCCTGTTAGATCAGCGCCCTGTTGCTTGCAACTAGGTCAAGATGAGTGCATTCGGTCCCGGGCGGGGTTCTGAGGGCTCAAAGACCCCGAAATCGCGCGAACGAACCCAATCTTCATAAATTCTTCATACTCGTTCGAGGGTTCTCGGCGCCGAAAAGGGCGTCGCAGGGGTGGAAAAGAGCAAAACGAACCCAATTTCTGCCCGATTGGCAGCCGCGGTTGGGGTCGTTTGTTCACCAGGCGATCGACGTTCGTTTTGCGCGCCGAGGGCGATTGGCCCGGCAGAACGGGTGTTTCGTTATCCCTGGGGACGGCGCGGCCTTGCGACAGCGAGGAGACCTGGTACCCCGGCAGGAAAGATCCTCAAGTAGGTCGAGCAGTCTTGCCCGACGCTCAGGCCCCGTCGGGCAAGACTGCCCGACCGACTTTCATGCCGGCGTCATATCGATGTGCGAGTTGTGCAGACCCCTGGGACGTCGCACAACACTCACAAAGCACAACGGCTATTCCCCCTCCGCGTATTGCCTTCCACGTAGGTCGGGCATTCCTGCCCGACGCTCCGGCCTCGTCGGGCAAGAATGCCCGACCTACTTCCCTGCCGGCGGCGTTCGTGAGGGATGAAAAAGCCGTGCTGCCGGCAGGACGGCGGCCGGACGGCTAGATCGGGATGGCCCGCGGCAGCCTGAGAGGCTGACTACTTCGGGGGAGGAAGAAGGGGACTGGCTCCTGGGCGAGGTGGCGAAATCGAGCGAACGAACCCAATCGTGTCACTATGGCAGCCGGGACAGGTTGCATCCTTCAATCGAGCGGCCTGGTCAATTCTGTAACCCGCAGGCGACTGGCCTGGCTTCCGAATGACCGAGTGCGACGGGTTGTGATGAGACCGGGCTGGGCCAGCCGGTCATGACTGCTTGTCAAAGCGACGATCGTTCCATTAGCATGGATCTCGCGGTCCTCGCGGCGGGTTTTGTTCGTCTGTCCCGGCGCGGCGACGCCGAAACCCTCCCGGGACGGAACCCGCCGAGAGAAAAGCGATCGAACCTTTCGCGGTCCCCGATCGTAGCAGCGCTGGTAGTCGGGCGGCGCGCCTGCGCGGAGTCCAGGAATCCGCCGGGCGAAGGCCGGCGAAGGAACGGATTCCGATCGACCGGTCGAAGACGTCCGATCCATCCGAGTCCGCAACGACCCGACCCGGGTCATGACCCGGGAATGTGGTGTATCATCTGTTGGCTGTCCGCATCATTCTTCGGTTCGATCCCAATCATCCAATGATTCCGCAGCGAGTGGGGACCCGGTCCGGGACGACTCCCGGAGCTCCGGCCGCCCCGATCCGGCGACCGCCTCCGTTTCCTTGTTGTCCATCATCCGAGCCAAAGCAAAAGGCGCCCGCGTAATGAGCCATGAAGTCATCATCGAGACCCGGAACCTGACGAAGGTCTACCGAGATTTCTGGGGCCGACCCAAGGTCCAGGCGCTCAAGGCGCTGGACCTGAAGGTCCACCGCGGCGAGATCTTCGGGTTGCTCGGGCCGAACGGGTCGGGGAAGACGACCTCGATCAAGCTGCTGCTCGGCCTGCTGTTCCCGACCGAGGGCGAGGCCCTGATCTTCAACGAGCCGACCACGAACGTCGCCAAGAACGAGCGGATCGGCTACCTGCCCGAGGAGTCGTACCTGTACAAGTTCCTCAACGCCGAGGAGACGCTCCAGTTCTACGGGCGGTTGTTCAAGATGTCCGGCCACGAGCGGAACAAGCGGGTCGGCCGGCTGATCGACATGGTGGGCCTGACGGGGGCCAAGAACCGCCAGCTCCGCGAGTATTCCAAGGGCATGCAGCGCCGGATCGGGCTGGCGCAGGCGCTGATCAACAATCCCGAGCTGATCCTGCTCGACGAGCCGACCTCGGGCCTGGACCCGATCGGGACGGCCGAGATCAAGAACCTGATCCGCGAGCTCCGCGAGCAGGGCAAGACGATCGTGCTGTCGGGCCACCTGCTGGCCGACATGCAGGACATCTGCGACCGGATCGCGATCCTCCACCGTGGCGAGCTCAAGGAGCTGGGTCGGGTCTCGGACCTGCTGACCGTCCAGGACGTGACCCAGATCAAGGCGCGCAACCTTTCGCCGGCCGCGCTGGAGGAGATCCGCGACGTGATCCAGCGTCATCACGGCGAGGACCTGGTGATCGACCATCCGACGACGACGCTCGAGGAGCTGTTCCTGCGGATCGTGCACGAGAGCGACCTGCACCCGGGCCGCCGCAAGGTGGGACAGGACATCGGCAAGCCCGCCGCGCCCTTCCAGGGCGAGCTGGCCGGTCAGGCCAAGTCCTGAGATCGTCGTCGGACGCATGAAGCGAGCCCCCGTCCGCGGGTCAGATTCTCGCGGTCCGCGGCGGTACTGATGGCCCGGTGCGCCTGGAAGGGACGGATGGCGTGCGGCGCCCTCACACCAGACACAACGGCAGGCCCCCGGCGCCGCCGACGGCGAGGCGTCGCGGGCCAGGGTCGGGCGGGCCGGCTGATCCGCCGGGGTCCGCCGCGACGAGGTCCCGGGGGCGAGTCCCCATCGCCCCGACGGGCCGACATATCCGGATACCACGATCGAGAACACCCAAGGAACACCGGCTCGAGGATTTATCAAGATGTCCGTCATCCTGCTGACATTGCCCCTGCTCCTTGCGCAGGTCAACCCGGCGTCGGCGCCGGCATCGCAGCCGCCGGCGGCTGCGCAGGCGGCCGGTCGCGCCGCCGGGCCCGCCGTCGATCCTTCCACCATACCCCCGCCGATCGTCCGGCCGGGCGAGGCCGCGGCGCCGGCGCAGCTCCCGCCGCCGCCGAAGGCCGACCCGGTCGTGCTCAACACGATGGCCTGGCTCTACTTCCTGGGCGACCCGACGGTCGGCAGCCAGGACACCCTCGTCGGCGGGGCCCTGACCTGGGTCAAGGCTGTCAGCCTGATCTGCCTGGCGTCCTGGCTCTTCGGCTGGCTGCTCAGCGGCGTGAAGGAGCGCGTGGTCGCGCGGGGCCAATGGGTGGACTACCTGGGCATCGCCGCGCTGGTGCTGACGCCGACGACGGTGCTGGTCCGGGTCATGGAGAGCATGCAGCGGATCGGGGCGCACTCGATCGGCGGCGTGCCGCTGGTGACGGTCCTGTGGATGGCCTCCGTGCTGCTGTTCGCCGTCTGGATCGAGCAGGCCCTTTGGCGGACGATCCGCCGGCAGGGCAACCGATTCGACATGGCCGTGCTGGTGATCGGCCACCTCATGCTGGCGGCCGGCCTGGCGATCGGACTTTGGATGCTCTACGAGGGCTTCCTGCTGTTCATCCTGGCGTACAACAATCCCTTCATTCCGGCGAACCTGCGGCTGTCGTGGATCGACGGCCTGAGCTACGGCCTGCGCCTCGGCCTGACGTTCATGGGCTACGTCGTCTTCCTGCGGGTCGCCGGCCAGTTCGGCCTCGAGGCCGCGCGGGGCCGCTTCCGCCGGCTGTTCGCGATCGGCCGCCTGAGCGTCTACGAGGCGAACCGTCGGATGTGGGCTCCCTGGGTGGTGCTCACCGTCTTCCTGCTGGTGCTGGCCTTCACCCACTGGTTCCTCCAGCCGCCGCGGGCCGCCGAGATGGGCCGGCTGTATGTCGGCGCGCTGACCTTGCTCTGCTCGTTCCTGCTCACGGCGATGGTCACGATCCTCACGCCGCTGTCGCTGCCGACGGACATCCAGCAGCAGACCATCTACACGGTGGTGTCCAAGCCGGTGCGGCGGCTCGAGCTGGTCTGGGGCCGCATGATCGGCTACATGGCGCTGGTGACGGTGCTCCTGGTGGTCTTCGGCGGCGTCAGCCTGGCCTACCTGGGGCGCACGGTGGGCGGGACGCAGAGGGCGACGAAGGCGGCGTACGAGAAGGCCCTGAAGGAAGGGCGGCTGACCGAGGCCAAGCAGCTCCTCGAGCAGTCCGAGCAGCTCTACACGAGGATGACGGCCCGCGAGCCGATCAAGGGCTCGCTGTCGTTCCTCGACGCGCGGGGCCAGCCGCACGCGATGGGGATCGACGTGGGCCAGGACGTCTCGACCCGCGAGCCGCGCAGCCACATCGAGGGCGCCACGCCCTCGGCGGCGATCTGGAGCTTCGGCAGAGTGCCCGATCCGTTCACCCCGCCGGGCCGTCGCCCGAAGACCCTCTACCGGGTCATCCCGGTCGACCAGTTCCTGCCGGTCGGGACGATCGAGTGGGACCTCGACCAGATCTATGCCCTCGACAGCAAGATCCGCGAGGCGCAGCAGGCGAAGACGGAGAAGGACGTGACCGCCTGGCGGTCGAACCAGCTCGACCAGGCGATCGCGAGGAACCAGTCCGAGCTCGACCGGCTGCGGTCGGACTACGACGCCAAGCGCCAGAAGGCCGACGACCTTCAGGACAAGCTCGAGGCCGCCGAGGCGGCCGGGCAGGCCGACGAGGTCAAGCGGATCCGCGGCGAGCTGGGCAAGTTGCACGCGCCGCCGGTCAAGGTCGAGATGTCCTTCAACGTCTACCGGACGACCAAGGGAAAGATCGGCGAGCCCGTGTACGCCGAGATCAGCGCCACCAACCCGTATACCCGCGCCCAGATCGAGGGCGACATCTTCCCGGTGCGCGAGTACTACACCAACGATGTCTACCTGCCGGCCTCGATCCTGGCCGGCTCGCGGGGCGCCCTGCGGGTCGAGATCCGCTGCCTGAGCCCGACCCAGTATCTCGGCATGGCCGAGAGCGACCTGTTTCTGCTGCCGCGTTCGGGCCGGTTCGAGATCAACTACATGAAGGGGCTCTTCGGCATCTGGCTCCAGGCGATGGTGCTGACGGCCATCGGCGTCTTCGCCGGGACGTTCCTGAGCTGGCCGGTCGCGCTGTTGACCACCATCTTCTTCTTCATCGCCGGGCAGCTCGCGTTCGGGTTCCTCGTCGACTTCACCCGCCAGGCGGTGATGGGCGGCGGGCCGTTCGAGTCGCTGATCCGCCTGCTGACGCACGACAACCAGATGAGCGAGCTGGCCCCGACGGCCGGCGTCATCCTGGCCAAGACGCTCGACTCGCTGGTGATGCCGGTGATGTCGATGCTTATTTTCATCGTCCCCAACTTCAACGTGCTGGACGTGACCAACATGGTCGCCGACGGCTTCGCGGTCGGCTGGGGCCTGCTGGGGGTCAACACCCTCCTGGCCCTGGGCTATGCCATCCCGTTCTCCGTCGCCGCTTACTACATCCTGAAGAAGCGTGAGGTGGCCGCATGAGCACCCCGACCTCGACCTATTCCCATCCCGGCTTCCGCAAGAAGCTGATCTACGGGATGGTCATCGTGCTGCTGTTCGGAGTGATGTATCCCTACAGCGGCTTTATCCTGACGCCGGCCAAGGATCGTTACGACCTCGGCGAGGCGGCGATGGGCCAGATCGACACGGGCAGTTTCATGATGAAGCTGTTCCTCCTGGGCGGGTTCCGCGGCATCGTCGCCGACTTCCTGTGGAACCGCGCCGAGGACTACAAGAAGGAGCACGACTGGGACCGGCTGGCCCAGACCGTCGAGATGATCACCAAGCTCCAGCCGCACTTCCTGGCGATCTGGACCTACCAGAGCTGGAACCTCGCGTACAACGTCGCCGTCGAGTGGGACGCGCCCGAGGACAAGTACGAGTGGATCAAGAAGGGGATCAAGTTCGTCCAGCAGGGGGTGGCCAAGAACGAGCATTCCCCCGACCTGGTCTGGGACACGGCGTGGTACTACTACCACAAGCTCGGCTTCTCGGACGAGGCGATCATCCTGCGTCGGCTGTTCCACGACGACCCGGACGACGACTTCAAGAAGTATTACGACCCTGAGCGCCAGACGGACGTGATCGGTGACGACAACTTCAAGCTGGGCTACGGCTGGTTCTCCAAGGCCGTCCGGCTGGTCGACTCGGGCAAGAATCGCCTCCAGAGCGGTACGTCCACCGACATCCAGTACGTGGACCCGACGCCCCAGCGCAAGGGCCGGCCCGACGACATCGCGTTCCGATCGATGCCGGCGCACGGCCAGACCCGGTATGCGTCGTCGCTCGAGAAGATGAGCATGAACGGCATCCCCGCACGCTTCGGCGAGCTGGCCCGCAGCGAGTGGGGCCTGTCGCTGAAGGAGTGGGAGACGTTCGGCAGCCACGTCTTCATCTCGCCCAACGAGATTGAGGGCAAGGACGGCAAGAAGTACCGCGATCGCGTCATGCTCGACGACGCGACGAAACAGGAGAAGCTCAAGGCGATGAGCGACAACCAGCGCTTCTGGACGAACCGCTGGGCCGACCAGATGAATTACCGCTACTGGAAGGAGCGGTGCCTGACCGAGCAGACCGAGGAGGCCGTGCGGGCGCGGAGGTTGTTCTACGAGGGGACGATCGCGTACAAGACGGGCGACTTCCCGCGCGCGGCCGCCAGCTACAAGGAGGGCCTCCAGGCGTGGAAGGTCGCGCTCAACGAGCACCCGACTTACCGCGACGACGATCTCTGCAAGAAGGAGACCGGGCTGATCGTGAAGCGCTATAGCTGGGCGCTGAAGCAGGCCGGCGAACAGATGCCCGACAACACGCCGTTCAAGGACCTGATCGTCCTGGCCGAGAACGACCCGACGCTCGACCCGTTCGACGCGATCGAGATGATCGGCGTGCCCGGGGCCTCAAGCGCGGGGACCGGACAGCCTGCCCCGGCCCGAGGTGCTCAGCCGGCCGCCGCCCCGGCGCGTCCGGCGGCCAGGTAAGCCTCGCCGCGACGAATGGGACGGGCCCGGCCTCCGCTTCCTCGCCCGGTCCCATGCCATCGATTACACTCGCCAGCCCCGGAGCGGCCCCTCGCCGCGTCCGGGGCTCGGCGTTTCCGGGGCCGGCGCCTCGGGGCCCGGCCCGAAATCGCGGCTACTCAACAGTTGCCCAGGAGGAGACCGACATGACGCGCCTCTCCCGCCCGGCCTGGCTGGCCTCGCTGGCGATCCTGTCCTTTCTGGCCGGGCCAATCGGCCCGGCGGCCCGCGCCCAGGACGCCCGGCAGGATCCGACCGCCCGACCCGCCCTGCGGATCATCGTCTTCGGCGCCCATCCCGACGATTGCGAGCTCGAGGCCGGTGGCACTGCCGCGCGGTGGGCGAAGCTCGGCTACAGGGTCAAGTTCGTCAGCGTCACCAACGGCGACATCGGCCACCACGAGATGGCCGGGGCGCAACTGGCTCGCCGGCGGACGGCCGAGGTCAAGCGATGCGCCGAGATCCTCGGCATCGAGAGCGAGGTCCTCGACATCCACGACGGCGAGCTGCTGCCGACCCTGGAGAACCGCCGGACGATCACCCGGAAGATCCGCGAATGGCGGGCCGACGTCGTCATCAGCCACCGGCCGAATGACTACCACCCCGACCACCGCTACACCGGAATCCTCGTGCAGGATGCCGCGTTCATGGTGATCGTGCCGGGCTTCTGCCCCGACGTGCCGGCCCTGCGCAAGAACCCGGTGTTCCTCTACACCGAGGACGGCTTCAAGAAGCCCAACCCGTTTGAGCCCGACGTCGTCGTGCCGATCGACCCGACCATCGAGCAGAAGGTCGCGTGCGAGGACGCTCTCGAGTCGCAGTTCTACGAGTGGAACCCCTGGCTGTTCGGCTATCTCGACCAGGTGCCCAGGGACAGGGCGGCGCGGCTGGAGTGGACCCGCAACCGCACGGCGAAGCGGGCCGCCGGCCTGGCGGATCGGTTCCGCCCCAAGCTGGTTGAGCTGCTCGGCCCCGAGAAGGGCCGGGCCGTCAAGTACGCCGAGGCGTTCGAGGTGTGCGAGTACGGCACGCAGCCGGGCCGCGAGGAGCTGCTGCGCATCTTCCCGTTCTTCGGCCGCTGAGGGCCGGGCCGGGAAACGCCACCGGCCGGCCGCAACGAATGCGGCCGGCCGGGGTCGGCTTCGTAGTGGAGCGCCGTCGCTCGACGATCGGGCCGGATCAGAGCGGCGGGGTATCGACCGAGGGCGGGCCGCCGCAACGGCGGAGATGGTCCTTGTCGATGTAGACGACCTCGACCTTGTGATCCACGTGGTTGAACGGGATCGGATAGTCCGACCAGTACAGCTCGTCGTAGTACACCGTGCACTTGTAGTGGCAGTGGACGAGCTGGCAGGGGCCGGCCAGCGGATAGACCTTGCAGGGGTCGATCTTCTCGCCGATCTTCTCGATCAGGATGCGGACGTTGTTCCGCTGGGTCTCGTAGAACGGCGGGCAGCCGTTCTTGAACTTCGGCACCTTGTGCCAGACTTCGGCCTCGCTGGGTGGGTCGAGGCAGACCGCCGGGGCGAACTCGCTGGGGATCGGGTCGAGGATGGGCACCCTGTTATTCCGCTCCTCCCGCATCATGTCCTCTTCCAGTCGCTGTTGCTGCGAGGGCAGGATCGGGAAGGCGAAGTCCCACGCGGTGATGTGCAGCGGAGAAATGTTGCGATAGACATAGTCGATGCCGCACCCGACGTGGGTGGTGGCGATGATCGCCAGGGTGGCACCCGCAATCAAGCCGCGTACCCAGCGCGGGATCATCGGGCTCCGGTGCCGCGCGGATCGGAACATGGTCTTCTCCCCTCCTTGGGAACGTGCGCGAACGCGCCGGGAGGCGATCCTGCCCCGCCGGCTTCTGGGCGCCGGGACCTTTACCTGAACTGCTGGATTGGTACGACCGACCGATCTCACCGGCAACCTGCCACGCTCTGACGACCGGTCCATGTGGTGTAGTTATCGAACGATCCGGCGCCGGTGGTGAGAAAAATCGGGTCCCCTTGACAATTTCGACGCGTGCGCCGCATTCCCCTTTCGCCCTGTCGTGCGATCGTGCATGGGACTGTCGGGCTCGAATGCGGGGAAAGAAAAACGCCGGCCGGGGCTCGAGGCACCCGGCCGGCGGGCTGGGCCGCGGGCGATCATCGACCGCGGCCGAGTGGGATGGTTCAGCGAGGCTCAGCTCATCTCGATGAGCTCAGTAGGCCATGATGCCGAACGGATAGGGGGTGAAGAACGGCCGGGTGTAGTTCTTCTTGAAGTCGAGCCACCAGATGCCGTCATCCCAGCGGAGGGTGACCGCCCGCCAGTCCATGGGCACCTCGGGGTACGGGTAGAAGGGGCCGATGTTGGGCCAGGCCTGCCACGGGTAAGCCGTGGGGTAGCCGACGGCGGAGAAGTTGGGATACGGGGCGTAGCTGGGCCACGCGTAGTTGGGATAGCCGGGCATCGCGGCCTGGGTGGCACCCGTCATGCCGGCGGGTCCCTCGGGCATGGGGCCGCTGTTCATGGCCGCGGGGGCGGCGTTGGCGGCCGGGCCGCTCATGGCGGCGTCGTAGATCGGGGCGCCGCCGTCATAGTTGCGGTGGTGGTGTCCCAGGGCCACTTCCGGCTGGTACTGGGCGGCGCGGACCGAGCGATCGCCGACCTGGAGCTGGTCGACCACGCCATAGACGCCCCCGACGCGGCGGGCGCGGGCAAGGGCCTCCGACTTCTGGGCGGGGGTCGCCAGCTTCCCGGACAGCGTGACGACGCCGTCGCGGGCGACGATCTCGATGCGATGGCCGGCCAGGCTGCGGCTGGACCGGAGCGAGCCGGCCACGGCGTCGGCGGTCATCTGATTGGTGCTGGGCGCGACTTCCTGGGCGGCCGACGACGCGGCCACCACCGCCAGCAGACCGAGCGCGGTCGAAATCCGTTTCAGTCCGAACATCATGGGCTGGTCCTTCTCCCGCGTGGATCCGACTCGACCCAGGTCCGGAGGCGAGCGGGACACGCCGTCCGGGTCGGAGAATCGTCCTACGTGATGGAAGCAGCCGCGCGGCGCGAGTTCGGCCAGCCGCCAGCCCGGGCTGAGACCGGGTCCGTGCAGATCGACCACGCATCCGAGCGGGACGAGGAACCAGCCGGCACAGGCCCGAAAGAGGTGATGAACGAGGTGGTCGGACGAGGGCTCTCCGGCCCGCTGATTCCTGGTCGTCCCGCAACTATGTCGCACGATTCCGGGCCGGTCAAATCGGCGCAAAAAAAAATCGGGGCCGTCGGGCCCCGATGGAACGAACTCGCGATGATTTCACAGGTTACGGCCGAGAAAAAAGCTCAGGCCGCCAGCTCGGCCTCGCTCGTCACGCATCCCCGAGCCGGCTCGTTCCGCTCCATCGATCCGCTCCCCATTGTCATGCCGATCAGCAGGAGCGTCATGGTCCCCCCGGCGAACAGGGCGAACTCCGAGTCGTG
>DAIDHB010000156.1 GCA_027452145.1 Planctomycetales bacterium
CGTTTGTCATTTTCGCGGCACATCCCAATCGTCCCGGCGGGAGGAGATCCGAAGATGCCCCGTCGTCGCGTGCTGGAACGAGCGGCGCTGGCCGCGGTCGTGCTGCTGGCCGCGGGGTGTCGGGGCCAGGTCGAGCCCGGATCGCCCCCGGCCGCGACCGGCGACGGCGGCTCGGCCGCGGCGAACCCCGCCGCGAGCGGGGATCCGGCCAATGCGCCCATTCTACCAGCAAGGCCAACCGTGGCGATCTCGCCCGGGTCGTTCACCATAACGGCAGACGACGCCGGATTGCAACTCCAGGCGGCCGACGCGGCGGATCCGGCCGTCGACCGGACGGCCCGCGTGACCTGGTCGGCCGAGCCGGCCGGCCTCGCGACGATCGAGCCGACCGGATACCTGCGCGCGACCGCCGCTGCCGGCGGCGTGGTGACGGTGAAGGCCGCGACACCCGGCGCCAGCGACGCCCCTCCGGCCGAGGCCCGGGTGACCATCGAGCCGAGAACCTCGCGTTCGTGGGACTTCGGCGAGGATATCGTACCGATCCTGACCCGCATGGGATGCAACACCGGTTCGTGCCACGGCCGGCTCGAGGGCCAGAACGGCTTCCATCTGTCGCTCTTCGGCTACGACCCCGCCGGCGACTATCAGGCGATCGTCCGCGACGGCGGCCAGCGGCGGATCTCCCGGATGGTGCCCGAGACGAGCCTGTTCCTCGTCAAGGCCAGCGGCCGCGCCCCGCACGGCGGCGGCAAGCGGCTGGCGACCGGCTCGCCCGAGTATCAGACGATGCTGGAATGGGTCAAGGACGGCGCGCCCGAGCACCGGGGCAAGGTCCACGGCGCCGTCCAGCACGTCCGGGTCGAGCCGGGCGGCGAGATTCACCTCGGCGAGCCCGGCACCCGGCAGCTCCGCGTCCTCGCCTGGTACGCCGACGGCCACGTCCGCGACGTCACCCGCCTCGCCTCGTTCAAGCTGAATGACGACGTCTCGGCGTCGGTCACGCCCCAGGGCTCGGTGACCCTGAATCGCCGCGCCGAGGTCGACCTGATCGTCCGGTACGAGTCGCACGTCCTGGCCACCCGGATCTCCACGGTCATCAACCCCGAGCTGGCGTTCGACTACGGGAAGCTCCGGCGGCGCAACTTCATCGACGACGAGCTGTTCAGGCGGCTCGAGGCACTCCGCGTGCCTCCCAGCGGCCCGGCGACCGACGCCGCGTTCCTCCGCCGCGCTTCGCTCGACCTGACCGGCGAGCAACCGCTGCCCGAGGAGATCCGCGCGTTCCTCGCCGACAGGGACCCGGACAAGCGGATCAAGCTGGTCGACCGCCTGATGAAGAAGCCCGAATTCGTCCGGTTCTGGCGGATCAAGCTGGGCGATCTGCTCCAGATCAGCACCGCCCGGCAGGGGACCGGGGCACCCCGGTATCAGACCTGGATCGACCAGTGCCTGGCGAACAACCGGCCGTGGGATGAGGTCGTCCGCACCCTGTTGACCGCGGTGGGCGACCCGCTCGACTTCGACAACGGCGGGCCCGTCAACTACGCGATGGACACGCTGGTGCCCACCGAGCAGGCCGAGATGACCGCCCAGCGATTCCTGGGCCTGCGGATGCGATGCGCCCAGTGCCACGATCATCCGTTCGACGTCTGGACCCAGGACGCGTATTACGGCCTGGCCGCGTTCTTCGCCAGGGTCTCGCGCGGCGGGGGCGGCGCCGGTCCCGGCATGATGATGGGGCGCGCGAAGGTGACGATCGACCCGAAGGGACAGGTCGTCCACCTGCGGACGAAGAAGCCGGTCGAGCCCCGCCTGCTCGACGGCAAGGTCGTCAAGGTCGGTGACAGGGAGGATCCCCGCAAGGCCCTGGCCGCCTGGATGACGGCCCCCGACAACCCGTATTTCTCGCGGGCGATGGCCAACTGGGTCTGGGCCCAGCTCTTCGGCAAGGGCCTGGTCGACCCGCCCGACGATATGAGCCGGTCGAACCCCCCGGTGCACCCCGCGCTCCTGGATGCCCTGGCGAAGCACTTCGTCGAGCACAAGTACGACCTCCGCGACCTGATCCGCACCGTGATGATCTCTGAGACTTACGGCCTGTCGTCGGCCCCGGTGAAGGGGAACGAGAAGGACGCCCGGCTGTTCTCGCACCACATCCCGCGCCCGCTGACGGCCCACCAGATGGCCGACGCGCTGGCGCAGGCCACCGACGTCCCGAACGTCTTCTCCAACGACATCCGCCGCGGCCGAGGGTCGGAACGCCGCGCGATCGACGTCACCGACCCGTCAAGCACCAACCAGATCCTCGACGCCTTCGGCCGGTGCCCGCGCACCAGCGCCTGCGCCGCAGCGCCGCCGCCAACCCTGAGCCTCGGCCAGGCCCTCATGCTCATCGGCGGCGACGTCATCGAGAACAAGGTCGAGAACCTCAACGGCTACCTGGCCAGCGCCCGCAAGCTCGAGCTCGAGCCCGAGGAGCTGGTTGAGAACCTGTATCTCCGGACGATCTGCCGGCCACCCACGCCCGAGGAGGTCTCGCGCTGGTCGGCCGAGCTGAAACAGGCATCCTCTCGTCCCGAGGTGGCCGAGGACCTGTTCTGGGCCCTGCTCAACTCCCGAGAGTTCGCGTTCAACCACTGAGAAAAGGGGTTAGGGGATAGGGGTTAGGGGCGAGGAGGACGGGCTCGCGTCTGGCTCCCGGCAAACCTCGGCTCCTATCCCTAGCCCTAGCCTCTAGCCCCTATTCAGGAGGCCAGACGATGTCCCGAACAGGGCACGAGAACGATCAGCCGCGTCGGTGCGGCGGCCCGAGCCGCCGCGAGGTGCTTCGGGTGGGCTCGCTGGGGTTCCTCGGTCTGGGGCTGGACGAGCTGTTCCGGCTCCGCGCGCAGGCGGGGGACGGCTCGGGCGGGCGGACCGCCTCGCGGTCGAACGCCCGGCCCGAGGTGAAGGCGAAGAACTGCATCTTGATCTGGCTGGCGGGCGGGCCGTCGCACATCGATACGTTCGACCCCAAGCCGAAGGCGCCGGCGGACGTCCGCGGCGAGTTCAAGCCGATCGCCACGTCGGTCCCGGGCCTGGAGATCAGCGAGGTCCTGCCGGGCCTGGCGAAGGTGATGAACCGCGCGACGCTGATCCGCAGCATGACCTCGCCCGAGTCGGATCACGGCCGCGCCTCGCAGCACCTGCTGTCGGGCTACCGCCCGTCGCCGGCCATCGATTACCCGGGGTACGGCAGCGTGGTGGCGAAGGCTCGCGAGGCACGGCGGGGGATGCTGCCGCCGTATGTCGCGGTACCCGATGCACCGATGTCGGGTCGCAGCGGCTACCTCAGCCCGGCATATGACCCGTTCGAGGCCTCGGGCGACCCGAACACGCCGGGCTTCCGGGTGAAGAACCTGACGCCCCCCGACCGCGTCACGCTGGCCCGACTCCTCCGCCGACGCGACATGGTCAAGGCGCTCGACGACTTCGCGCCGGACGTCCCGCCCACGGCCTTGACGGCCAGCCGCGACCAGTTCGCCCAGCAGGCGTACTCGCTATTGACCTCGAGCGCCGCCCAGGGCGCCTTCCGCATGGATGACGAGAAGGACGCGATCCGCGACCGATACGGGCGGACCACGATCGGCCAGTCGTGCCTGCTGGCCCGCCGGCTGGTCGAGGCCGGGGTGTCGTTCGTGACGATCAACGACCGCGGCATGGGCCCGCTCGGCTGGGACACCCACGCCCAGAACTTCTCCACGATCAAGAACACGCTGGCACCGGGGATCGACAGGGGCGTCTCGGCGCTCCTGGAGGACCTGGGCGAGCGTGGGCTGCTGGACGATACGCTCGTCGTGATGATGGGCGAGTTCGGCCGCACGCCGAAGATCAACGGCAACGCCGGCCGCGACCATCACGGCCGCGCCAACAGCGTCCTCGTCTTCGGCGCCGGGACGCCGCAGGGCCTGGTCATCGGCCGGACCGACGCCACCGGCGACTCGCCCACCGAGCGCCCGGTCACGCCCGCCGACCTGGCCTGGGTCCTGTACCACAAGCTCGGCGTCAACCCCGACACCACCCGGTTCGAGTCGCCCGACGGCCGGCCGATCCGCCTGGTCGACACCGCCAATCCGCCTCGCGAGCTGATCGACTGAAGGTCCTCGCCACGAGGAAAGGCGGGTGGGCATTCCCCACCGGTCGAGACCATCGCCGGCGGGCACGATCCGGTTCCGTCGTCGATCGGCAGTCAGCAACGGCCGTCGCGTTCTCCTCGAACTCCGGAAGGCGAGCGAAGGGCGTGAGCCGCCTGTCCGTGAGGCTGGGGCTCTCCGGACCACCGGCTCGCGCCCCAGCTCGCCCGGCATTTCCTCTGGCGTCGAATGACATGGACTGTGACGATTGCACGGACGCCGTCACGCCCCTCGGAGGGGGCGGAATCCAACTCCGCGTCGGGCCACGGAATCGAATCCGAGTGGCAGTCTTTCGAGTCCGAGTGGCAGTCTTTCGGGTCCGAGTGGCAGTCTTTCGGGTCCGAATGGCAGTCTTTCGGGTCCGAGTGGCAGTCTTTCGGGTGTCAAAAGGCCGGTTTTTAGGGCCTTTTTGCACCTTGTGGCAGTCGGTGGCAGGTTTTGGGGTCCTGCCAGGGCCCGGATGCAGGGTTTCGACGTCGCGAGCGTCGGGTTGCAGGGGATCTGACGATTGAACACTCTGCCTGATCCAGGATTCTCGGCCGACGGCCTCGACCCTGCTAAAAACCTCGGTCGAGCGCGACAAGGGCGACACACTGCACCCGACAACCTCGTCGGTTCCAGTCCATTTGATGACACTGATCGTCCAGGCCATCGCCAGAGCGCGACTGGCCTGGCAAAATTCGCTGTCGAGCCAGAAAATCTCTGAGGTGCGTTCGTCGCACCATTCGCGGTCCTCGACCCGGTGCAGAAGGCGGCCCGCTGGTCCCGGAGAGGCATTACGCTATTTGCTAATTATATTGTCACCCCGTCAATATGCTTTGTCTAAAGCAGCCCCCTGATCTGATTTATGGCAAAATGGACACTCGTGACGATAGGACAAAGTGGCGTAGTCAAATTCGGAAGACATCCTGAATTGACTGAGGCGGACCAAGCCTGGAATCGCGGTCGTCCTGCCGGTCTTGGACGCGACCCTTGCCGGCCCCCCGGGCCGTTCCGATCCTTGCCGTGGATCGATTGGGCCGTCCGGGCGAGGCCAGAGGGTGTGTGAGATGCCCCTGATGTGGGTCGAACGCCGCCGGGCGGATGACGCGAGGAGTGTCGGCCAGCCGTCCCCTTCTGCCCGCGCGGCGACGAGAAGGTGCCCGAAGGGCGGATGAGGGGCCGGCCGAGCGGCGTCGCCCTCGTTTCGCTCGACGAACGCTTCTCACCGAGAATCTGAGACCCGCCCGGCCAGGGCTGCCGCCGCCCGCCCGAGCCCACGCCGGCCGATGCGGTGCGGGCCGGGCCGGGCAGGACCGGGTCGGACCGGCGGGCAGGTGCGTCCGCCGGGCCCGCTCGCTGCCGACGGGGCTCACCGGATCGGATCGGATCGGATCGGACCGGACGGAGCGAGCCGGTCATCAATCGAGGCGGCCTGACAACCGTCAATGCGGCTCCTGAGCCCTTCCCGCGTCCTGATCCCGTTTCCGCTTCCGGGCGCACCGTGCACAGAATCCCCCATCTCCCCGGTGGCCGGCCCGGCTTCGGACGCAATTAGGTTATCATGGGGATCACGATGGACGAGAACTCCTGCGAGACGAACCGCCTGCTCCAATGCGCGGCGGATGGGAATCGCGAGAGCTGGGGTGCCCTGCTCACCCGGCACGAGGCGAAGCTGCAACGCATGGTCGCCTTCCGGCTGGATCAGCGGTTGCAGGGGCGAATCGATCCCCGGGACGTCATCCAGGAGGCCTACCTGGAAGCCGCCGAACACCGTGCGGAGTACCTGCGGCAGCCGGTGTTGCCGTTCTTCCTGTGGCTGCGCGGCATCGTCGGGAACAAGTTGCGCGAGCTGCACCGCCATCATCTCGCCACGCAGATGCGCGACGCCGGCCGGGAGGTCTCGCTCTATCGCGGCCACATGCCGGACGCGAGCTCCGCCGCGCTGGCCGCCCAGCTCCTGGGGCACGCGACCCGGCCCAGCGAAGCGGCGATCCGGGCCGAGGTGAAGGTCCGCCTTCAGGAGGCCCTCAACACCCTGGACCAGCTCGACCGGGAGGTGCTGGCCCTGCGGCACTTCGAGCAACTCACCCCGGCCGAGACAGCCCTGGTCCTGGGCATCAAGAAAAAGACCGCCGGGATGCGTTATCTCCGGGCACTGAAGCGGCTCAAGGACATCCTGACCGGCCTGCCGGGGGGGCTGAAGGAGCTTCGATGACGAGCGAATCCGGCTCCGGACCCGACCTGTTGAACGAGTTGGCCTTCGAATTCGCCGAGCGGTTCCGCCGCGGCGAGCGCCCCAGCCTGACCGAGTACACCGCCCGATACCCGGGACTCGAGGCCGAGATCCGCGACCTGTTCCCCGCGCTGGAGGTGATCGAGCAGTTCGGCTCGGTAGCCGGGCCGCCGACCGGACCGCCAGGCCGGACCGCGACCGCCGACGGCGCGACGCCGCGACATCTCGGGGAATACCGGATCCTCCGCGAGGTGGCCCGCGGCGGGATGGGGATCGTGTACGAGGCCGTCCAGGAGTGGCTCGGCCGGCACGTGGCGCTCAAGGTGCTGCCGTTCCAGAGCCTGGCCGATGCCAGTCACCTGGAGCGGTTCCGCCGCGAGGCCCAGGCGGCGGCCCGGCTGCACCACACCAACATCGTGCCGGTCTTCGGGGTCGGCGAGCACGAGGGCGTCCACTACTTCGCGATGCAGTTCATCCAGGGCCAGGCGTTGAGCAGCGTGCTGAACGAGCTGAGATGCCGTCGCCGTCGCCATTCACCTCAGGCCCGCGAGCCGGCGGAGGCCCCGTTCTCGGCCCCCGCGGACCGGCGCGCCCTGGAGTTGACCGTCACGCTGGCCGAAGGAATGATGACCGGCCAGTTCCGGGCCAGGGACGAGCTGGACGGCAACTGCCCCGATGGCCGCCCGCCTCCTCGTAGCGACCCAGCCGGCCCGACGCCCGGCGGCCAGAGCCCATCCCACGCGGTCGTCACGGGCGACCTGTCGGAGCTGGGCGAGCAATCCGAATCGAACTATTTCCGCAGCGCGGCGCGGGTGGGCGTGCAGGTCGCCGAGGGCCTGGAGCATGCCCATCAGCAGGGCATCGTGCACCGGGACATCAAGCCGTCGAACCTCCTGCTCGATACCCAGGGCATCGTCTGGATCACCGACTTCGGCCTGGCCAAGGCGGACGGGACCGACGAGCTGACCGGCCCGGGCGACCTCCTGGGGACGCTGCGATACATGGCCCCGGAGCGGTTCCAGGGCCGGGCCGACCCGCGCAGCGACGTCTTCAGCCTGGGCTTGACCCTCTACGAGATGGTCACCCTCCGGCCAGCCTTCTCGGCCGGCGGGCGGGCCCAGTTGATTGAGCGGATGCTCCATGCCGAGCCGCCCCGGCCGCGCCAGCTCGACGGCGGGATCCCGCGGGACCTGGAGACGATCATCCTCAAGGCGATCGCCAAGGAGCCGGGTCGGCGCTACCAGACGGCCGGCGAGCTGGCCGCGGACCTGGAGCGCTTCCTGGCCGACCGGCCGATCCGGGCGCGGCGGAGCACTTCGGCGGAGCAGTTCGGACGGTGGTGCCGCCGCAACCCCTGGCTGGCCGGTGCCAACATCGCCGCGGCGCTCCTGACGACGATCCTCGCCATCGTCTCGACCGTGGCGGCGTGGACCTATCACGATCAGCGCGACCAGATCGGCCGAAACCTTGAGCGCATCAAGCTGGCCGAGACATCGGGCCGGGTGAGACTGCTCGAGTCGCTCACGGCCCAGGCCCGCGCCACGCGGCACAGCCGCCAGATGGGCCAGCGGTTTGGCAGCCTGGATGCGCTGGCCCAGGCGGTCACCATCGCCAGGGAACTGAAGCTGCCCGCCGGACGGCTCGATCCGCTCCGCGACGAGGCGATCGCCTGCCTGGCCCTGCCCGACCTGAAACCGACCGGCCGGGTCATTCACCGGCCCCCGGGAGCTTTCTGGCATGCCTTCGACTCCACCAAGACTCGCTATGCGCTTCGGTTCGAGGACGGGACCGTTCAGGTCCGGCGCGTCGCGGACGACGAGGAAGTCGCACGATTCCGGGCGCGAGCCGGCCGAGATATCTTCGTCTTTCGCCTCAGCCCTGACGGCCGCTACCTGGCGACCACGGATCCGCCGGGCTATGCCCTGACGGTCTGGGACATCGAGAAGGGAATCGTCTGCCTGAGCGACCCCGGTCCCGTAACGGGCTACTCGGCCAGGTTCAGCCCGGACAGCCGGCGGATCGCCGTGGGCCACGCCGATGGCGAGGTCCTCGTCTACGACCTGGCGACACGCCGTTCCCGCGGGCTCTGCCGCGGGACGGTCCCGGCGCAGGACCTGGCCTTCCGGCCGGACGGAGACCGGATCGCGATCCTTTGCAACGAGCAGCAGCCATCCTGCCGGATCCTGCAAGCGGGGTCCGGGGAACTCGTCCGGTCGATCCCGCTACCCGCGAAGTCCGAGAGTGTCGCCTGGAGCGCCGACGGCACCACCCTGGCGACACCGTGCGACGATCGCAGGATCTACCTCTGGGCCGCCGCCACCGGCATCAGGAGAGCGACTCTTGAGGGCTCGACCAACCTCGGCGTGCTTTCGGCCTTCCACCCCGCCGGGACGTTACTGGCCAGCGACGGCTACGAGGCACGGCTCCGGCTCTGGGACCCGATCCTCGGCCGGCCCGTTCTGAGCCTCACCGGCAGCTCCCTGCTCGAGTTCAGCCCCGACGGACGGATCGTCCTCGGGCTCGTGGACGACCTGGCCCCGTACCGCGTGGATCCTGCCCTCGAATACCGCTCGTTTGCTCATGCTTGCGATCGAACGATCGGGTATACACTCGCTGCAATCCGCCGCGACGGTCGGGTGGTGGCCGCGGGCACGAACCGGGGGGTGGCGCTCTGGGACCTGGCAAACGGCGAGGAGCTTGCCTTCCTGCCGATCGGCAACTGCACGCAGGTCATCTTCGAAGCGTCCGGCGACCTGCTGACCAGCGGGTCGATCGGTGTGCGGCGGTGGCCCATCCAGCTCGACCAGAAGCGAGGTGAATTCCGCATCGGCCCGCCGCGCCGGCTCGCACTTCCGGACGGAGACTGCCGGATTGCCGAGGACCGGCTGGGCCGGGTCGTGGCCCTGGCCGACCACGACCTTGCCTTCGTCGCGGCCGCGGGGCGGACGATCCATCTGGGGCCGCTCGACGACTGCCGCTACGTCGCGGTGAGTCCGGACGGAGAATGGCTGGCGACCGGCAGCCACTTCGCGACAAACGGGGCGCAGGTCTGGCGCCTCCGCGATGCCGTCAAGGTCGCCGTGCTGCCCGTCGAACCCGGCACGGGGGTCATCTTCAGCCCCGATGGCAGATGGCTGATGACGACGACGACACCGTGCCGGCTCTGGACGGCCGGCACCTGGAACGAGGCGCGGCAGATCGGCGGCCGAGGTCTCTGCTTCTCACCCGACGGCCGGCTGGTTGCGGTCACGGACGCGACCAGGGCGCTCCGCCTGGTCGAGGCCGAGACCGGCCGCACCCTGGCTCGGCTCGAATGCCCCGACCTGTGCGACGCCCATGCAGCCCACTTCAGTCCCGACGGGTCGCGCCTGGTCGTGACCACCAATGATCGCCCCGCCGTGCATGTCTGGGACCTGCGAGCCATCCGCCGGCACCTGGCCAGGACGGGCCTCGACTGGGACGCGCCGGCCTATTCCGACGACGACCCGGCCGACCCGTTGGCACGACCCCTACCCACGCTGCAAGTCGACCTCGGGCCGCTACCGTTGACCGACGGCATCGATCCCGGACTCTACGAGCCGGTGATCGGCGAGATGGAAGCCGCCCTGGCGCGCGAATCGGGCCAGCCGAGCGTCCGTGGAAGCCTGGCCCGACGCTGCAACAACTACGCATGGGTCCTGGCCAACGCGACCGGATCGAGTCGCAACCCGGAGCGCGCGCTGACCCTGGCCCGCCGGGCCGTCGAGTTGATACCGAACAACTCCAGCTACCTCAACACGCTGGGCGTCGCCCAGTATCGCGCGGGCCGACATGCCGAGGCCGTTGCGACCCTGGACCGGAGCCTCGCCGCCGGCCACGGCGCGGACGCCGGCTACGACCTCTTCTTCCTGGCCATGGCCCACTGGCAGCTCGGCGACAGGCCGCGGGCGCTCACCTGCTTCAATCGGGCGGTCGAGTGGATGGACAAGGACCGGTCGGCGGATGAGGAGCTTGTCCCGTTCCGCGCCGAAGCCGCGGCCATGCTGGACGTGAAGGCGCAGAAAGACTAGTTCTGGAGGCCCAGGGGCCGAGTCCAGGAGCCCATCGAAGGGCCCGTCATCTCCGTGTGCTGGATGCCTTCGGATTTCCCCTGAGACCTCGCCCACACGCGGCGGCGGGCAAGTGCTGGAAGACCGTCGCAGGGATCGACCCCGCTCCAGGAGCATTCGCGCCCGAGACGACCCCGGCGCTGCGCTCCCCGCCGGGTCGGTCGGTCGATCGCCGTCGGAGGAACATCGGCCGGCGGCGGTGTGGACCAGGGTAAGACCGGCCTGGCGGGCGGCGGCGAGTCGGACCGGCCGGCAGGAACCGACGCTGGGCCCCGCAGCCCGACGCCGCCAGGATAGTCCGGGCGGCGGGCGGCGAGCTGGGGACCGATCGATCGGGATCGAAGGCCGGGAGCAGCGGGTAGAATTCCGGTTTTCGTTCCTATACTCGACCCGCTCGTAGCGCTTTACTCCGACGGGTCCGCCTTTCTGGGCGGGCGCTTCTTCTTCGACGGTCTCGCTTGCGCGGCGTCTTCCAGCAGTTTGAAGGTCTCCTGCTCGCCCTCGGCCTCGCGAAGCTCGCGGCGACGCACGGCGAACTGGTCGTATTCGGCCTCGGCCCGCGCGTCGGCCTCGGCCTTGCTGATCGATCCGGCGCTGGCCAGTACGTTCCGCTCGTTGAAGCGGAGGAATTCGTCGAGCTTGATCTCCCAGTCCTTGAGGAAGACCTGCTTGCGGCGGCGAGCCTGGTCATCGGCGAAGTCCAGCCACATCGTCACGATGCGGTTGAGCTCGGTGATCTCGTCTTCCTTCAGGTAGTTCTTGGCCACCGTCACGTCGTGCTTGCGAACCACATCGCGGCTCCAGGTGCTCAGACCCATGTTCGGCAGGGCGTGGTTGGCCCGGCGGGCGATCAGCTCGGCGGCGGTCTGGCCGGTCGCGGCGTAGTGGAGCTTGTTCTGGATGATCTTGAAGAACTCGACAGTCGCCTTCTGCGTGGGGTCATAATCGCCCGCCAGGGCGAAGATCTCCTTGACCCGCAGGTACATCCGCCGCTCGCTGGCGCGGATGTCGCGGATCCGCTCCACCAGCTCGTCGAAGTAGTCGGGAATGCCCGACCCCTCGACGGGTGGATTCTTCAGCCGCTGGTCGTCCAGCACGAACCCCTTGACCAGATACTCCCGCAGCCGCTCCGTAGCCCAGCGGCGGAACTCGGTGCCCCGCGGAGATCGCACGCGATAGCCGATGGCCAGGATCGCATCCAGGCTGTAATGCTCGATCTCGCGGGTCACTTCGCGTTTGCCTTCGCGGCGAACTATTCGGAATTTCCGAATAGTTGCCCCGGGGTCGAGCTCCTTCTCGTCAAAAATGTTCCTCAAATGCTCGTTGACGGTCGGAACTGTGACCGTAAACAGCTCAGCGATCAGGGATTGCGTCAGCCAGATGGTTTCGTCGTGGAAGCGGCATTCGACCCGCGTCCGGCCGTCGTCGGTCTGGTAGAGGACGATTTCCCCGCCAGGCGGGAGTAAGGGCGATGACATGGCGTCGTTCCTCGGCAGGATACGATCTCAGGGAATCTGGGCCATCCGGGCACCGGGCCTGCGCACGGGCCGGTGCTCGAGCGGCGACCGCCGATGGAGCCGGCGCGTCACCGGTTGTCGCCACGCGGTCGCGACATTCTCCTCATCGGGAAACCCCACGAGGAAGATCGATACTCCGCGCCGAAGACCAACCGGTTCGAGCCCGGCATGGGCGGATCACTCGGGCTGGGCGAAACGGCGACGTGAGTCGCCGGGTTTTGACTCTCAGACTGATGACCCGGCGACTCCCCGATCGCCCGGAGATGGCGAGCGGCGTTGCCCAGTCTCGCGAGTCCACCCGGCGGCTCACGTCGCCTGTTCGCCCGACGAGGCTCCGACGCTGAAGCCTGGCCCATGCGGCGGCGGGCAAGTGGTGCGGCGCCACCGTCGCAGGGATCGACCCGCTCCAGGAGCATCCACGCCCGGCACGACCCCGGTGTTGCTCCCCTGGCCGGGTCGGTCGATCGCCGTCGGAAGAACATCGGCCGGCGGCGGTGTGGACCAGGGTAAGACCGGCCTGGCGGGCGGTGGCGGACCGGCCCGGACCGGCGGGCCGGAACCGACGCCGGGCACCGTCCCGCCGCCGTCGGGACTCACCGGATCGGATCGATCGGGCCGGCGATCGAAAGGGCAGGTCCGACAGCCG
>DAIDHB010000157.1 GCA_027452145.1 Planctomycetales bacterium
GATCACTCGTGCCGGAGGGCCTCGATCGGGTCCATCATGGCGGCCCGCCGCGCGGGATAAATCCCGAAGAGGATGCCGACGGCGACCGAGATGCCGAACGAGAGCATGACCGAGTAGCCGGTCACGATGGCCTTCTGCCCCTGGACGAAGAAGACGATCAGCAGGGGGATGATGAAGCCGACGGCGACGCCGAGCAGCCCGCCGACGCCCGAGAGGACGATGGTCTCGATCAGGAACTGCTGGGTGATGTCGCGCTGCTTGGCGCCCAGGGCGCGGCGGATGCCGATCTCGCGGGTGCGCTCGGTGACCGTGGCCAGCATGATGTTCATGATGCCGATGCCGCCGACCAGGAGCGAGATGGCGGCGATGGTCCCCAGGATGATCGCAAACTGACGGGCCTGCCGCTCGGCCGAGAGGAGCAGGTCGTAGGGGACGATCATCTCGACGTCCTTCTTGTAGTGATACTTCTCGTAGGACGCCTGGACGAGCGGGACGGTGGGGAGCACATCCTCCATCGTCTTGACCTGGAGGGTGATCTGGGTGAGCTGGGTCTCCTCGGCCTGTCGCGATCCCGAGCGGTTGTCCATGATCCGCTCGCCGAAGCGGATCTTGCACGTGTTGAGCGGGATGTAGACGTCCTTGTTGAAGTCCTTGGCGGAGAGCGGGTTATTGACGGTGCCCGTCGAGCTGGCGCGGCGGGCGGTCACGCCGATGACCGTGTAATAGTCGGAGCCGAGCCGCACCGTCTGGTTGAGCGGGTCCTCGTAGGGGAACAGGGTCGCGGCGGCCTCGGCACCGAGCACGACGTAGTTCTGATACGTGTCGTTGTCCGACGCCGTGAGGAACCGGCCCTTCTCCAGCCTGAGGAGGTTGAAGTCGGCGAACTCGTGGGTCGTCCCCACCACCAGGCCCTCCATCGCATACTGGGCGTGGCGGATCTGCTTGCGGATCTCTCGAATCGGCAGGATCTTGCTGATGGTCGGAATGGTCGCGACCATGCGGTCGTAGTCGGAGTACTTCAACCCGTAGTTGAGGATCATCGTGGGCCGGCCGGAGCTCGAGGCGAGGGTCTCGTCGCTCGGCTTCACGCTCCGGATGATGATATTCGTGGCGCCCAGGGCCCGGATCTGCTCCTTGGCTTCGCGGCTCGTGCCCTCGGCGATGGCGAGCATCGCGATGACCGCCGCCACCCCGAAGACGATGCCCAGCACGGTCAGCCCCGACCGGAGCTTGTGCAACAACAGGCTCTTCATCCCCAGCTTCAGCCCGCGCCAGATGCGTCCCATGGCTCTTCCGACCTCGTTCCGTAGATCCCGCCTCGATGGGTCAATGTACGATCAGTGAGTCAGTTCCTGGTTGAGCGGCCCGACCCCGGCGTCGTCGGGCAGCGAGTCGTCGGCCTCCCAGACGGGCTCGGAGCCGAGATGGGCGGTGCCGATCAGCGCCGTCTGGGCGGCCTTCATCCGGGCGCTCGGCCCGTCGTCGATGATCCGACCGTCCCGCATCCGGATGATCCGCTTGGCATGCTCGGCGATGTCGTCCTCGTGCGTGACCATGATGATGGTCTTGCCCGAGTCGTTGAGATTGCCGAGCATTTCCATGATCTCGTGGCTGGTCTTGGTGTCGAGGTTGCCGGTGGCCTCGTCGGCCAGGATCACGTACGGGTCGTTGATCAGCGACCGGGCGATGGCGACGCGCTGCTGCTGGCCGCCCGAGAGCTGCGACGGCCGGTGGTCGAGCCTATCGCCTAGGCCGACGAGCGAGGCCACCTCGACCGCGCGTTGCTCGGCCTCCGGGGTGATCTCGCCATTACCCTGGTAGGTTAGCGGGAGCTGGATGTTCTCCAGCACCGTGTACTGCTGGATCAGGTTGTACGACTGGAAGATGAAGCCCAGGTAGCGGCTGCGGATCTCGGAAAGCTCGTCGTCGTCAAGCTGCGCGATGTCGCGTCCGCCCAGGAAGTATTCGCCGCTGGTCGGGCGGTCGAGGCATCCGAGCAGGTTGAGCATCGTGCTCTTGCCCGAGCCCGACGCTCCCATGATGGCGATGTACTCGCCCGGGTAGAAGTCGACCGAGACCCCTCGGAGCGCATGGACCGTCACGGTGGTGGCGGCCTGGGACCGGCGGCGGAGCAACCCGCCGCCGCCCGTGTTATGGCCCATCACGTACGTCTTGACCACGTCGACCAGCTTCACGATTGGCTTGCTGCCCGACGCGGCCCCGTTCAGTTGTTCGCTCACTGGTCTCCGCCTCCCGGAGGGCCGCCGCCACCGCGACGGCCGCCGCCCCCACCCCCGAAGCCGCCGCCTCCGCCGCCGAAGTTCTTCATCCCCTCAATTGCCTGGTTGATCTCGGCATCGGAGAGGCCGGCCTTCTTGAGGATCTCACGCTTCTCGTCATCGGTACCGGTAAACAGCTTGCGCCGCTCGGCCTGGGGGACCTTCTGCATCCAGGCCGGGCCGCGGCGAGCGCCTTTGCCCTGCGCCCCGCCCTTGCCCTGGGGCCCGCCCTTGCCGGGGATTGCGCCCTTCGCGGGAGGTCCTCCCTTGGCCGCCGCGCCTCCGCCCCAGTCCTTCTGGGAGGCCTTGGCGTTGCGGAACGCCTCGTCCTTCTCCTGGTCGGACATCAGCGAGGTCGGGTTCAGCACCACCACGTCGCCGGCGGAGAGGCCCTTGAGGATCTGCACGTGCCGGTCGTTGGACGCCCCCAGGGTGACCTCGACTCGTTCGAACCGATCGCCGACCTTCTTCGTCACGTGTTCCTTACCTTTATACTGGAGGACGGCCTGGACGGGAACGCTCAGGACGTTGTCCAGTCGGTCGACCAGGATCTTGACCTGCGCGGTCATTCCGGGCTTGAGGCTCTCGAGCGGGTCGTCGATCTGGATGCGGGTCGTGTAGACCTTGATGTCCGAGCTGAAGATGTTGCCGGCGTCGGGCAGGGGGGCGACGTCGGTGACGGTCCCCGAGAGCTGCCTGTCGGCGAAGGCGTCGATGCGGATCTGCGCCTTGAGCTGCGGGTGAATCTGGTGGATCTGCGACTCGTGCACCTTGGCGTTGACCTGCATCTTGCTGATGTCGGGAATGCTGATGATCTTCTGCCGCTCGCGGACGGTGGCACCTTCCTCGATCTGCGACTGATTGCTGCCGAACATGCGCGAGGGGTCGTTGGCGTAGACGATCAGTCCGTCGATCGGCGCGGTCATGGTGCAGTAGCCGATCTGCTTCTCGAGCTTGTTTTCCTTGCCCTTCTCGAGCTCCCAGGTGGCCTGCTTGGCCAGCTCGTCGGAGCTGGCCTTCTTGACGTCGCTCTCGAGCTCCTTGATGGTCTTCTCGCGGGTGTAGTTCACCAGCACCGACTTCTTCTGCTGGGCCTGCTCGAGGGTGAGCTGGGCCTTCTTGTAGTTGAGCTCCTCGGAGGTCTTGGTGGCCATCGAGACGTAGCCCTTGTCGAACATCCGGCGGGCCCAGTCGAGCCGGTCGCTGGAGCGCAACAGCTCGCTCTCGGCCAGCTTGATGTCGCTCTCGTACGAGTTGAGCTCCTGGACGTAGACGCCCTCCTTGTACTCCTTGACCGCGATCTCGGCGACCTCGCGGGTCAGCTTGGCGTTCAGGAAGTTGGCCTCGGCGCTCTTGGTCGTGATCTTCTGGTTGACGAGCTGGTCACGAAGGGACGCCGAGTCCAGCTCGCAGATGACCTGCCCCTTCTTGACCCGGGTCCCCTCGGGGATGATGCGGATGATCGTGGTCGCGCCCTCGACCTGGTTGTAGACGTCGGAGTTGCTCGAGCTCTCGAGGCTGCCCCGCTCCTCGACGGCGATCTCGAGGCTGGCGGGGCGGACCTCGTAGGTCAGGACGCGGGCCGTCTCGCCCGCGATCAGGCTTCGGAACGGCTTGCTCGCGCCGGGGACCATGTAGATCGTCACGCCGCCGACCACCAGCGCGACGACCAGCAGGGCCCCGAAGATCTTAGCGGGGGACACCCGGCGGCGGCGGGGCTTCTGCAGAGTCGGCAGGTCCCGGGCGGCCGGATTCGTGCCCGATGATTGGCCCGTGGTACTCTGTAGGGAAAAGTTCACTGAAGGCCTCCCATTCGTCGTAAGGCAATGTCCCGATGTCGCGATAGAAGATCAGCCGCTGGGTCTGGTAGTTCTCGAAGCCCGTAATCAGGGCGAGCTGCGAGTTATAAGCCTGGTTCTGGAAGCTCAGCAGGTTGATGGTCTGGGTAGCGGCGTTGGCCGACTGGGCCGTCGATTGCGTCCCCCCGGCCGGCGGGGCCACGATCTGCTCGAACGCCTGGTCCTTCAGCCGCACGTTCAGCTCGTAGTTCCTCTTGTTGATCTCATAAGTGATGTAGGCCAGGTGCACGTTACGCAGGTCGCTCCGGAGCTGGACCTTGAGGTTGTCCTCCGCCACCATCAGGCTGCGGCGCTGCCGCTGGTAGTTGATGAGGGCCTGCCTGAAGTTATTTCGCTCGGACATCCGTACGAGCGGGAGCTCGGCCTGGAGGGTGAGGCTGAAGTTCTTGGCCTGGCTGAGGAAGGCAAACGGGTTGGTGGTATACGGTCCGGTATAGATGTTGTTGGTGAGGGCGACGTTCAGGACGCCTTTCAGGGCATTGGCCGTCACGCGGATCTGACGCCAGGAGTCGTAGAGCTCGGCCCGGTAGTTCATCAGGTCCAGCCGGTATTCCAGGCCGACCCTCACGGCTGCCTGGAGCAGGTCCTCCAGCCCATCCTCGTCCTCGGGTATGAAGCCCTGCCCTCCCCGCGAGGCCCGGTAGTTGCGGTAGATCCCCAGGACGGAGCGGCCGTCGATGTCGATGTCCTGGAGCTGCGGGATCTTGCCGATGATACCGGGCAGCTCGGTGAGCTGCCGGTTGGGATTGAGCTGCCACCTGTCCACATTGTTGAAGACGTCGTAAAACGGTTGACCCAGGAACTTCTGGTCGAGCACGATCGTGGTGTCGGGCGGAATCCCGAGCTGCATCTTGAACTGGTCCAGGAAGTTCCGATAGGTCACCTTGTCGTTGAAGAGCCGCAGCCGGGCGGTGATCAACTGCGACTGCACCTGGTCCACCTGGAGCTGCGAGAGCCCCGACGCCTCGCCCTGGATCAACTCCGTATATAGTCTAACCAGATTCGCGTAGAACTCCACATTCCTTCGATCGATCTCAACCTGGACGACGTTGAAGGCTGCCGGGATGAAGCCCACCGTCGGGTCGACGTTGCCGCCCGAGGTAAAGCCGGCGAGGTTGAACGTACTGCCGAAGTTCTGCACCTGTCCGCCCGTCAGGCTCACGACGAAATACTGCTGGCGGAACTGGGCGAACGCGCGGACCTGGTAGAGCAGGGACCGCTCCTCGTTCGTCAGCGGCTCGAGGATCACCGCCCGGCCGCCGCCGCGGAGCAGCGGCTGCACAAAGCTGAAAGGCAACGACGACAGCACGGTCGGCTGCCGGGGATTCTTGCCGGCGAAGTTGAACACCAGCTCGCTGGCAAACCCCATCAGGATCTGCCCGCCGCTGCTGAACAGCTTGCCGACCCCCGCCACCGTGCCCAGGTTCATGGTCGAGACCTGACCCGTGGGCGCGAATCGCGTCGCGTAGGTGAACGAATTCGCCGTCGAGAGACCGCTCGCCTGCGGGAAGCTGCCGCCGCCGATCGAGGTGCCCGTCGACCCGGCCCCGCCGGTCTGCGGCACGCCCGTCACCGGCGACATGCCGGCGTAGAACTGCGGCTCGAACGCGAATCGCTGGAGCGTCACCGGCAACGCGGCCAGGTACAACTGCTCAAGCTGGTACTGGTAGTAACGCCCATTCAGCAGCGACAGCAACCATGCTTGCTGCATGTTCAGTTTATAGGCCTTGTAGTTCTTGGGCAAGCCGGCGGCCTCGGATTCGTTCATGGGGGGGACGACGGGGACGAGGACGCCGGCGAGTCCGCTGGCCTCGCTGGGCTTCATCCGTCCGACGTCGCGGAGCCGTTCTCGCATGATCTCGGCGGGCTGCGGGGCACCTTCGGGCTCCAGGGTCCCGGGGCGGCGGACCTCCTGATCGGGCGGGAGGGCCGGCGGCAAGGCGGGTGCCGGGCCGGGTTGGGCGGCCTGTTCGGGCTGGACGGGCGCGACGGCTGCCGCGGGGTCCTGGGTCGCGCGGTCGACCGGGGGTACGGCGGAGCCGCTGACCGGCCGGTCCTGATACGCGACGCGAGAGAGCATGCGGTCCTTCCCGCCGGGCTGGCGCAGGGTCTGGGCCCCGACCGGGTTTGCCGGGGGACGCGGGAGCGGGATGATCGGCCTCGCCTCGGACGACGTCCCGCCTGATACAGAAATGTGCGACGAACGCGCCGCCTTGGTGCCGGAATTCGCCCGCGATGGGCGGGCGGAGACGGGCCTCGGGCCGAAGGTGGCCGGAGGCTCGTCGTCGCCGTCCTGGAGCCGGACCAGGGCGATGGCGGGATCGTTCAGCACATTACGCCGGTAGGAATTCGCCGCGGCCGGGCCGGAGACGCCGGGGGCGACGGGCCTGGCGGGGTTGGCCGGCAGGGCGGGCGAGGTGCCCGGCGAACCGGGTGCCGGCCGGGTCGCGCCGGGATTGGCCGGCGTGGACGGGACGCCGCCGGCCGGCGGCGAGGCGGCGCCTGGCAGGCCCGCCCCGGGGCGTGGGCCTTGCGGGCCGCCGATGCCGTAGGGCTCGCCGCTTCCGGGGACGGTCGTCCCGGGGGCATTGGTCGCGGGCGCGATCGGAAGGGCGTCAGCGCCGGCCGGCTGGTCGGCGTCGATGGCCTCGTTCGGGTCGATGATGTCGCCGGGCTGGTAGGGATTGGCCATGCCGGGGAATGGCCGGAACGGAATCCCCGGCCGCGAGGCGGGGTCGGTGCTGAGCGAGGTCGGCGTGCCGCCGTAGCCCAGGTTGCGCGGGAGACCGGTGGTCGCCGAGTCTGACAGCCCCTCGGCGCCGGGCGCCAAGTCGGCCAGCTCCTGGCGCTGCCAGTATTCCAGCAGCTCCAGATAACCGGTCCCCTCGACCGGGACGATCAGCCGATTGCTGGGCCACTGCGGGACCGGCGACAGCGCCTCGGTCGCCACATCGTCGGGAGGGGCCGGGGGCGCGTCCTGGTCGTAGGGGTCGGCGAAACGCGACAGCGCGGGGGGCTCGACCGAGAACGTGTCCAGGCGCCAGCGAGGGTCGCGGCTCTTTTCAAAGATGGCCTCGGAAACGTCCTGGTTGGCCCATTCCCGGAAAAACTCGCGCGTGCAGCCGGCCTGGGGCCCGACGGCCAGCGCGGCTAGCAGCACCGCTCGCACCGCACCCGCCAGCCGCAGGGGCGACCGGCCGGTTTTCGGACTCCTCCGTGTTCGCATGGATCTCGCCTCGACACCCAGATTGGACGATCCCGGGCGGCGACCGCCCGGCGCATTTCGATCGACGACGACGCTCCGGCCCGCCGTCTTCACGGGCCGCGGCTGAATCCGCCCCCGCGCGGCGTGGGCGCGTGGGCGAGCTTCTTCGAGTTTCGGACCCGCGGACGCCCCTTTGAGTTGGCCCGATCCGGCCAGGTCGCCGGGATGATCGGGCGCGGGGGACCTGACCCGCGGGTCCGTTTCCGCGAGTTATATCGGGCTCGCGCATTGGGGGAGTTGAGCGGAAAGTGCGAGCCGGGGGGCCCAGCGACGGCTCGCAAGTCTCGGAATGGATAGAGTCTAGCCTTCGGGCCGGACGAAATTGCAGAGGGAAATCACCCTCACCGCGGCGGAGTCGCGCCGGGGATGGGAGGGAAGCGGAGGACCGGGCGCCGGACGTCGGCAAACCGGCGTCCCTCACGGGTGATCTGCGCACGGGCGGACAACGGATTCCGGCGCCCCGCGGCGGTCGCGCCACCTTGGATCAGATCTCGGAGGAGGGAGTCTCCCATGCTCTTCGGCAATCGCCGGCCTCGGCACTCGGTCGCTCGTCGGCGCAGCAAGGAAGCCATTCGCCCGGTGGGCGAGCAACTCGAAGACCGGATGCTCCTCACGATCGACCTGGGCGGCACGGTCCCGTCCACCAATCCGAACATCGCGAACGCCCCTTACGGGATGGATTTCGGCCTGGTCACGCCGCCGACGAGCGGCACGCCCGTCATCAATGCCGGTGCCGGATGGAGCGTCTCCGACCTGGGCAGCCTGACCAGTAACGGCTACGACGACTTCGCCATCGGCGCACCGACCGTTTCTTCGACGAGCCCCCCCAGCACTCTCGGCACCGGGATCGGCGGCTCGGTCTTCCTGGTATTCGGGTCGCAGAGCCTCACCTCGTCCACGATCACCGACTGGATCGGCAAGACGGCGTCGGGGACCTACCAGTACACCGCGAATGACCGGGTCGGCGACCTCGGCCAGCTCGTGGCCCCGTCGCCCACCGCCACGCAGACGAACCCGATCACCGGGACGAACGTCAGCTTCCCGTTCCCCTACGTCCAGTTCTACTCGCAGACGAACCAGCTCTCGGGCGCCGGGGCGTCGGTCTCCTCGGTCCGGCTGCCCAACGGCAACTACGGCCTGCTGATCGGCGCGCCGCTGGGATTCGACGCCAGCGGCAACAACGCCGGCACCGGGCGGGCCTACCTCGTCACGGGCAACCTCTACAGCCTCGTAGGGACCTCGGTCAACCTCGATAGCACCACGCCGCCGACGGGGGTGAACATCGTCACCTTCGAGTCCTCGGTCGTGGGCAGCCAGCTCGGCTACTCGGTGGCCGGCGGCTTCAACATCTTCGGCGACGGGGCCGGCGACGTGATCCTCGGGGCGCCCAACGCGACGGTCGGCAGCACGAGCGGCACCGGCGCGGTCTACGTCATCTCGACGACGGGATTGACCGGCACGACCCAGGTCATCAACGTGGGGACGATCGGCCAGAACGGCTCGACGAACAGCGCGGTCTTCGCCGGCGCGACGTCCGGCGCCCAGGCCGGCTGGAGCGTCGCGGACGGCGGGAACGTTAACGGCGTGACGTCCAGCTCCGGGGCCGTCGACTCCCTCCTGATCGGCGCGCCCGGGCAGAACGGCGGCGGGGCGGCCTACCTGATCTACGGCGGCGCCTCGCTCCCCTCGCTGGCCCAGACCATCAACAACGTCCGGTACATCAACCTGGCGAACGTCGGGGCCTCCTCGACGACCACCGGCGCCGTGCCGGGCGCGACGATCCTCGGCCCCAGCGGCAGCCGCACCGGGTTCTCCGTCAGCTCGGGCGGATACTTCGACGGCAACACCAGCAACAGCGACATCCTGATCGGATCGCCGTTCTACTCCACCTCGACCCTGACAAACGCCGGCCTCGCGACCCTCCTGTACGGAGCGCCCAGTACCAGCAGCTCGTACCTGACCGGCACCATCAACCTGGCCAGCCTTCCCTCGGCGATCAGCCCGCTGTTCCTGACGGGCGCCGCGGCCAATAACCTCGCGGGCTACTCGGTCTCGCCCGTCGGGTACATCACCAGCGGCCAGCCGAGCCTGATCCTCGTCGGTGCGCCGGGATACAACAGCAACAACGGTGCGGCCTACCTGCTGCCGGGCCGGTCCGGCGGGCTGGTGGGATCCTTCTCGCTGATCTCGGCGGAGTCCTCGCCGCTCTCGGGCCAGCAGTTCGTCCTGACCACGCCGGCCGTCAGCTCGTCGTCGCCGCCGTTCTTCGGTGCGTCGGTGTCGAGCCGGTTCCAGACCACCAGCGTGACGGCCGACAGCGACTCGAAGGCCGACATGATCATCGGGGCGCCGGGCTACAGCATCTTGCAGAGCGCCTCCACCAGCCAGGCCGGCGGCGCCCTGATCCTTCAGGGCGGACTGATCCCGCCGCTCGTGCCGTCGAGCCAGAACATCACCACCCAGATCGGCGTCGACCGGCCCTTCGGGCCGTTCAACATCAGCGCAACCACCCCGAACAACATTTCGATCTACGTCTTCGGGACCACGACCTCGTCGGGACAGGTCTTCCGCCCGGTCACCGACATCAATCCCAACGCGCCGGTGATCATCAACAGCACCAGCTACCCGAACGCCACCCTGATCCCCGACCCGAACCAGGCCGACTGGGTCAATGGCATCCAGGACGCCATCCTCGTCGTCTCGCCGAGGTCCGCGCTGAACCTGACCAACGGCACGCAGACGATGACCGTCAGCGGCAGCATGCTCTCGACCTCGCCCCTGGCGGGACTCACCTGGAAGGGCTCGGCGACCGTCAACGTGACCGGAGGCGGCACGCCCACCCCGACCCCGAGTCCGACGGTGTTCGCCGTCCCGGCGGCCGGCCCGGTCACATCGACGACCTACAACTCGCCGTTCGGCGCCGGGCAGTTCGTGCCCACACTGGCTCAACTCTCGGCGTACAACTACGCCCCGATGCCGCTGTCCGTGGCCATGCAGCAGTACCAGCCGCCGCCCGGGTTCAACGAGCGGATGTACGCGTTCAACCACCGGGGGCAGCACCTGAAGAACTACCTGCATCTCCGCGGCCCCCAGGCGACCGGGATCTTCATGGAGAGGCAGCCCCGGCTCATGATCAACTGGCACGTCTACGACCGTAGCCGATTCCATCCCGGCAAGCAGCTCACCTACACCCACCAGGCGCCCAAGATCGGCAGCATCTACACGGGCGTCATCCCGGTGCAGTTGAAGACCCAGAGCGCCATGTACCTCGGGCCCGTCTACAAGAACTCCACCGCCCGCGCCGGCTCGCACATGTCGGGCCAGGGGCTGGCGGGCGGCAGCGGCAACGGGATCAGCAGGGGCGGCAACTCCTGACGCGCGGCCGTCCGCGGCCGGAGGCGACAAGGCAACGAGAAAGGGCCGGGCGCAATGGCGCCCGGCCCTTTCTCATTGCGATCGAGCTTCCCGGGTCCCGGCCTCGCGAGCCCCTCGGCCGCTCATCCCCCGGCGGTCACGATCTTGGACAACCGATTCGCCAGCCTCTCCAGCGCCGGGCTGCGGTCGTAGGGATCGAGGTGGACGTTGATCAGGCTGTAGCCCGACGTGTCCGCCAGCGCCTCGCGGAGCGCCCCGTCCAGCTCGCCGACCGTGCGCACCTCGAAGCCGCGACCGCCGCCCAGAACCTCGGGAATCCGGTGATAGGCCCAGTCGCGGATGTTGTTAAAGCTCCCCTCGAGCAGGAACCGCTCGGTGGTATACCCGTGGTTGTTCAGCAGCACCACGATCGGGTTGAGCCCGTGCTGCGCGATCGTCGAGAGCTCCATGCCCGTCATCTGGAACGCGCCGTCGCCCACCACGACGAGCACCCTGGGAGTCGGGTTCGCCATGCTGGCGCCGACGGCGGCCGGGATGCCGAAGCCCATCGAGGTATAGTAGGCCGGGCTGAGGAACTCGGTGTGGCGGTGCATCTCGAGGTCCGCGGCGCCGAAGAGCGAGTCGCCGATGTCGGCGATCACGGTCATGTCGGGACACTGGACCAGTAGCCGGTTGAGCCGGCCGAACAGGATCTGCGAGGTCATCGCGTCGCCGGCCGTCGGCGGCTTCTCGAAGGCGAACGGGTTCGAACGCCGCGGGACGGCGGTCCGGCGAACGTTGGGACGCCGCTCGATCAGACCTCGGATGAAGGCGTCGAGCCGCACCTCGCGGTAGTGATGATGCCGGATCCTCAGGTCCTCGCTGGTCGCGTCGATGCAGCGCGACGGGTCGAGCTTGGCCGTGAAGATGCCCAGGTTGATGTCGGTGAGGAAGCAGCCGAGCATCAGCAGGCAGTCGGCCGACTCGACCAGCTCGGTGACCTCGGCGCGGCCCATGGCGCCCTCGTACACCCCGGCGAACAGGGGATGGGCCTCCGAGATCACGCTCTTGCCCAGGATCGTGGTGGCGATCGGCATGCCGGTCGACTCGGCCAGCAGCAACAGCTCGTCCTGGAGCGAGAAGCGGTGGATCTCGACGTCGGCCAGGATCACGGGCCGCTCGGCCTTCTCGAGCAGGACGACGGCCTCGTCGATCGCCTCGCGCAGCGCGTCGGGATCGCTGGGGGGCAGGCCCGCGGGAGGCCGGTGAGGCTTGAGCGTCCGGGCCATCACCTGGTCGCGGGGCAGCTCGAGGTAGACCGGCCGCTTGTACCGCACGGCCGCCTCCAGCACGCGGTCGATCTCCTGGAGCGCGGTCTCGGGCTTGTCCAGCACGGCCGACGCCACCGTGATCTTCTCGAACACCTCGAACTGGGTTTCGAAGCCCTTGACCTTGTGGTGGAGCAGGGGATTGCGCGCCCGCTCGGACAGCCCCGGCGAGCCGGCCAGCACGATCACCGGCGATTTCTCGGCGTAGGCCCCGGCGATGCTGTTGCAGGTCGACAGGCCCCCGACGCAGTACGTCACGCAGATGCAGCCCAGGCCGTGAACCCGCGCGTAGGCGTCGGCGGCGAAACCGGCGTTGTCCTCGCGCGTCATCCCGACCAGCCGGATCGGGCTCTCCTCGATCAGCTTGTAGAGCTGGAGCACATAATCGCCCGGGATGCCGAAAACGTGCTCGACGCCCAGCGCGCCCAGGCGGTCGATGAGGTACTGGCCCACGGTCGCGACGGCGGCCGCCGGCGCCGGGGCGGGCGCGGCGGCCTCGATCGTGGCCGACGATCCGTTGCGGCCCGCGCGGCTCGACCCGGCGCGGGCGGACCCTCTCCGCGGAGTGCTCGCCATCAGTACGTCTCCCCTGGCAAAACGTCGGCGGCCTGCGCGACACCCGGTGCCCGCCGCCGTCCGTTCCAGCGGACGAGGGGACCACGGGCACCTGCCGGCACCTGCCGATTGTAGACGTAAACCCACACGCGGCACGAGCCGCGCGTCGTCGCCTCAACGCGGCGATAAAGCCCCTCATCGACCCCCTCCCAGGGGTCGAGCCGCAACTCCAGCTCGCTCGCGTCCACCGCGCGGACGAATCCCTCGACCCAGCCGGCCGACGGGTCGTCCAGATCCACGAGCACCGGATAGGCACCCAGGTCGAACAGCCGCCCCCGAACGGCATCCCGCCGCCAGCCCGGAAGCTCGGCGGCATCCAGGTCGGCCGGCATCAGGGTCCCGTACGCGAATAGCCATTGCGGCATGAGCTTCCGGCCCCAGGGCCAAGCGTGCTCCTCATCGTCCGCCTGCTGTTACTACGATCATTGTAGCCGATCGGGTGCGGAATCGCCCCACCCCGCCGAAACCTCAGCCCCCCGCATTGATGACCTTCCCCAGATCGTGCGTGAGGGATTCCAGGATCAGGTTCATCGCCAGACGGCGATCGATCTGATAATCCGCCTCGAGACATCGGTCGGCCAGGATCAGCACATCCTCGGGCTCCAGCCGCGCGGCGATCGTCTCGGCCGCGCGGCGATCGCCCGGGTCGGCCGCCGGAGGCTCGAGACCGGCGGTCTGCCAGAGCACGCCCCGGAAGAATCGCGCCAGCTCCCCGACCAGCAGCGTCGCCCGTCGACGCTGGTCGACCGACTCCTTGCCCGCTTGCTTGACGTGGTCCAGCACGCGATGGGCCAGTGCCGGCGGGTCGAACCCGTGGTCCGCGGCCAGCTCGTCGATCAGGGCGCGGCGGAACCGGCCGAGCGCGTCGTCGGCCAGGTCAAGGGCCCGACGCAGGCTGCCGTCCCCCAGCGCGGCGAGCTTCGCGGCGTCGGCCGCGTCGCGCGCGATGCGCTGCTCGATCAGCAGCGCGGCGATGTCCTCGTCCGGCAGCGGGTCGAAGCGCACGACCTGGCACCGCGAGACGATCGTCTGGAGCTGGACCTCGGCCGAGGTCCCGATCAGGATCAACACGGCGCCCGACGGGGGCTCCTCGAGCGTCTTCAAAAAGGCGTTCGCGGACTCCTCGTTGAAATCGTCGGCGTCGTCGAGGATCGCCACCTTGCGCATCCCCCGCGCCGGCTTGAGGCTGAAGTGTTCGCACAGGTCGCGGATCACGCTGATCGGCAGCTCGTGCCTGTCCTCCGGCCGGGCCGCCTGGGCGAAGTCGGGATGCGTGTCGGCCAGCACCTGGAGGCAGCCGGGGCAGGTCTCGCACGGATCCAGCCGCTCGGCCGGATTGGTCTCGCAAAGCAGGGCCTGGGCCAGCTTCCGCGCGAAGGTCCGCTTGCCGACCCCCTCGGGGCCGACGAACAGCAGGGCGTGGGGGAAGCGTCCGTGCTCGAGCGATCGCCGCAGTTCGGCGACGACCCGATCATGTCCGCGGATCGAGTGCCAGGGCAAGCATCACCTCACGGCGAATCATCAGGAAGACCGTTTCAGGATCCGCGGTGGCGTCGACCAGGGCGATCGGGGCGGGATAAAGGCGATCTCCGCCCCGGAGCGGTCGCGTCGCCTCGACGTAGCCCGCGCGAACCCGCTCGTGATACTCGACCGGCCGGTCCTCGATGCGGTCCCGGGCCGGGCCGGCTCGGCGGCGGGCCGTCTCGGGGGGTACGTCCAGCACGATCGTGAGGTCTGGCAGCAGTCCGCCCGTCGCGGCGATTCCGACCTCGGCGATCTCGGCGGCGTCCAGCCCCCCGGCGATCCCCTGGTAGACGATCGTCGCCAGCAGGAATCGGTCGCAGACCACGACATGGCCGGACTCGAGTGCCGGCCGGATGACCTCCTCGACCATCTGCGCGCGGCTCGCCATGAAGAGGAGCATCTCGGCCCGCATCGACACCGGCATGTGAGAGCGGTCCATGAGCAACGAACGGAGCCGGTTCCCCAGTTCCGTCCCGCCCGGGTCGCGGCAGGTCACCACGTCGAAGCCCCGCCCGCGCAGCCAGTCCGCCACCCGCCCGGCCTGCGTCGTCTTGCCGCCCCCATCGGGGCCGTCGAGCACCAGGAAGAAACCGGGATGCCGGCGCGGGCGCGGACCCTCGCCGCTCGTTACCGCGTCCGTCGTCATCGCGATCGGTCCTCCCGCACGGAGCCACTCCCGTCGACGACCCGACGGCCGTCCCCGTCCACCGGGACCGCCGTCGCGTGCCGGCAAACCTGGAGGTCGCCCTCATCATACGCTCCGCCCGGGATCGCTGCATCCCGAATCGGCCCGGCGGGATCAGAACGTCGCCCGACTCGTCAGGTGGTGGCGTCCTCCTGCGTCAGGGCCGCGAGGGCCGTCGCAACGATCGCGTCGGCCTGCGCCGTCAGCGACGTGGTCGCAAACGACGGCTCATTGGTCTGCACCGCCGCGACCGCCCGCGCAGCCCTGGGGCCGGCCGCCTGGTGGACGAGCTTCGCTGTCTTCCTCGTCGCCTTCACCTTGCTGACCCCGGTCCCGTTCGCCCTGGTGTGCGCGACCTTCTTGTGAACGACCTTCCGGTGAGTCTTCGTCGGCGACGTCGGGTTCGTCGGGCTCACGGGGATGGCCGTGACCGTCCCGCCGTTCGGCCCGCTCACGCCTGTGGTCGAGCCGCCGGTGGTGCCTGTGCCCGAGCCGCCGGTGGTGCCTGTGTTCGAGCCGCCTGATGTCGTGATGATTGTCCCGCCGGAGCCCGGCGAGTCCGACGATGAGGTGGTCGACCCGCTCGACGTTGGGCTCGTGCCGGTGGCGTCGGCCAGCAGGCCGGCGACGACCTGGGCGGCCTTCGGCGAGCCGAGTCCGGTGGCGAGGTCATACCCGCTCGCGGCCGAGTAACCGTTCGAGCCGCTCGTCACGTCATTGAAGTCCGAGCTCGGCAGCGAATACAGCTCGTTGAGCAGGGTATCGGTCGTGAGACTGCCCTGGCCGACCGTCGCCAGCCCCTGATCGGCGATCGCGACAAGCCCGGCCCATGCGGGTGCGGCGCCGCTCGTCCCGCCGACCGCGAACCAGCCGGACATGCCCCCGTACGCGACGGAGTCGTAGACCGAGTACCCGATGCCCGGGTCGGCGTTGAGCGAGACGTCCGGCGTCGTGCGACTCCCCGTGCCCAGCCCCGCGGCCTGGAGCGCGGCCACCTGGTACGAGGGAGTCGCCTCGTACTGGCTGAATCCGCCTGTGCTGCCGGTCCAGGCCGATTCCGACCCATAGCCGCCCGCGGCGGAAAGGCTCAGCGTCGTCCCGCCCACGGACAGCACATTCGGCGAGGCCGACGGATACGTCACGCCGCCGGCCGCGCCCGTGTCGCCCGAGGCCGCCACGTAGGTGATCCCGGTGTGCCCGCTCGGCGTGGCGAAGAGGCTGTTGTCCCTCGTCTCTCCAGCGAACTCGCTCGAGCCCCAGCTCATCGAGACCACGTCGACGCCTGGCAGTTTGCTCGCGTAGCTCACCGCGTTGAACAGCGACGACATCGAGGCCGACGACGCCTCGACGAGTACGATGTTCGCCTGCGGGGCGACCGCGTGAGCCCACTCCACGTCCAGCGACGTCTCGAGCGACCAGCCGGCGTCGGTCGTCGTTGCGCCGAGGTTGTCCACGATGAACGACGGCGGCGCCGACAGCCCGTACTGCGCGTCGAATGTCGCGAGGTCCGAGGCGATGTTCGGATCGTGGTAGGCATCGACGATCGCGATGGTCTGGCCGGCTCCATTTCCGGCGATCGTACCGCCGGAGAACGTGATGCCGCCAATCCCGTACGCCGCGCGGATCTGCGCGGGCGAGTAACCCGTCGGTACGGTCGAGTTCACCGACATGACGTTCATACTGGGCTCGGCCGTCAGAGCGGCGAGAGTCGCCGCCGCGGCGCCCGTCGTCAGCAACAGGCGATCATCCAGGGCCTCGCAGCCCGGGCGGTGCCGGTGCCGCCGCCTCGGGCGAGAGACGGCCTTCATTCCTTCGAAAAACCACGAGAATCGGAGTGAATCCGGGATGCGCATGCTCGTCCTCGACCGCCGCTTGCGGTTTGCGTCGAACCTCATCGCAGCGCCGCGCGACCCCGTTCGCGCCGGACGTTCGAGGTGCGAGGGCGCACTCCGACCGGCCGCGCGATCCGCGTTTCGCTGCGTTGGTGCATGTCCGCGCACCGGGCGGGGCAACCACGGCTGGAAGTGTCCGTCGGCGCCCGGCGCGTCGTCATTTGGGACGGGGACCGCATCCGGTGCGGTCGATCCCAGCGGCCTTGCTTCTCCCGCCCCTCAGGAGGAGATACGGAAAAACGCGGCGGGAGTGCGCGCGGCCTCGAGGAATTTGGTTCTCAAGTGGTGATCGTTTAACTTGTAGAATGCAAGCAACCGGAAGACTGTTTGGGGGCAGCAGGTTCCCGGCGGCCGGCTGCGGCCGTCTCGGGCCACGAGGAGGGGGGACCGGATGTGCTCGCGGCGCTCAGTTCTTCTCGAGCCACTCCCTGGCCTCGGCGAAGACCTGGCGGATCTTGCTGTGGTAGAGCAGGGCGGTGATCTGGTCGAAGGTGCCCCAGTGGTGCCAGTGGCCGTTTGGGTCGTCCACGTGCTCGGCCGAACGGGTCAGCGGCGAGGCGTCGCGAACCTCGACGAGGTAGTAGGTCACAGTCTTGACGATCTTGCGGCCGCGGCGAATGTAGGTGTACGAGAGGGTGCGCTCGAAGCCCTCGCGGAAGGACCAGTCGACGAGCGAGGTCTCCTCCTGGAACTCGCGCGCGGCCGCCTGGCGGGTGGTCTCGCCCGGCTCGACGCCGCCCTTGGGGAACTCCCACTTGGCGCGGGGGTTCCGGACGGTCGCCGAGTGGAGGACCAGATAGAGCGGACCTCGATCGTCTCCGCGGCGGTAGGGGATCACACCGGCGGATCGTTCATGGAACGTGGTCATGTCGTGAACGCGGCCGTCACGGGCTCCCGCCGCGCGCACCGGGCCGACCCGGTCCCCCGTCGGGGCCCTCCGCCGGCTCGTCGCCGTCCTCTTCCGAGACGGCGACCACGCCGAGAACGGATCCCGGCTGCACGCGATCATCCTCCCGGCCGTGGATCTCGGCCAGTCGGCCGGTGGCCGGCGCGGGGACGTCGAAGGTGGCGGGCCCGGCCAGAATCTCGACTAGCCGCTCGCCTTCCCAGACTTGCTCTCCCCGCGACGCGAACCAGTAGCTGACGACGATCGGAACGTCCGGGCCGGTCCCCAGATCGGGCAGGATCACGGGCGCATGGCGCATGGCGGTGCCCGCCTGTATGTCTCCATTCGCCGATTATCGACCGGGAACCCGACCTTCCCGGCCGGGCCCGATCACTTCATTTCCTAGCTTATCGACGGCCAACGCCGGCCGCCAGAGCGCTATGGCAGCAGAGGCCACGACATGGGGCGGAAAGACTTATCCGCCAGCAATTTGCAGGCAGGAGAGGTGGGAAAAAGTACCGGGGAGGCGACTCGAACGCCTGACCTGCGGATTATGAGACCGCCGCTCTAGCCAGCTGAGCTACCCCGGCTCTCGTCGTGGACACGAAACCGCCGACCGGCATGGCCGACGGAAGCCCGTTCCACCCGACCGGTTCAGGCTACCAGATCGCTATCCGCTCCGCAAGCCGGCCGGCGCACGCGCTACGCCTCTTCTCATCCGGCCCCCGATCGATTCTACTCGATGCTGACAGCGACCACGTTCTCTCGCGCGGCCCGACGCGTCGAATCGGTCGGCCGTGCTCCCCGACAAACCAATCACCCATCACCTTGTGCTGAAAACGCACCGGGACTATCGCCACGAGAACCCATGCCTCCGCAATACATCTTCACGATCGAGAGCCTGTCGAAGGCCTACGGCAAGAAGGACGTCCTCAAGAACATCTGGCTATCGTTCTACCCGGGTGCCAAGATCGGGGTGATCGGCGGCAACGGGTCGGGCAAGAGCACGCTCTTGCGGATCATGGCCGGGCTGGACAGGGATTTCATCGGCACCGCGCGACCCGCGTCGGGGATCTCGATCGGCTACGTTCCGCAGGAGCCGCAGCTCGACCCGAGCCTCGACGTCCGGGGCAACGTCGAGCTGGCCGTGGCACCCATTCGCGCCCACCTCACCCGGTTCGACGAGATCAACGCCCGCCTGGGCGAGGACCTCGACCCTGACGAGATGGACCGCCTGCTCGACGAGCAGGCGAAGGTGCAGGACGCCATCGAGGCCGCCGACGGCTGGGATCTCGACCGCCGCGTCGAGATCGCCATGGACGCCATGCGGCTGCCGCCCGGCGATGCCGACGTCGCCACGCTCTCCGGCGGCGAGCGCCGCCGCGTCGCTCTCTGCAAGACCCTGCTCGAGCGGCCCGACCTCCTGCTGCTCGACGAGCCCACCAACCACCTCGACGCCGAGAGCGTAGCCTGGCTCGAGCGGCACCTGGACGAGTACCCCGGCACCGTGGTGTGCATCACCCACGACCGTTATTTCCTCGATAATGTCGCTAAATGGATCCTCGAGCTCGACCGAGGGCAGGGCATCCCGTGGGAGGGCAATTACTCGTCCTGGCTCGAGCAGAAGCAGGCCCGGCTGGCGCTCGAGGAGAAGCAGGAATCGACCCGGCGGAAGCAGCTCGCCCGCGAGCTCGAGTGGGTCCGGATGTCGCCCCGCGCCCGCGTGGCCAAGAACCGTGCGCGGCTCCAGCGCTACGAGCAGCTCGCCAGCCAGGACGCCGAGCGCCGCGATGAGGCCGTCGTCCTCCAGATCCCGCCGGGCCCGCACCTGGGCACGCTGGTCGTCGAGGCCGAGGACGTCGCCAAGGGCTACGGCGACCGCCTCCTCTTCGAGAACATGAGCTTCCGCCTGCCGCCCGGCGGGATCGTCGGCGTCATCGGACCCAACGGCGCCGGCAAGACGACGCTCTTCCGCATGATCGTCGGCCAGGAGCAGCCCGACCGCGGCACGCTGCGGGTCGGCGAGTCCGCCGTGATCAGCTACGTCGACCAGAACCGCGATGCCCTCCAGCCCGAGAACACGATCTTCCAGGAGATCACCGCGGGCCAGGACCCGATCGTCCTGGGCAAGCGCAAGGTGCCGTCGCGGGCGTATGTCGCCTCGTTCAACTTCAAGGGCCCCGACCAGGAAAAAAAGGTCGGCCAGCTCTCCGGCGGCGAGCGGAACCGCGTGCACCTGGCCAAGCTCCTCAAGAGCGGCGGCAACCTCCTGCTCCTCGACGAGCCGACCAACGACCTGGACGTCGAGATGCTCCGCGCGCTCGAGGAGGCGCTGGTGGATTTCGGCGGCTGTGCCGTCGTGATCACCCACGACCGGTGGTTCCTCGACCGGATCGCGACGCACATCCTCGCCTTCGAGGGAGACAGCCAGGTCGTCTGGTGCGACGGCAACTACCAGACTTATGAGTCCCAGCGGCGCGAGCGGCTCGGCATCGACGCCGACCAGCCGCACCGTATCCGGTACAAGGCACTCACTCGCTGAGCCGTTCGCGGGGTCGGTCGAACCGCGACGGTCGGTGGCGATCGCAGGCGGGAGCAAGATCCAATGGCTGCCCCGAACCGTCGGCGGTTCACGATCACCGATGCCATGATCCTGGTCGCAGGGGCGGCCGTGGGTCTGTCCGGGATGCGTGCGCTCTACGCAGGGTGGCTCTGGCCGCCGCCTGCCTATCCCGGCCATTTCGGAGACTGGGCACTCGTCGGACCGCCCACATGCGTCGTGGCAGCACTGGCCGTGACGATCCTGCTGTTGAACGTCCGACGCCCCCGTCCGAGGTGGCGCCGGCTGGTGATCCGGCCGGGAGTGATCGCATGCGCGGCGACGGTGGCGGGTATCCTCCTCGGGTGGGGACACAGTCTCCTGTTCAAGACCCTTGTGGCCGGCGGCCGGTCGCAGTCATTTACGTGGGTGGGCGGGGGATTCGAGTGGTCAGCGGCGGCCCGCGACGTGCCGGAGTTCGTGATGGGTGCCTGGCTCGCACTCTGGCTGTCCGGCCGATGGTCCCCCGATCCGACCTGGATTGATCGGACGGGGCGCGTTGTGGGCGTCTTCTGGATCGCCGGCTTCGCCTGGCGGCTGACCGGTCCAATCGTAACCCAGTTCGTGCTGTGGCTCTGAACATCGGGAGTCGCCCTCATGCGACGCTACCGCGCACGCCGGCTCGGGCTGCTGGACCTCGCGATCCTGGTCGTCTCCTTGGTGCTGGCAGTTTGGCTGTGCCTTGCGACCGATCGGGAGTACATGGCCGGTTTCGGAGCCCATCCGGCTTACGTCGAGATTACCGGAGCGGTGACGAAACTTCCCACCTGGATCAAGGAACGGCAGCACGATGCGATTCGATCGCTGCATTCGGGCGTCGCCATGCTCACGGCGCTTGGCCTCGGGCTGGCCGTGGTCGTGCTACGTCCACGTCGCCGAATGATATGTCCCGGACCTTTCCCTCCCGGAGACATTGCCGCCATCGCGACGGGCGGGCTTGCCGTGATCCTGGCTATTCGCTGGATCCTCAAGGCAAATGGCTTCTTATTCGATCCGCTCGCGTCACCAATGTCCGCCGCAGGCGATTTCTTTTATATAATGTGGAGAGAAGCCCGCGAGCCGGTCACCTGGACCATCCTGGGAGCCTGGTTCACGCTGCTTGCGACAGGCCGGTGGACTCGTCCGCTCGACGCGATCGACTGCATGGGACGCTGGCTGGCGATCGGATGGTTCCTCCTGATCCTCGGCCAGGCCGCGGTCACGTTCATCGCCTTCTGGTGAACCGTCGGGTGGTGCGGGATCGGCGTTGGCGTTCGTCTGGAACAAATCGGTGGCCGCCGGAGGGTCCATTCCATGGCCGAGGCAACGCAAACCGTCGAGCGACTGGTTCGCTGGAAGCTCCTCGCCGCCGTCGCGCTCGCCGCATTCGGAGTCCTGGGGGCCTGGTTCGCGGGGACCTGGGCGATGCATCGCGGCCGCACGCCGGCCAACGCGATTCTCGTGATCGCGCCGTACTGGTATCACGGGACGTGGGTCTTCGACGACGAGTCGGCCGGCCTGAAGCGCGAGCCGTTCGTCGCTGGCGTGCCCGAGATGATCGACGTGCTCGTGAAGGATATCCCGAACGCCCGCGAAGGCTTCCGACTCCTCGTCTCGGGCCGAGCTTTTCCGGGCTACCAGAAGAAGCTCGACTGGCTGCGCGGCGACCAGGGCGGCAACTTCTACCGGCTGGAAGACCCTCCGATGGAAGGCTGGATCTGCCCGGCGATGTTCCGCTATTACGATAAGGCCCCGCCCAATCTCTACGTCAAGGCCGAGGCCATCCCGAAGGACGCCCGCCATGATGGATCACCTGCGAATTGAATCCCAAAGCGGCATCGTCCGCTTGACCCTGAACCGGCCCGAGCGGCGGAACGCGTTGTCGCTCGACCTGCTACGGGACCTGGAAGGGGCGATCGAATCCATCGGATCCGATCCGAGCGTGCGGGTCGTCGTGCTCGCCTCGAGCGGACCGGTCTTCTGCTCGGGCCACGACCTGTCGGAGATGCTCGGCCGCGGCGAGGACGAGTATCGGGAGCTGTTCGCGACCTGCTCGCGCGTGATGCTCGGCCTGCGCCGGCTGCCGCAGCCGACGATCGCGCGCGTGCAGGGAGTCGCCACGGCGGCCGGCTGCCAGCTCGTCGCCGCGTGCGACCTGGCGGTCGCGGCCGAGGGAACCACGTTCGCCACACCCGGCGTGAAGATCGGCCTGTTCTGCACGACGCCAATGGTCCCGCTGGTGCGAGCGATCCCCGCGAAGGCCGCGATGGAGATGCTCATCACCGGAACGCCGATCACAGCCAAACGCGCTCTGGAGCTGGGCCTGGTCAACCGCGTCGTCCCGGCGGATCAACTCGACGCCAGCGTCGACCAGCTCGCTCAAACGATCGTGGCCATGAGCCCTGCCGTGCTCCGTGAGGGGAAGCGGGCGTTCTACCAGATCGAGGGCCTGGACGAGTCCGCCGCGTATGATTGCGCAGTACCGATCATGACCGCCGGTGCGCTCCACCCCGACGCCCAGGAAGGCATCTCGGCCTTCCTCCAGAAGCGACCGCCGCGGTGGTCGGGAGTCGGCTGAACCCGGGCAGGTTGTGGATGCGACAGGTCGAAACTCCGCGACCCGATTGGCGAGGAAAGGAGTAGCTACCGATGCTTCTCACCAGGCGATTCGAAAAATTGCTCCTGCTGCCCGAGGACCTGACGCCGTCCCGCGAGGACTTCGAGGTCGTGGGCGTCTTCAACCCGGGCGCGGTCTGCGTCGACGGCGAGGTCGTGCTGCTGGTGCGCGTCGCCGAGCGGCCGCTGGAGCGCCGGCGCGGCTACACGGCCTCGCCGCGGTGGGTGCCGGGCGAGGGGGTGACGATCGACTGGCTGCACGACGATGCCATCGAGGTGCTCGACCCCCGGGTCGTTCGACAGAAGGCGGACGGACTGGTCCGCCTGACGTTCACCTCGCACCTGCGGGTCGTCCGCTGCGGCGACGGCCGGGCCGTCCGCGAGATCGGCGACGCCTGTTTCCTTCCCGAGTCCGAGATGGAGGAGTTCGGCGTCGAGGACCCGCGGATCACGGCGATCGGCGATCGGTATTATTTCACCTATGTCTCGGTCTCGCGCCACGGCGCGGCCACGGCGCTCGCCTCGACCACGAACTTCCACCGTTTCGAGCGCCACGGGATCATCTTCTGCCCCGAGAACAAGGACGTGGTGCTGTTCCCCGAAAAGGTCGGCGGCGAGTTCGTCGCCCTGCATCGTCCCAACGCCGCCACACCCTTCTGCCGGCCCGAGATGTGGGTCGCCCGCTCAACCGACCTGACCCGCTGGGGCCGCCACGAGTGTCTGCACGGCGGCGACGCCGAGTGGGAGACGGGCCGCGTCGGCGCGGGGACGCCGCCCGTGCGGGTCGACGAGGGCTGGCTCGAGATCTACCACGGCAACCGCCAGCCGACGAGCCCCGGCGAGGTCGGCCGGTACTCCACGGGCCTTCTGCTGCTCGACGCCGACAACCCGTCACGGATCGTCCGCCGCACGGCCGGCTCCGTCTTCGAGCCGACCGCCGACTTCGAACGCGTCGGCTTCGTGCCCGACGTCGTTTTCCCCACCGGCATCGTCGAGTGCGACGAGACCTACCTGGTCTACTACGGCGCCGCCGATTCGTGCACGGCGGTGGTGGAGTTTGATCGTTCGGAGACGCTAAAAACGCTGGCTGTTTGAGCGTCGATCCAGGTCAGCACAACAAGATCCTCTTGACTTTCCATTACACTAGAGTCATAATCAAAAAGAGTCATTTGCCGACCCGCTGTCACGGATGCGAACGAGCCGAAGAGGCGTTGAACATGCCGGCTCTCACGGTCGGGGGACACCAATTTTACGTATACATACGAACTTATAATTTAATAAACATATATTTAATATTGTTTAATTAGTGATGGCAGAATACCAGGATCGGGCAAGCAAGGCCGTGCGGTTCGAGGAGTTTTTGCGACGACTCGGCGCCGCCCCACCTGCGTCCGATTTTAACGCGGCGTACCGACAGCTTTGCGAAATCCTGAACGCTGTCGAGGACGAGATGACCGACATCCCGTTCGACCCGGAGAACTGGCAGAACGATGGGCGGATGTATCCCCCGCAATTCGACAACGTGAGGCCGGTCCCCGGCCGAGATGACGTAAGACAGCTTCGAAGTAAGGGCCACCGCACACTGATCGCAGACAACGGGGCCATCGAGATCAGGGATCTGTCGGGACAAACGGTCTTCGCCAGGCCGGGCTCGGATGGCCGATCGGTCCAGGAAACGACATGAACCTCAATCAAATCCAGCGGCTCCGCCGCGATCTGCTCGAGCGACTCTCGGACCTCGTCGCCGATATCGATGAGCCCGCCGACGCGCGGGGCTCGTGGTTCCTTGATCTCCGGCGTGAGGGTGGAGCAAACCCAATCGTCGTCGAGTGGCGGCCGGATCGCGGTTTCGGCGTCTCGACGCCGACCTCCGGCGATTACGGTTCCGGGCCCGATGAGGTCTACCCCAACGTTCGGGCGGCCTTCGACCGCGTGGTCCAACTGTTCCTCTCCGACGGTCGAACCGAACCGCCCCGGGCCGTTCGGTTGGCCGAGTTGCGCCAGGGACTGGGGATGTCCCAGGGGGAACTGGCCGAGCGCGCAGGGGTTGGCCAGGCGAACATCTCACGAATCGAAGGCCGCGATGATCTCAGGATCAGTACCCTCGCGCGAATCGTGGAAGCGATGGGTGCCTCGCTCTCGATCCGGGCTCGGTTCCCGAACGGCGTCGAACGAGAGATCGAGATCTGACCGGGCTCAAAACGGAAGTCGAGCCGCCGTCATCGCTCAGGTCACGCCCGCACCATCGCCTCGAGCACCTCGTCGAGCGACACCGTCGCGAACGTGCTGGCGTAGTCGGACATCGCATAGGGGATGATGAGCTGGCGCTCGTGCACCAGGCCGCCGCAACTGTAGACGACGTTCGGCACATACCCCTCGCGCTCGTTCGCGTCCGGCTGCAAAAGCGGCACGTCGAGCCGGCCGATCACCCGCGACGGGTCGTCCAGGTCGAGCAAGAAGGCGCCCAGCGCGTACTTGCGCATCGGGCCGACGCCGTGCGTCAGCACGAGCCAGCCTGCCTCGGTCTCGATCGGCGACCCGCAGTTGCCGAGCTGCACGTACTCCCACGAATAGGTCGGCTTGGCGATCAGCTCCTTGGTATACCAGAAGTGGAGCATGTCCGAGTACATCAAATAGATGTTCTCATTATCTTGCCGCGATAGCATGGCATACAGGCCGCGGACCTTGCGGGGGAACAGCGCGAAGCCCTTGTTCCGCACCTCGGGGCCGTTCAGGGTGCTGATCCGGAACCGCAGGAAGTCGTCGGTCTCGAGGATCTGGGGCAGGATGACCTTGCCGTCGAACGCGGTATAAGTCGCATAGTAGCTGATCGAGCCGTCTTCCTCGACGAACTGGACGAAGCGCGCGTCCTCGATGCCGTTGGACTCGGTGGGCGACGACGGGAAGATGATGCGCTCGGAGACGCTCTGCTCAGGGGAGTAGCGGATCTCGTAGTTGGCACGGGCCAGGGTGAGCATCGCCTGGGCCGTCGGCTGCATCTCGTGGTGCCGCGGGCGGCTCTGCTGGAGCACGCGATTGATGGTGGCCTCGAGCTCCTCGAGGGTGAACTGGGCCTCGAGCCCGTCAAGGATCTGGCCGGCGTTCGGCCCCTCGGCCCCCAGCTCGGCGAGCTTGCGGTGAAACAGCCTCTTATCGTAGAGCGTGTTCGGCACCAGCTCGGGCGCCGCGACGAACCTCGTGGGCTCGTCCATCCGGATGCGGCAATTGGGGCCGACGGTCCCGCTTCGGAACGTGATCGAGCTGATGTGCCCCTCGCCCGTGGCTCGCAGGCTGACGACGAACCGACGGGTGCCCGGCTCCAGCCCCGACTGGTCCGGGTGCCAGACCATCGACGGGTTGAACAGAGCGGCCGATTCGAGCGAGTATTCCTGGGTGAAGTACGAGCCGATCAGCATGCGGCGGTTCTCGCCGATCGGCCGGTCGGTCAGCATGAACCGGCGCACCTGCTCGAACCGGTGGAGGAAGAAGTCGCGGGTGCGCTGGTGGCGGTTGTAGAACTCGCGCATCACGTCGCCGATCATCGCGTCGACCTCGGCGTCGGAGAGCGCCATGACCCGCGCAATGATCCGCTCGACGCGCGCCTCGCTCGTCGGATCGAACGGCCGGATGACCACGCGGCTGTTGCTGGGCTTCAGCACGATCCCGGTGCGCCGCACGTTCGGCGGCCGCCGCGATGCCGGCCCCGGGCTTTTCGTCTCCCCCGGCGTTGCGCAAACGGCAGCGCCGTCGACCGAGGGCGTGCTCACGTCGTGCGCGGCAGTACGATCGATCTCGACGGCGGAACTCGATTCGGAGGCTTCCATGGATTCGCTCGCCTGACCTCGATGTCAGAGTATCGATCGGCGATGGCCCGGGCGACAACCGGCTGCCCCGCGAGCACCGCCGTGTTCAGGTCGCGTGGACCTGCCGCAGCGAGGCCGGAACGCTCTCGATCAGCTTCATCGCGCCGAGCGAGAGCAGGAACGAGAGGGTCGACTCGGCCCCCTGGTTGAGGTTGACCCGATCCTCCTGGAGGCCGTCGCAGCAACCCCCAGCCTTGGCGTCGTACAGGTCCAGCCCCAGGTCATTGCCGCCCAGGAACCACTCGAAGGCGACGCGAGCCTCCTGGAGCCACGCGGCATCCTCGGTGGCGTGGTAGGCCTCGATGCAGGCCGAGACCGTTGCGTGCGCCTCGATTGGCTGCTGGTCGAACTGCGCCCGCTCGCCGCCGCGCGGGAAGAAGCCGCGGCAGCCGATCGGCCGAAAGCATCCCGACGGCGCCTTCTGAAGGTCCACCAGCCAGCGCAGCGTCCGCAGGCCGACCTCCATGGCGCGCGGCCCGGCGCCCGAGCGGCCCGCGGCGATCAGGGCGTGCGGCAGCCGGGCGTTGTCATACGCCAGGATGTCCTCGAACCACTGCCAGTCGTCGTCGGCCGTCCGGTCGTAGAGGGCGATCAGGCGCTCGGCAAGGGCATCGCGCATCTGGCTGGCCGGCCGGGCCCCGGCGAACCGATGGAGGTAGTGGCACAGACCCAGAATCGCCGCGCCCCAGCCGCGGGGCGACGGCATGTCGGCGATCGCCGGCAACGCCAGGTCGAAGAGCTGCGACGCCCAGAACTGGAGGTCTCGCCGCCGCGATCGTCCCACGCACGCCCCCAGCGCCCAGATCGCGCGGCCATTGCTGTCATCCGACCCAACCGACTCCAGCCACCTGCGGTCGAAGCTCATGAAATTGCGGAACCTGCCGAGCTTCCGGTCGAACGCGTGGTTCAGGAACGCCGCGTAGATCGTCGCCAGCCGGTACGCCTGGCCCGAGCCCTGGCCGAACTGCTCCAGCAGCACGGTGAGCAGCAGCGCGCGGGCGTTGTCGTCGGTGCAGTAGCCCTCGGCGAAATTGGGGATCGTCGAGCAGGCATGCTGGAATAGCCCCGCCGAGTCGGTCATCCGCACCAGGTGATCCAGCCGCCAGTCGGGCAGGTCCATCGGCTGCTCGGCCAGCGTGCGAACCGCCAGCGGCTTGTACGGGACGTCCTGACGCCCTCGGCGGGCACGGGCGAACGACTCCATGTACTGGTGCGCCACGTGACTCCAGATCATCTCACGCCCGAGCATGTACGCCTTCTTGCGCATCGCATGCCGCCGCGACTCGTCCCGCAGCAGCTCGACGACCTCGCGCGCCAGCGCCTCGGAGTCGCCGAACGGGACGAGTACGCCGCGCCCCTCGGCCAGCAATTCCTCCGCGTACCAGTACGGCGTCGAGATCACCGCCTTGCCGCAGCCGAACGCGTACGCCAGGGTCCCCGAGACGATCTGCGCCGGGTTCAGGTACGGCGTGACGTAGATGTCCGCCATGCCGATGAACTCGATCAGCTCGTCGATCTCGAGGAACCGGTTGTAGAAGCTGACGTTCGGCTTGATGCCCAGGTCCTTCGCCAGCCGCTCGAGGCTGATCCGGTAGCGCTCGCCCTGCTCGCGAATCAGGTTCGGGTGCGTGGCACCCACCACGATGTAGACGAAGTCGGGGAACTCGCGCAGGATCTCCGGCATCGCCCGCAGCATCACCTCGATCCCCTTGTTGGGCGAGAGCAGGCCGAAGGTGAGCGCAACGTGTTTTCCCTCGACGTCGAACTGGTCCTTGTAGAAATTCGGGTCGACGAACGGCATGTCGGGGATGCCGTGCGCGATGAGGTCGATCTTCGACTCGGGGACGTCGTAGACCTCGCGGAGGAACGTGCGGGCGCGCTCGGACATCACCACCAGCCGGGCCGAGAGCTCGGCGATCTGACAGAGCACCCGGTGCTGATCGGCGCTCGGCTCGCGGAGGACGGTGTGCAGCGTCGTGACAATCGGCATCCGCAGGTCGCCCATCAACCGCAGAACGTGGCTGCCGGACGGACCGCCGAAGATGCCGTATTCGTGCTGGAGGCTGACGACGTCCGTGTTGGAGAAATTCAGGTAATCGGCCGCGCGGAGGTACGCGTCGACCTCCTGCTCCTCAACCTCGAACCGGACCTCGCCCGGATAGTCGTATCCCTGCGGGATGTCGTTGATGGGGACGACAAACGAGTCGGTGCCGGGATACTGCGTGGCCACCGACGTGCACAGGTCATAGGTGAATGTGGCGATCCCGCACTTGCGGGGCAGGTAATCGCCGACGAACGCCAGCTTCTGGATGTCGCTATTCCGTTTCATTCAAGCTCGTGGAAATCAGACGGGTCGCGGCGTACGGCGCCGGGCCGGGCAAGGCTGCTCCGGGACGGGGACACGCGACTCTCAGGGGCCCGCGGGCACGTCGCCGGCCGGCGACGAACCTCCTCACCGGGGTGCATCCGGTGCTGTCCGGCGGGTCAGTTGTTCAAGGCTCGCCATCATAGCAGGCGGACCGAACGACGGCAAACGGGCCGCCTGCGGCGACCTGAGAGCGCCAACTTGCGATGCCGCAAACCGCCGATTCGTCGCAGTTTACCGGCCGCGCCCATATCCCCCGGCCATCACCGAGCCCCGACTGGGCGCGCAACGATGGCGCCCCTGCGGCACGTTCGCGTTGAAGTGCTGAGCCCCGCGCATCGTCGGGTAGTAGTTGTGGGGCGGCGCAGTCCGCTGCGGGACGACCACTTGCGGCGGCGGAGTGCGGGTCGAGCCGAGCGAGGACTGCGACTGGGCCGCGCGAGCCCGAACCGAATACGGCCGGAAGGGATCATTCGCGTCGTTCCCACTTACCGACCCGGGAACTGCCGCCCCCGCGGCCGTATCGGCGTCACCGTAGCGAGCTGTCGAGCCGGGGTAGGCCGAGGCTCGGCCTCGTGTCACCACGCGGTTGAACGACGGGTCGGAGCGCCGCCGAGCGGCAGCCGCGGCCGTGGCCGTCGAGCGGCTCGGGACAGTGGTCGTCGAGCGGATCGCTGTCGCGGCGGAGCGCGAAGTCGACGAGGCGGCGGGTGAGGAGGTCCCGCGACCAGCGTCGCCCGTCCCGGCGGGCGACTGACCTATCGCGGTGGTCCGGCCTCCCAGGATCATCAGGCCGATCAAGAGACCGAGTCGACAGCTTATCTTCATCGGTCGCCTCCGTTCACGGCATGGCCGCCAGGCGATAGGTTCCCCTCGATTATCGCCCGGCCGCCCGAGAACACAAGGACCAGTCGGCGAATCCCGTGCCGGCCGGCTCATCTTCGCCCTCGATCCACCTCGCTTTGTTCTTCATCCTCCGCGCTCCGCTCTCGAGTGCGGGTGCCGGCCCGCGCCTCCCACTCGCTCGTTGCAACGCCACAGTCGACGCTACTTCACTCCCGCGGGCGGATTCGCCGGCTCGCGACGGCTCAGCAGGTAATCCATCAAGCTCTCGAATTCGGCCGGCGGGATCTGCTCGGCGAAGTTGGCCGGCATGGGCGACATCGGCGAGCTCTTGCGCTCGGAAATCGCGCCCTTCGGCACACGGATCTCCTTGCCCTGCGAATCGGCCAGCACGAGGATCTCACCCTCCTCGCGCAGCACCAGCCCCGTGATCACCCGGCCGTCGTCGAGCGCGAGCACGGTCGAGCGAAACGCCTGGTCGACGTTGCGATTGGGGTCGAGCACGTCCTCGAGCAGCCGGTCGAGCCCCCGGCTGCCGATCCCGTCGAGCTGCGGACCGACCCGGGCCCCCTTGCCGCCGAGCTGATGGCACACGGCGCAATTCTTCTCGAAGATGGGTGCGCCCCGCTCGGGATGAGGCTCGCGCGACGCGGCCTGGAACTGTCGGCGCCGGGTGTTGATCGCTGCGGCGAGCTTGCGGTCGGCTGGCGGCAGACCCGCGAGCAATTGCTTCAGTCGCTCGTCCAGCCTCGGCGGATTCGACTGCTTGAGCGCCAGCGCGACCGGCTGCTCCTGGAGCAGCCGCGCCGACGCCTTGCCCGCGGCGATCGCGTCGAGCAGGGCGATCGCCCCCTCGCGGCGGCGGGCCAGGCCCGCGGCGATCGCCGACTGGAGCCGCCCCGGTGCCACCGGCATCGCCTCGATCAGCGCGGGCACCGATCCCGCCCGGCCGCTCGCCGCCAGCAGTGTCGCCGCCGTGTCCCGCAACCCGATCGGCGCCGACGGATCGCGAACCACCGCCTTCGCCAGGTCCTGGCTGCCCGCCGGGTCGATCGCCATGAGCGCCGTCAGCGACGCCGAGCGCCGCGGCTCCACCATAACGGAGCCGGCCGCCATGTCGCGCAGCTTGCCCTCCAGGTCCTTCAGTCGCAGGCCGCTGGCCAGCTCGATCCCCAGGTCCACCTCGCCGGGGTCCTTCGAATCCAGCAGCGCCCGCGCGTGATCGACGGCCATCTCGTGCATCATCCGGCCCGGGGGCATCCCGCGCTCCTGAAGCCCCTGATGGATCGCCTTGACCAGCCGGGCCTGGAGCGGACGCCCGTGCGACGACGCCCGGCGGACCCGCCCGGCCAGCTCGTCGAGCCGCCCGGGCTCGGCGTAGCGCGCGACGTGGTGGATGTACCGCACCCAGTTCTCCGGCGATTCGTCCAGATGTTCCAGGTAGTCGAGCAGGTACGCCGCCGACTCGGGCGTGTGCACGCCCGTCGCCACGTCGGCAACATCCCGGCGGTCGCGATCCGACAGGCCGAGCTTCTCGACCTGAGCCCAGGCGTGCCCCGACTGGAACTGGTCCCGGAGCGCAATCCGTGCAACGTGAATCAAATGGTTGTCGTCCCCGGGCGCCGACTGTCGCAGGGCCAGAAGCGGCCTGACGTTCGCGGCGTCGGGATGCGTTCCCAGTGCCTCGGCCGCCGCGCGCTTCACATACGGGTCGGCGTCTCGGAGTCCGTCGAGCGCGAGCGGACGGACCATCGAGTCGAGCGAGGTGCGCTCGAGAAGCGTCCGGAGCGCATGCACCCTCAGCTCGCGGTCGGCGTCTCGCCCGCAGGCGAGGAGGGCCGCGTCGTCCAGTCTGCCGAGCCGCTGGAGGACCCACATCGCGTGAACCCGCCGCCGCGCCGGCTCCGTCGGCGCCAGCGCCTTCCGCACGTCCGCCTCGATCCCGTCGCCCCGCTCGACAAGCTGGTTCGCCGCCGACATCCGCACCGCCAGGTTCGTATGCCCCAGGTCGGCGATCAGCTCGGCCACCGGCGACTTCGTGCGGTCGACCGACGACGGCGGCGGTGCCGGATGCCCTCCCTCACCCCGATAGACGATCCGCCAGATCCGACCGCTGGTGCGGTCGCGGCCGGGGTGCATCAGCGGCACCTCGTAATGACCGATGATCCGGTTGTAGAAATCCGCGACGTAGAGCGCCCCGTCCGGGCCCAGCTCGATGTCCACCGGCCGGAACCAGTTGTCCTCGCTCCAGACGAAATCCGGCTGCTCGATCCCCTTCGGCGTCGTGCCGTGCCACTCGATCCGGTCGTGGTTGATCCGGTTGGTGACGACATTCCCGATGAAGACCGTGCCGCGATACGCCTCGGGGAACTGCTCGGCCGCGTAGTAGCTGATCCCGGCGATGCCCGTGGATCCGTGGTCGTGCGTGACCATGTCCGGGCCGAAGCCCAGGCCATCGTCCGGCTTGCCGAAGCTCGGGTAAAACGCCTCGCGCAGGAGCTGGTACACCGGCCGGCTGTGGCAGTCGCACGAGTAAAGGTTCCCCAATGGGTCGAAAGCCAGGCCGAACGGGTTCACCTGCCCGTGGGTGAAATACTCGGCGTGCGAGCCGTCCGGGCGCATCCGATACGTGTTGCCCGACTGCATCTCGATCGGCCGGTGATCCTTGCCCTGGACCTTCGACTCGTTGGAAAAGCCGTGGCACGCGTAGATCCAGCCGTCGAAGCCCCAGGTGAACGCATTGGTCATGCCGTGGGTGTCGCGATGGCCGATGAATCCGTAAAACACCTCGCGGCGGTCGGCGCGGCCGTCGCCGTCGGTGTCGGTCATCAGGTAGATATTGGGAATGTTGTGCACCAGCACCGACCGGCCCGAGGGATAGGGCAGCAGTCCGATCGGGATATTCAGGCCGTCGGCAAATGTCTGGATCTTCCGGGCCCGGCCATCCGGCGCGAAGTCCGAGAGGATCTTGACGCTGTCGCGGCCCGGCGTGCCCTCGGGCTTCGGGAACGGGTACTCGCGCGTGTCGGTGACCCACAGCCGCCCCAGGTCATCGAAGGCGATGTTCAGCGGCTTCTGGATGTCGGGCTCGGCCGCGACGAGCTGGACCTCGAACCCGGGCGGGACGTGCAGCGCCCGGCGCTCCTCGGCGGGCGAGCGATGGGGCAAGGTCGACACGTTCTCGACCGGGGCTGGCTTCTGCGCCCTCGCTGATTGACCAACCTGGCCGATAAGGAAGAACGCGACGAGCCCGGCGGCCCTCACAGCACGCGAAACCTGCATTTCTGACAGTCCTCCCGGATCATTGACTCACTGCGTTCGGGCCGGCGAAATCCTGTCCTGGGAAATCAAACCGACCCGGAAGGGCTCGTTCCACCGAAGGCGCCCGCCCGCGCGGGGTCGTCCCAGGCGAAAAATCGCAGGCTGTAGCCCTCGGGGTCCTGGAACCGAATCTCGCGGTAGCCCTCGGCGGGATTAACCACCGGCTCGCCGACATCGATGCCGTGTTCGATCAGCCGACGGCGCTCGCCGTCGAGGTCCGCGACCTGGAACACCAGTCGCACCCGGGCCCGCGATGTCGGCGCCTGCGGCTCCTTGACCCCCTGGAGCCCCACTCGACCGCCCCCCGCCCCCAGCAGGGCAAACTCGTGTGTCGTGTCGACCAGCAAGGGCGCGAGCCCGAGCGAGTCCACATACCAGCGCAGGGTCGTCTGCCACCGCACGACGCGGATCACGGTCATGAACAGCTCGATGCGGCTCGGCACGGCGGCCGCCGCGGGCGCGGAATCGGCAGGGTCGCTCATTCGGGTCGCCTGTTTCCAGCGGCTGGAGTCGAACGATCACGGCGATCGGCCGTAACATTATGGCGGGCGACGCCGTCCGACGCGAGAGCCTGCCGACCGCCCGGGTTCGCACACCCTTCCGATGGCCGGCTCCGATTGACGTGCCCGCGGCGATCGGCTATAGGATCACGCTGGCGAGCCGCAGCGATGGCGGATCTCGCTCGACGACGGCAACAGGGAAGGAAGCACGCTCGCGGCCCCCCCACGGAAGGCCGCGGGTCGGAAATGCCGGACCGGCAGGGATGCACCGATGAGCAGCACGGCGGTAAGGAAGCGCACGGCGCCGCGGGTCGAGACTCCCGCAAGTCGTCCGGGCCACGATCCAGCCCAGGGTCTGGCTCTGGCGGTCGCCGACGTCGGCTGGCCCAACACCGAGAACCTGTTCCGCGAGGTCGCGCGCGACTCGGCCGCCGTGCTGCGGCTCCGCTGCCAGGACTATGTGAACGGCTGGCGCGCCAGGACGTTCCCCTGGTCGCCGGCCTGCCGGCTGCGCCAGTGCTCGCCCGATGCCTGGGAGCAGGAATTCGTCCTGCCCAGCGGCTGGATGAAGCGCTTCCCGCGAATCGGGATGCGCCCGATCGCCCGGGGCATCCGCAGGTGGTGGGGCGATCGCCCCGCCGACTGGCTCCGCGGGCTGGTGATGCTGTTCCCGCACTACCTTTATCTCCACGAGCAGACCGCGCCCGATGTCTCGCTCTACTACAACATCGACGACTACTCGCTCTACTGGCCCCGCCAGGCCGAGAAGGTGCGGGCCCTTGAGCTCGAGACCGTCCGAAGGTCGGATCTGACCGTCTGCGTCGCCCGGGCGCGCGCCGATGCGCTGAAGGCCGCGGTCCCCGAGGCCGCCCATCGCATCCACCACATGGCCCACGGCGCTCCGACGCCGTTTCTCGCCGACGAGCCGCTGGTGCGCCCGGCCGATCCGCCGGCCGACATCGCGCACCTCCCGCGCCCGTTGCTGGGCTACATCGGGTTCATGGAGGATCGCGTCGACTGGGCGCTCATGGATCGCCTGGCGGTCGAGTTCCCCGCCGCGTCGTTTGTCGTCGTCGGCCGCCGCAGTGCGCCCAGTCCGAAGCCCTGGTGGGCCGACTGCGACCGCTTCCTCAGCCGGCCGAACGTCCACGCAATCGGCTGGCGGGCCCAGCACCTGCTGCCCGGCTACTACCAGTCGTTCGACGTCTCGCTGATCCCCTACCTGATGGACCACCCGTTCAACCGGATGTGCAGCCCGACCAAGATCATGGACAACATGGGCTCGGGCCGGCCGATCGTCTCCACGGCGTTACCGGAATGCCGCCTGCACGCCGAGCGGTTCCACGTCGTGGACCACGGCGACGCTTTCATCTCGGCCGTGCGCGAGATCCTCGCCAACGGCTCCGACGACGGCCGCGCCGCACTCCGCCACGCCTTCGCCCTCGACCACACCTGCCACATCGTCGTCGAGCGAATCCTCGACCTCCTCGTCGCGAGCGCCCGCTGAGAGCTGTGCGACAGGAATCCGCG
>DAIDHB010000158.1 GCA_027452145.1 Planctomycetales bacterium
CGCGCCCAACCTGTCGTCGTCGTATTACGTCTATCCGGAGCCGCTGTTCGGCTGGCTCGATGATCCGTTCTTCGGCATGCAGCCGCCGCCGGTGACCTTCGCCCCGTGGTGGCGGGGCCGTCGGGATGCCGCGATGGCCGGCCCCAATGGCCCCGGCGCGATGGGCCCGGATATGGCGATGGCGATGGGCCCCGGACCCGGAGGCGCCGGATCGACGGGCGCCTCCGCCGCGATCGGCGGGCCTGGCATGGACGGCGCGGGCCCAGGCGCCGGCGGCGCCCGGGCGCCGGGCAATGGCAACTCGGCCAACGTCAACCCCGACCCGTGGGCGGGCGGTGTAGCCGGGCCGGGCGTGGCCGGAGGCGCCGGCGCGGGCGGCGTTCCCGGCCCCGGCGCGTTCCCGGGCGCCGCCGGTCCGATGGAGCTGCCCCCGCCCAGGGGCGCGGTCGAGATCACCGTCGACGCCAACGGCCAGGTCTTCCTGCGCGGGGTTGTCGCCAGCGCCGAGGATGCCCGCGCGATCGAGCAGACCGCCTGGAGCGTCCCCGGAGTCAGCCGGGTGGTGTCGCAGCTCACGGTCCGCCCCAGGCCGGCGGCGGCCGCGGACCCGGCCGTGACCCCCGCCCGCGACGAGCCGCCCCCGCCGCCGCAGCCGGTCGCCGTACCCCGTCCCAACGGCCCCGACGGCGGGATGGTCCCACCCCGGCCCGATCCCGCCGCCCCGCACCCGGGCGACGGTCCGCCCCGCTCCGAACCCGCCCGAGCACCCGAACCCGAGCCGCCGGCCGCCCAAGTTCCGCCCGCGGCACCGGCGGTCGCCGCGGCCGCGGCAGCGGCCCCCGCCATCGCGGGGCTCGACAACCAGCGGCTCACTCGCCGCGTCATCGAGGCGATGAAGCGCCGGCCGGTCGTCGCCGGTCAGCCGGTGCGGGTCCGCTCGGCCGGCGACAGCGTGTCGCTCACGGGCAAGGTGGCCTCGGCCTACGAGGCGATGATGGCATTCCGCGCCGCCCAGCAGACGCCGGGCGTCCGCGAGGTCGTCGACCGCCTCGAGTTCCCCGTCCCCGACGAGGATCACCCCAACCCCCTGACGCGCCGCGGCCGCCCCGAGGACATCGAGCCGTATCTCGCCGCCCAGATGGCGCGGCACCTCGGCGACCTGGCCCATGTCGACGCCGTGAAGGCCCGCGGCAACCACCTTGAAGTCCGCGGGACCCTGCTCGACGCCGCCGATCAGGGCCGCGTCCTGGCGATCCTCCGCTCGATCCCCGTGCTCCACGGATTCACCATCGACGCGAACCTCGCCGCCGACTGATCGAGGCTTCGGCCGGCTCCGGTTCCACGGCCGTCTGCCCCTTCCGGTGAATACCCCGCACCCGTTCCGGGCCCGGGCTCCCGAGCCGCTGGAACCGCTGCGCCAGTGCGCGGCGGACCCGCATCGTGGGCGCTTCCACCAGCCACCAGCTCGCCGCGGCCGCCAGCACGGTTGGCGGTACTGAAGCTGCGAGGACGGCCCACGGCGAGAGCGACGACCGGCCCGCCTCGGTCGGCCCGCCCAGGAGCATGATCACGATTTGCTGAATAGGGTATCCATATAAATAGATGCCGTAAGAAAGGTCGCATCGCCGTGCCCAGTCGTGCAGCCGGCGCACCGGCAGGTAGGCGATCGCCAGCACCAGGAAGCCGCCCACGACCGGGAACGCCGCGGGCAGCACGTTGACCCACGGCTGGGCGGCCATCGCCGCGAAGGCCGACGCGGCCAGCCAGGTCCCCCGGGCCGACACCACGACCCTGTCGCGGTACAGGAAGAACACGGTCCCCGCCAGGAAGTTCGAGGACAGCCGCGACAGCCGGACGAAGTATCCCAGCACCCACCCCGCCCGCTGGTCTTCGACCCGCAGGCCGAAGATTTCCTGCGCGCCCAGCGCGGCCATCGTGGCGAACAGGACGCCCAGGATCCAACCCCGACGCGGCAACGCCCGCGACAGCCCCAGCGCCATGATGCCCAGGTAGCAGAGGAACTCGTAGCGGACCGTCCACAGCGACCCGTTGACGCCGACCGTCTCGGGCGTGCGCATCCGCAGCTCGAGCAACCCGAGCAGGAAGCGCGACGGGTCGAAGTCCCGCCAGTACGCGCCGGGGTCCGGCTCGATCATCGGCGCGAAGACCAGGCCGCTGAGCGCCGCGGCCACCAGGAACCCCGGGTAGATCCGCAGCACCCGCCGGGCCAGGAAGTCGCGCCAGCCGGAGGACCGCGTCCAGCTCTGGGCGATCAGGAAGCCGCTGATGATGAAGAACGAATTGACTGCCACCTCGCCGGAATCCATCTGCCCATGCGTCGCCAGCATCATCGGGTCAGAGGAGTTGCGGCCGATCAGTAGCCACGAATGCGACACGATTACCAGGAGCGCGAGGTTGAGCCGGAGGAAGTCGAAGTTGTTGCCCGCGCGATCTTCGCACAGGGCCGCGAGCGACTCGTGGTTGCGCTGCATGAGAATCCGTTCCCCAACCAGACGGCCCGGACCCGGACGGCGACCGTGGAAACGCCACGGGTCGCCCGGGAAGACGTCCGGGCGAACAATCATCGCTGGATGCTCTTTTGAACGATGGTGAATCCATCGATCCGCGGCGCCGTCCGGGCCCGGCCGGCCGTCGAGTCGATCGAGATTCGCGACGAGGGATGTCCCCGCGGATGAGCCGGCGGGGGTTGAAGTCCGAGATGGAGGAATCGCGTGCCGGGGCGCGCGGCGCGGCCCCGGAGGCCCGGTCTGGAATACGAAGGATATCAAATTCCGCGCGTCGGACAAGCCGGATTGCGGGCGGGAGCCGCGGGGTTCGCTCGCCGGCTCGCCTCGCAGTTGATCTCGGGCCACGCCGGGCGAATCACTCTGGACACCCGGCCGGATCGGCGGTATCGTTCCCCCCGCACGTCACATTCTTCACCATTCGCTCGTTTTGCTCGAACTACGTCCATAAACCAACCGGGAGAGATCCCGGATCGCGGGAAAAACCGCGCCGTCCCCCGGGACGGCGCGCCGGGGTGGGCGAATGGCACGGAGGCCGCCCCACTCATGGCTCAATCGAGGCCCGGCGGATCGTTGACGCCGCGTTGCTATCCGCAACGCCGCGGCGATCCGCCGGGTCGGTCGGTCGAGTCGATTGATTCCTGGGTGGACATATCGTGTCCTTTGTCGTCCTGTCTTGCATGGGTCTGGTGGAGGGAAGGGATGCCTCCCACGACGACGAGCCGAGCCGGAGAAATCGGGGGCGGCCTGCGGGGCCTGGTCCTGCCGGTCACCATCATCGGCGCGATCCTCGTGTTCGTGGTGCCGATTCCCCCCGCGCTGCTCGACGTCTTGCTCGCGGCGAACCTCACGATCGCGGTGGTCGTGCTCTTGACCACCCTGGCGATCCGCTCGCCGCAGGAGTTCAGCGCGTTTCCGACGATCCTGCTGACGACCACGCTGACGCGGCTGGTCCTGAACGTCGCGACCACGCGGCTGGTGCTCACGCGGGGCGGCGAGGTCGGGCTCGACGCGGCCGGCGGCGTCATCCGCGCCTTCGGCGAGTTTGTCTCGGGCGACCAGGTGCTCGTGGGCGTGATCCTGTTCTCGATCCTGGTGGTGATCCAGTTCGTCGTGATCACGCGGGGCGCCACGCGGATCAGCGAGGTCGCCGCGCGGTTCATGCTCGACGGCCTGCCGGGCCGGCAGATGGCGATCGACGCCGACCTGCACGCCGGGCTGATCGACCAGCACGAGGCGCGCCGCCGGCGAGAAGAGGTCTATCGCCAGGCGGACTTCTTCGGGGCGATGGACGGCGCGGGCAAGTTCGTCCGCGGCGACGCGATCGCCGGCGTGATCATCCTGCTGGTGAACATCGCCGGCGGGCTGTTCCTCGGCGTGGCGAGCCACGGCATGGGCCTGGTCGACGCGATCAACGTCTTCACCCGGCTGACGATCGGCGACGGCCTGGTGAGCCAGGTGCCGGCGTTCCTGATCTCGCTGGCCTCGGGGATCATCGTGACGCGGTCGTCGGCCTCGACCGACCTGAACCGCGACGTGCTCGAGCAGCTCTTCTCGCGGCCCGCCGTGCTGGGCTCGGCGTCGGCGTTCCTAGGGCTGATGGCACTGACACCGCTCCCCAAGCTGCCGCTGCTGGCCCTTGGCGCCGCGCTGGGCGTCGGCGCGGCGGTGCTGGGAACGCGCCCGGGCGACGAGACCGACGAGCGCGAACCAGCCGGAGCCGCCCCGGGTGCCGGGACGAGCCCCGCCGCGAGCCCGGGCCGGACGCGGGCCGATGAGCCGAGGCCCTCCGGTGCGAGCCCGTCGCGGGGCCGGTCGGGCGGCGCGGCGAGCCGGGGCGAGTCCGACGCGACCGATCCCGGCTCCGACCGGATGGAGGACCTGCTGCACGTGGACCCGCTCGAGCTCGAGATCGGCTTCCGCCTGATCGGCCTGGCCGATCCCTCGCGGGGCGGGGACCTCCTCGACCGGCTCAAGTCGGTCCGCCAGCGGGTCGCGCGGGAGCTCGGCCTGATCGTGCCCCAGGTCCGGATTCATGACTCGATCGGATTGCCACCCAACGAATACCGGGTGAAGATCCGCGGCACGCAGGTGGGGCAGGGGATCGCCTATGCCGGCCGGTTGCTGGCCGTGCCGCCCGCCGGGCTGGTCACGCGGCCCGACGGACGCGACGGGGTCGACCCGGTCACCGGCCAGCCGGCGGTCTGGATCCACGCCGACGGCCGCGAGGTCGCCGAGCTCGCCGGCTGCCGCGTCCTCGATGCCGCCGGCGTCGTCTCCAATCACTTCGGCGAGATCGTCGCCAATCACGCGGATGAGCTGTTGACCCGCGAGCAGGTCGAGCGGCTGCTGGAGCGAGTGCGCTCGGCGGCGCCGACGCTCGTCGGCGAGGTCGTGCCTGGCCTGCTCCGCGCCGGCGAGCTCCAGCGCGTGCTCCAGAACCTCCTGCGGGAGCGAGTGAGCGTCCGCGACCTGGAGACGATCCTCGAGACTCTGGCCTCGCACGCCGGGCGGACCAAGGACATCGAGCAACTGACCGAGCAGGTGCGGCGCAGCCTGGCCCGGCAGATCGCCGAGACCTATCGCGGCACCGACGGCCGGCTCCGCGTCGTGACGCTCGCCCGCGAGCTGGACGACCGACTCGCCGCGGCCGGCAGCCAGGCCGAGGCTCGCCCGGCCGAAGCGCTCGGCGACGAGACCGCTCGCAGCATCATCCATGCCGCGGCCGCCGCCGTCGGCACCCTGATCGACGGTGGCCATCCCCCCGTGATCCTTACGTCGCCCGGGAGCCGCGCTCTGCTCAAGGACCTCACCCGGGCCGACCTGCCCCGGCTGGTCGTCCTCAGCCGACGCGAGATCCCCAGGGATACCCCGGTCGAGGTCCTCGGCAGCGTCGTCGAGGAAGAAGCCGAGGCCGTGACGACCTATACGACCACATCTCTCGTTCATTAGTCATTAGTCATTAGTCATTAGTCATTAGTCATTGGTTCTGGAGGCGGGAGCGTCGGCCTGCGCGAACCTGGTGCGTTATGAGCGCAAAGTACAAAGAGCGGATCAAGGATAAAAAATGACCAATGACCAATGACCCAAGGGCAAAGATGCAGTCAAGAACGTATCGGGCCAAGACGATGAAGGACGCCCTGAGCCGGGTGCGTCGGGACCTCGGGGGCGACGCCGTGATCCTGTCGGCGCGCGAGGTCCGGCGCAGGCGGCTGTTCGGCCTGGGGGCCCGCTCGGTCGTTGAGGTCACGGCGGCCGATCGGATGCCCGAGGACGTCGCCGTCGGCGGGACCGCGCGGACACTCGCGCCGGGGCCGATCGCCGGGGCTGCGTCCGCGAGTGCGCCGACGATCTCGCCCGCGCTCCAGGCCCGGTTCGGCGAGCAGCTCACCCGGCTGCACACCATGGTCGAGACCCTCAGCCGCCACGGCCGGATCGACCATCTGGTCCCGGACGTACCGCCCGAGCTGGTCCCGGCGTACTCGGAATTGATCGAGGCCGAGGTGCCGGAGGTCCTGATCCGCCGGCTGATCCATCGCGTCGCCGAGGGCCTCGAGCCCGATCAGTTCGACCATCCCGACGCGATCCGCGCGGCGCTCTGCCAGGCGGTGGCCGACTGCATCCCGGTGGCGCCGCCAATCCCGCCGGTCGCGGGTGCGCGTCGCGTGGTGGCCCTGGTGGGGCCGACGGGCGTCGGCAAGACGACCACCGTGGCCAAGCTCGCGGCCAACTTCAAGCTGGCGCACGGCGCCCGCGTCGGCCTGGTCACCGTGGATACCTACCGGATCGCGGCGGTCGAGCAGCTCAAGACCTATGCCGAGATCATCGACCTGCCGCTGTCGGTGGTGGGCGATCCCTCGGAGATGCCCCGCGCACTCGACGAGCTGGGGGGCGTGGACCTGGTGTTCATCGACACGGCCGGGCGCAGCCCGCGCGACGAGGTCAAGATCCGCGAGCTGGCGGAGTTCCTGCGCCAGGCGAGGCCGGACGAGATCCACCTGGTGCTAAGCGCGGTCGCCGGCCAGCGGAGCCTCAAGGCGGCCGTGGACCGGTTCGCCGCGGTGCAGGTGGATCGCCTGATCCTGACCAAGCTCGACGAGGCCGACAGTCTGGGGGGCGTGCTGGGCCTGCTGGTGACCTCCAGCCGGCCGGTGAGCTACCTCACGACCGGGCAGGCCGTTCCCGACGACATCGAGCCCGCCGACCGGATGCGGCTGGCGCGGCTGATCCTGAACCAGGAAGCCCTGGGTTGATCGAGGAGATCGGTATGTCCGACCAGGCAGACAGGCTCAGGCAGCTCGTACTGGCGACCCGGTCCGCGGCGGCAGATTCCGGGCCGACGATGCTACCCGCCGCCGAGGAGCCGCCGATGCCGGCCGACGGACCGACGCGACGCCCGCGCTCGCTGCTGTTCACCAGCGGCAAGGGTGGCGTTGGGACCTCGAACCTGGTGCTCAACCTGGCGATCGCGCTGGGCGAGCTGGGCCAGGACGTGCTGGTGGTCGACGCCGACATCGGCCTGGCGAACCTGGACTTGCTCTGCGGCCTGTCGCCCCGATATGACCTGGGCGACGTGCTGGCCGGGCGCTGCACCCTGGCGGACGCGCTGGTGACCGGGCCCGGCGGGGTCCGGATTGTCCCGGGCGCCCACGCGATCCGCACGGGCGCCGAGATGCTCGAGGACGGCGCCGACCGGCTGGTGGACGAGCTGGGCGAGCTCGAGTCGCGATCGGATTTCCTGCTGGTCGACGCGGGCTCCGGCCTCGGGCCGGGCGCGACGAAGCTGGCGGCCGCGGCGGACACCGCGGTGATCGTCAGCACCCCCGAACCGACCTCGCTGGCGGACGCCCACGCGGCGATCGGCCGGTTCCGGCGGCTGCCGGCGCCGCCGAGGCTGCGGGTGGTGATCAACCAGGCGCACTCGGCGGCCGAGGCGACGGAGGTCCTCGACCGCCTGGTCGCCTCGAGCCGTCAGTTCCTGGGCGCGGTGGTCGCGCCGCTGGGGCCGGGCACGGTCCGCGCCGACCCGAACGTCGGCCTGGCTGTCCGGGCCCGCCGGCCGTTCGTCGTCGCCTATCCGGGCTCGCCGGCGTCGCGAGGCGTCCTGCGGCTGGCCCGGGCCCTGGTTCGCGAGGGGAACGCGCCGCGAGTCCGCGGCCGCCGCTCGGGCTTCTTCGCCGCGCTGGCGGCGCGATGGGCATTGGGGCTGGTGACCACGGGTTAGCCGTTTGTCAGGGGGGACCCATTCGGGAGGGCGAGCCTCCCGGCGAGCCGGGATGCAGTGATGGCGAGGCATCATCCCGGCTCGGCAGGAGCCTCGCCCTCCCAAGCCTGGGACAGCTTCAGGGCAGCGTAGGTCGGAATCGGGTTCGTCGTTCGAGAACGGAATCGGAAGAGAGCAAGGCAAGCGCCCGGGGGTCGCGGGCGGGCGGGACCGACCATCGATCGTTCGCGGCGTATCACGAGAGGCGCCGAGGATCTGATCGCCAGGTTGTTTCCATCCACGCGGGACGGCTGGGGCGGATTTTTCGGGTTATCGCAATCGTGTCGCTCAAGCCGGAAGAGCGGCGGAGTCGATACAAATTCGGGTGGGAGTTCCTAGGACGGCGGGGGGATCAGGGACGGGGCGGGATCGGGGCCATCGGGACTTCCCGGGGGCACGGGCCGGACCCGGAACGTCGGTGCATGCCAGACACGACGCGGCGCTCGCGACCGCCCTCATTATGAGCGACGTCGCAGCCCTGAGCACAGGATGTGCGCCCCCTCGCGCAGCCGACACGGAGGTCAGGATGACAACCAAGGTGGATGTGGATGTAACCGAACTCTGGCGGGAGTTCAAGGAGCACCCCACCACGGAACTGCGCAACCAACTGGTCGAACGCTACTTGCCTTTGGTCAAGTACAACGCCGAGCGGATCTGGCAGCGCCTCCCCGAGGGGGTGGACCTCGACGACCTGATCTCGGCGGGCGTGTTCGGCCTGATGGATGCGATCGACGCCTTCGACCTCAGCCGGGGCGTCAAGTTCGAGACCTACTGCGTGCCGCGCATCCGCGGGGCCATGCTTGACGAGCTGCGGACCATGGACTGGGTCCCGCGGCTCGTCCGGTCGAAGGCGACCAAGATGGAGGAGGCCCGCAAGGAGCTTGAGGCTCGACACGGCCGCCCGCCCACCGACGTCGAGCTCGCCGAGCACATGGGCCTGCCGATGGAAGAGTACGAGAAGATGGCGATGGACGCCAACGCCGTCGGGCTGATCAGCCTCAACAAGAAGTGGTACGAGACCGACAGCTACAAGGACGTCCGCGAGATCGACATCCTCGAGGACAAGAAGGGTGAGGACCCGACCCGCCGGCTCCAGCGCAAGGACCTGATGCGCATGGTGACCAAGGGCCTCAGCCGGAACGAACGCCTCATCATCATCCTCTACTACTACGAAGAGCTGACCATGAAGGAGATCGGCGCCACGCTCGACCTGAGCGAGTCGCGGGTCTCGCAGATGCACTCATCGATCATCCAGCGGCTCCAGTCGCAGCTCGCCCAGCGCCGGCCCGAGTTCGGCACCTGAGGCTCGCCGCCTCCGGCGACCACCGTCGATCGGAATCGAATCCCACCGAATGCCCCGGGACCCCCGGCGAGAACCAGACTCGCCCGGGCCATCCCGGGGCATTGTTGTGATCTCGCCGCCGAGGGCAAGTTCCCCCTGGTTTGCCCCGATGCGTGGCGTACAATAGATATTGACGGCAAAGAGACGCCCGATCGATCGCCGATTTGGGCTCGATGCCGGGGCTTTGTTCCCGGTGAGGGACCCGCCATGACCTCGACAACGAAGCGGGGCCGCGCACTCGTCATCGCCGCGATCGCCGCGGCCGCGTTCGCCACCGGCCTGGGCGGCGGCCAGGCCCGGGCCCAGTGGGGCGGCGGACTCGGCATCGGCTTCTACGGCGGCAACCTGATCCCCTACGTCCAGCAGCCCGGCAACTTCCTGAACCAGGTCGCGCTGTCCCAGATGAACCACGTTCGCGGGCCGATCCAGGGCAACGTCTACGCGGGGAATCCGAACGCGTATTTCAACCACGCCCGCGATAATGGGTTCGTCGACCGGTATTATCCCGACCGCGGCGACCCGTCCTATTACGGCTATGCCGCCCGGCGGCCCCGCCGCGTGCAGGCGACCCCGACCGCCGCCCAGGCCCGGCCTAAGGTCCCGCTCACGAGCTTCTTCAACGACAAGGGCCAGCTCATCTGGCCGGGCGACGCCCCGCTCACCGGCGACCTCAAGGAGAAGCGAGACGCCTTCGACAAGGCCTGCCAGGCCGCCGTGGACGAGCTCAAGAAGAACGGGGTCGCCTCGATCGCGTCGGTGACCGAGGCCCGCCAGAAGCTCCTCGACTACGGCCGACCCGCCCTGACTCTCATCAAGCAGAAGGACACTCCCAGGGTCGCCGACGGCTTCCACGTCTTCCTGCTGTCGCTGTACGACTCGCTGGCGCAGGCGGCGAATATTACGTCGTCGTGAGTGGTCAGTGGTCAGTGGTCAGTGACCACACAGACCACTATTCCTCACCCCTTCCCGACCGCTCGCGCGACGGCCTGGTCGAGGGTCTTCCGCGAGAGGTCGACCTGGATAACGGCGCAATCGCGGCCGATCAGCACGTTGGAGGGGATCTCGGTGACGCCGTAGGCCTCGGCGTAGTCGGCGGGACCCTGACCGTTGATCAGGTTGGGCCATCGGACGTTGTGGTCCAGCAAGAAGCGGCGGACGCCGGGCATGGCGGCCTCGGCGCGGGTCCCGCCGTTTTGCAGGGTGTCCAGGTTGACGCCCACGACGCGGAAGCCCCGCTCGCGGTTTTCCGAGTAGACCTGGTCGAGCCAGGCGACCTCCGCGGCATTCGGGACGCACCAGCTCGCCCAGAAGACGACGAGCACGACGTTCCCCTTCAACGCGGCCAGGTCGAATGGCCGGCCGTCGACATCGGTCCCCTTGATCTCGGGCGCCGGCTTGCCGATCAGCTCAAGCTGGCGGAGTCGGTGGGCGCTGAACTCCTTGACGTCGGGGTTGGTGCTCTCGCGGTTGAGCAATGCGAACGCCCTGCGGGCGACGTCGAACCGCCCGGCCTGGACAAGCCGCTGATAGTACGCGCCACAGAGGGATAGCAGCGAGGGCGTGTCGAGGACGGCCGCGGGCACGGGGGCGCCGGGCTTCGCGCCCGAGGCGCCGGCGCCAACCAACCGGCCCAGGTCGGCGAGCGACTCGTCGAAGGCCCCGCGGTCGGCGGTGGCGATGATGTTGACCGTCTCGGCCAGCAGGCGGACGACCGGCGAGGTGATATCGGGCGAGGAACGGACGCGGTCGGCGGCGGCCTCGGCCTCGGCGAACAGGTTGTTGGCGATCGCCAGACGGAAGAGGATCTCGTAAGTCTGTGAGGCCTCCCTGGCCGGCTGACCGGCGGCGAGCCCAGCCAGCCGGTCCAGCCGCTGGCGCTCGATCTGGAGGAGCTGGGTATTGTACTCGTCGTTGATCGCCTTGAGAGCCTGGGCGGCGGTGTTTCCTGGCGCCGCCGGCACCGTGATGGCCTGAGGCGGCCTTTCGGCCGCTTGTTGCGCCAGCAAACCGGAGGGGAGGAGGACCAGCGCGAGGGACGCCACGGCCGCCAGGGCGATCCGGAAGTGAATCATTGTCGAGGAGATCCTTGGTCGGGGTGTCGAGGATTCATTCGATTCGGAGGAGCCGGCCGGCCGCTCGTACTCAAGAGGTCATTCAGGTTGAGAAAGCCCTCGGTCTTGCGGCGGCGGGCCGATGCGCCGGCGATTGCCCGTGCTCCCAGGCTGACCGGGCGGCGGGCTTGCGGGCCGCGGGGCGCGTTCCGTGGCGATTCACGACCCTCCAGAGCGCCGTCACGAACAGCAGGGCCACGATGATCCCAAGCGTCCAGATGATCGCCCTGATCCCGGCCGAGAGGGGTTGCGCGGGTGTCTCACGCAGGTACTCCGGGAACGGTCTGGTCCGGGAGACCTCGGTCGGCGCATCCGCGATGAACATCTCGTTCGAGCGGACCTTGATCGAGTGCTCCTGCTCGGGCATGTTCCGAGGCTGCGAGGGCATGACGCCGATTCCCCAGGGGGTTCGTCCCGCGAGTCGACGGCCGGGGATGCGGCCGGATCGCCCCGCATCCCGACTCGTCGCATCATTCGACCCGACTCGACTCGCCGGCCGGATTCCAGGCCATGGCCGGAAACGCGTCCAGACGCGAACGCCCGCGGACGCTTCCATCTTAGCTCACGGATCGGGATCCCGCATCAGCGCAGCCGGCCTGGAAGAACCAGTCCCAGCTCCGGGGATAGGCGGAGAGATCTTCCCCGTCGGCCAGGACGTCCTCCCAGGGATACAGGACCTTGTCGAGCCGGACGTCGGCGAACCCGGCGCGGGCGAGCCGATGCTGGATCTCGAACGGTTGCCAGAACTTCTGCCGGAGACCCTGGTAGTGGAAGCGCCCGAAGACGAAGTCATAATAGCGCCGCTCGGCCTGGGCCGACGCCTGCCGCTCGGCGTCCTTCGGCGGCAGGCCCCGCTCGAGGGCCAGGTCGTAGAGCACCATCACATGGTAGGCGATCGCGTCGATCGACGGCACGATGCCGAGAAACTGCCCGCCGGTCCGGAGCATTCCCCGGATGGATCGGAGCGTCCGGTCGATCACGCGGACGTCCGGCATCACCAGCGAACTGACCGCCAGCGCCACATCGACCTGCCCGGCCAGGTCGTTGAGCTCGTGCATCGGCCGGGCCAGGAAGGTGACGCGATCGGCGGCCTCGGCGTCGAGGCGGGCGCGGGCCCGCTCGAGCATGCCTGGGGCGAAGTCCAGCGCGAGGACCCGTCCGAACCGAGCCGCGAGATGGGGCAGCAGCGGCCCGGTGCCGCAGCCCAGGTCGGCGATCGTCTTGGACCGGGCGTCGGGGATCGCCTCGAGCGCCGCCCAGAGGGGGTTCACGACCTCGGGCCCGTACGGGTCGAGGAAGACCTCGTCGTAGCGCTTCGCGTGCCGGCTCCAGTGCCGGTCCTGATTGTGCAGCTCGTCGGGCGACACGTTCACAAACACCTCGACCGGGGTCCTCAGATCCGACCAGTCCGCGACGCCAGAATCAGGTCGGCGCCCTCGCGGGCGCCGGCGCCCAGGCGGGGCAGGGCGGCCAGGTCGAAGCCGTTGGCGTTGTCGAACGCCCAGGTGGCGACCGACGCTCGCAGCCGCGCGCGGAACGGCAGCGCGCCCCAGACGACGCGTGCCATCCGGTCGATCGGGCCGGCGGACTGGACGGCCACCCGGCGGCCCCGCGCGATCGCCGCGACGACCTCGTCGATCGATTCGATTTCGCCGTCGCCGTCGCCCTCGTGCTCGTGCTCGTGCTCGCGCAGGGCGAGCGGGCCAGTCGCCCGGCGGAACGGGGCCCCGCGGATCGTCGCGCGGCCGGGCGGCAGGATTGCGTCGAGGTCTGCGGCGCCCCAGTCCCCGCGAACCAGGCCGCCGAACGCGAACGGGTCGGCGCCGGCGCGGGCGTAGGTCCACCGGCCGACGAACAGCGCGTGGAATGCCAGCGCACCCGGGCGACCGGCATCGTCGCAGCCCTGCGGGTAGACCCCGACGATCATCCACGGCCCCCGTTCGATCCGCCGGGCAAACAGCGCGACGGCCTCGCCCACGCCGGCCGGCGGCTCGCCATAGCGCTGGCAGGCCGCCTTCAGCGCGGCCAGCCACTCTGGACGGCAGCCTGACGACTGGGCCAGCACGCCATACCCGCGCCGGCAGAACGCGAAGCTGCCGTAGACTGCCTGTTCGTATCGGACGGAGACATTCATCGTGGGGAGATTCTCCCTCACTCCGGCTCCGTGAGCCGCGGCATCTGGAAGTCCGATGAGAACACCAGGGTCGTGCGTCCCCCCTTCGACGGCTTGATCGTGCCGGTGAGCAGCCGGATCGCCAGCGGGTCGCCGGGGCGGCTGGTGAGGATATAGACCTCGCTCGCCGACCAGTCATAATCGATCAGCCGGATCGTGATCGGGTCGCCCAGCTTCCACGCGATCGGCTTCGGAAACGTGTAGTCCCAGACCGGCTTGCGCGAGTCGCGGATGATCGACGAGGGGCCATACGTCGTCCCGGCCACCTCGAGCACCACGCCCAGGTCCGGCCCCGCGCCCGAGAAATACTTGCCGACCGTCGGCTCAACCTCGCCGCGGCGGAGCGTGATCCGATACTCGCCAGTCTTCGCCACCTTCTCCCACCACTCGAGATAACCCCGCGCGTCGGCCCCATATCGGCCGTCGGGCTGGTCGCGCAGGTACTCGCGGAACCGGCGGGCGACCTCGGCCACGTCGTCGGGGTGCGCGGCGAGGTGGTCATACGCCTGGCGATAGGCGTAGACGTCCCACTCGCGACGAACCCGCTCTTTTGCCTCAATCGCCTCGCCGACGAACCGGCCGCCCGATTGATGCGCCTTGAGGTAGTCCTGGTAGCGCTCGATCCGCGCGGCGAAGCGCGACGGATACTGACGCGAGTACTCGCGGGCCCGGGCGATGTCCTGCTCGTCGAGCCGGCGGAGATATTCGTCGAGCCGGTGCTGGACCTCGGGGCGCGACGGGCTATCCGGATGTTCGGCGAGGAACTGACGGGCGCGCTCGATCAGGTCGGCGAGCCCGACGTTCGGCAGCGACTCGGACCGCGCCAGGTCGTCGACGAACTGGCGATCCTGGGCGAACCGGCGGGCGCTCAGGACCTGCCTGAGCGACTCGGCGAGCTTCAGCGCGTCGGCGCGTCGAGATGTGTCGGGGAACTCTCGCAGGAAGGCGTCGATCGCCGCCATCGCCGGGCCCGGGTCATCCAGCGCGGCCAGCGAGCGAGCCTCGCCCTCGACCTCCTTCCAGCGTCGGTCGTGGCGGACGTGCTCGCGCGCCTGCTCGACCTCGCGGATCGCGGGTGCCAGCGCGGGCGCCTGGTCCTTCAGGCCGCCGAGCCGCGTCGAAAGTTCGGGTGTGTCGGTGCCATTGGCGACCTGCACGCCCGCGGCCTTCACCTGCCACTCGGCGATCTTCGCCCGCGCCTGACGCTCCAGGCCCGGCCAGAAGACGCCCAGCGACGGGTGCCATTCCAGCAGGTCCGACCACCGCCGCGCGATCGACGGAGCCGAGCGGTCGGGCTCGCGCTCGAATGCCGACGCGCGGCGGAAGCCGATCGCGTCGTATCCAGCCGCCGCGCCGGCGGCCAGTGCCAGGCAGCCCGCCAGGCGCATCGCCCAGGTGCGGCGGCGGCGGCGGCCGAGCGCCACCAGCCGCTCGCGGAATTCGTACGATCGATTCGACCGGGGATAGCGGCGCTCGTAGGCGGCGACTGCTCGGCCCAGCCGGGCCAGGTCGCGCGGGGAGCGATCCCACGCCGCCGACATCGCCGCGCGGTCGCGGCCCTCGAGCTGCTCGGCCAGCCACGCGAGCGGGCCCTCCAGCCCCATCGGCTGGAGCTCGGCAGGCGGCCGGTTGCCCTGCGCCCCGGGGCCGAACGAGCTGACCCCGAAGATCGCGCCCTCGGGAGCATGCGCCGCCAGCGCGTGCCGCGTCATCCCGTAATGGGCGTCGACCACCCGCTCGACCAGGTCCGAGGGGATTGCGGGGAGGCTATCGTCATCTTCGACTGGATCTGTCGACGAACCGCCCGTATCGCCCGCCCGGGCCAGCACCCGGTCGAACTTGGTGAGCAAGAGTGCGACGGGTCGATCGGCGCGGGCGTCGTCGGACCGCTCGATGTAGCGCTCGAGCAGGTTCTCGACCTCCTGCTGGCGGCGTCGACGCTCGGCCGGGTCGGTCGAGCCGTCGGGGTCGAGGCAAAGGAACACGGCGTCGCAGCCGGCGAAGAATTCCTGGATCGGCTCCTCTGAGCCGAGTGTGACGTGCTCGCCCTGGTAATCCTTGACGATCAGGTCGAATCGCGCGGGACCGTGATAGAGCCGGAGGTTCAGCTCGGTCTCGGCCAGCGAGCCGGCCATCGGCTGGCCCGACTCGATCTGGGCGATCTTCTCGGCGAGGTACTCGGCGGTGCGCGCGTCGGCGGCCGCCAGGCGGAGGCCCGGCACCTGGCCGCTCGACGCCTGGCGGTAGAACATCGCCAGGAGCGTCGTCTTGCCCACGTTGCGGTGGCCGAACAGCGCGACCTTCAGGGGTCGCGACAGCCGTGCCTCCAGATCCTCAAGCGGGTTCGTCCGGCGATTGGTCATCCTGTCGCCCCGATCCGTTCCCCTGGCTCACCCGCGGCCGTGCGCCCCGGCCGCATCCGAACTCCGTCCGCCGGCAGGAAAAACCATCAAGTCGGTAAGTAGGTCGGGCAGTCTTGCCCGACGTCCGGGTCGGAACCGCGTCGGGCAAGACTGCCCGACCTACTTTCCTAGATCGTCACGCGGGCGGTCCCGGATCGAGACCGACCCGCCGCGTTCTCAGCCGTCGCGATCACGCCGCCCGCCGCGTTCCCCGCACAGACAGGGCAACCCGCACCGGCCATGCGATCGGCCGGAACAGCCAGCGCACCGGCAGCCCGACGATCACCAGGACCGACAGCACCACCGCCAGCCCGGCCGTCCCCATCGCGAGGTAGCGGAGCAGGGGGGTGTTCAACCCGTAGGCCGCCAGCGTCCGGCCGATCGCGTCGTCCAGCCCGCGAGCGGCGCCCCCGCCGACCGCCGTGGCGAGCTCGATTCCCGCCTTGCCGAACTCGTTCACGGCGAACTCGGTGGCGCGGCCAGCATAATCAACAAACTTTTCCGGGTTCGCCAGGAACGCGGCCAGCACGCCCGCGGCGATCAGCTTCTTCTTGTGCGGCAGGACCTGTTTGGTGAAGAACGACCAGCCGGCGCGGCCCGTGCGCCGCAGGACCGAGAGGCTCTCGGTCCCCTCGCGGGCGAGCACCTCGGCCACGTCGTCGCCGTAGACCCGCACGGCGGTCAGTCCCTCGGGGCCCAGCCGCTTCACCATCGTCTCGGCCTCGGCGGGGTATCGGCGCGCCAGGTTTTGCGCTGTCTCACCCAGCTCGACGACCAGCCGCTTCTCGGCGGCCGGCAGCGCGGCGAAGGTTCGCACGGCCTGCGGGTCGTGCCGCATCAAGCGGGCGAACCGCGACTGGAGGAGCGCCTCGGCGGGCTGATCGAGCTTCCGCCCGGCGCCGGCGATCTCGTCGCTCTGACGGACCAGCCGCTCGAGCCCCTCGTCGGCCTCGCGCGACACGAATAGCCGCCCGGCGCGGCGGGATTCGGCCCGGGCGCCGTCGCCGGCGGCCTCACGAGCCAGGCTCTTGCCGCCGGCCTTCGCATCGGCGATCACCTCCTGCACGACGTCGTCGAGCCACGACAGCTTGCCCGCCCGCGCGGGGCCGGCCAGGCCGAGGACCACCAGCGAGGCCAGCGCGACCGCCGCCAGGCTGCGCGACGCTCGAGCCATCGGTGCCGCCCCGCTCCCGCCGCGTGTCCGGAGATCAACGCTCATTTGTCCTGGTCCTTGGGTTCGTGACTGCGGATTGAGGGGCCGTCCCATGAAGCTTCAGGTCGTCCTGTCGGGTCGGCGATGCCCACCGATTCGAGGCTTCGACCGGTGGGCGATGCCCACATTACGTCGTCCGATCGCCAGGGTCGCCCAGGCTACGCCGCCCCCAGGTCGTGGATCAGCCCCTTGTCCTTGCACACCTCGTCGGGCTCGACGCCCAATGAGTCCGAAAGCGCCCGGCGGAACATGGCCCAGATCACATCGGCGTCGAGATCCTCGTCGAAGACCCCGGCATGCACGGCCTTCGCGTGCACGTAGTCGTACAGCCTGCCGACCCGGATGTCCGCCGGCCGTCCCCTTTCGATCAACTGGAGAAACTCGTCGCGACGAATCCGGATCAAGAACGTCCGTTCGAGCCGGAACACGATGTCGAGCAGGTCGACTCCCACCCTGATGTCTCCGCATGTTGGTCGTGCTCAGTGAGTGATTGCTCATTCGTGCCCGCCTCCCGCGGGGTGGGGCCTCCGGCTCCTCAGGTGCTCCTCCATCTTCTGGAACCCGACGACGCCGACGCCCGCCTGGAGCATCTGCGCCGACAGGTACTTGAGCCCGCGCTCGGGCGGGACTCGCATCACGACCTCGGCGCCCCCCTTCAGGAACCGCACCGGGCCCCACGTCGACAGCCGCATGCCGGCCCTCGTGCAGAGCGGGCCGGCCATCTGGGCGACCTGGGCCAGGCTCAGCTTTGGTAAAGCCTCGGGCAGGCGCCGCAGGACCTGGTAGATCCCGCCGGCCGATCGCACCGCCCACCACCGCGCCAGCCGCTCGGTGACGGTCGCCGTCCCGCCGGCCGCGGCCCGCTCGATCCCCCGCGCGGCCGCCGCCTCGCCGCCCGATTCGACCAGCTCGCGGCCGGCCGCGCGGACGCCCTGGCGCACCGCGCCTTTGACCTCGGCGCGGATCGCTTCGGCGGCCGCCGCGCCCTCGGGCTGGAGCGCCGAGAGGCTCAGCACGTCGGCCACCACGAAGCAACCGTCTACCAGCGCCCAGGTCATCTCGCCCGAGGTCGGGGCATACCCCTGCCGCATCACATTGCCCAGGTGGATCACGTCATAAAGCGGCAGGAACTGGTAGTACGCCAGTGAGCTGTCGTCGAGCTGCGCGACCCGCTCCAGGCCGTCCTGGCGGATCGTCCGGATCGTCGCCTGGCCGTTCTCGCCGGCCATCGAGAGCGCCGAGAGCGCCAGCGAGTCGCGGAACGTCCGCCGCTGCTTCGATTGCAAAAGCGCGATCGTCTGGGGCCCGGCGTCGGCCCGCGCGATCGGCGGAATCGCCGCCGCGCCGTGCTGGCGGAGCACCTCGCGGAAGTCGGCGTCCTCGGCGTACTTGTCCAGCATCGCCAGCGCCATCGGGCCATGAGCCCCGAGCGCCAGCGTCGCCTGCCGGCGGAGGGTCGCATCGGTGAAGTCGTCATACACCACGTCGGCCGCGTCGGGGCCGGCCATCCGCAGCGCCTGCTCGCCAGCCTCGCCCTGCTCGACGACCAGTCGCAGCCCCCGCGTGCTGCCTCCGACCGCCTCGATCAGTCCGGCCGCGGCGACGTGCCGCAGGTGCCCGGCGATCGCCTCGGGCCGTTGCGTCTGGAGCAGTTCGTCGAGATACCCCGAGTTCACCCAGGCCAGGACGAGTGCCTGGTCCATCGGCATGGCGTCGCCCATCGCCTCGAAGACCGGCCCGTACAGGCTCACCAGTGCGAAGCCCTCGAGCCCCTGGCGGCGGAAGGCCTCGATCGCCATCGGGCCGAAGTGCTCGAACGTCCGCAGCGCCGACCTCAGGTCGGCCGCGCCGTGGTCCAGACTGATGAAGCCGAGGATCGCCAGCGCATCGCCCAGCGCGGCCTGGTCGTCCCGCAGCCGGTCGATCAGCTCGACGACGCCCTGGGGCTCGGCCAGGATCAGCGGCAGGGCCGACGGATACCGCGACGCCGCCCGCCGCTGCGACGGCGAGAGCGCGGTCAGCTCGGCGATCAGGATCGCGCGATCCGTCTCGTCCCCTCGCTTCAACCCGAAGTATTCGCGCCAGTGGAGCAGAACGTCGGCCGCTGCCTCTGCACCCAGGGCGTCGCGCAGCCGGTGGAACTCGGCGGGATACTTCTCGTAGAGGAACAGCGCCTCCATGTCGAGCCGGTCGAGCAGCGCCAGCCCGCGCTCGCCGTCGGTGCGGTCGATCGCCTCGGCGTTCCGGCCGAACCGCTCCGCCAGCCGGGCGACCATCTCGCGGACCTTCGGCGAGGCCCCGCGGTAGCGCGCCAGCAAAGGGGCCGTGCTTTCCTCGGCCCGCGCGGCATCGCCGGCCGCGGCGGTGGACCTCGCAACGGGCCCGGCCACCCTGGCCTCCGCATCGGCGTCTCCGCCCGGCGCGTGGGCCGGCGTGCGCGCGGCCAGCTTGATCAGCACGCCGAGCGAGGCCAGGAAGACGACGGCGGCGAAGGTTCGCTTCATTCGGGCTGTCCTCTCCGCCGCTGGTTCGAGTCGAGTCGCCGATCCGGTTGCCGTTCACGCCGTCACGCACCCTCGGGCCCGGGCCGGACATCCTGCCATCCCGGCCTCGGTTTCGAGCCCGCACCGCCCCCTTGACAACGGGACGCCGGGCGCGCTGCATTTCCCACGTTCCATTCTAACGAAGGATTCGGCCGGGCACGGGCCGGATTGGTGCGAATCTGCCCGGCAGCCGGAGAAATAACCGGCAATTCCCCCACGTCAGGGGCCGTGGACACATCCCTCCGATTGTCCCGAACCGGCGCCATTTGTCCTGTCCGCCAGGGTGGATGGGTGTCCTTGTATTCTTTCGTTGTCCCTGGCTCACTTCGGCTTATGCCAATAGAATGGCCGCTGACGGTGGCAGCGCGGCCCGTCCCAGGACGGGATCATGACCGACCCGTAGGCAGCGGGAGACCGTTGGAATGAAAGCTTTCCGCAAAGAGCAGCTCGGCAAGGTGCGGACCAAGATCGTGGCGACGCTCGGCCCCGCGTCGAGCGACCCGGCGATCCTCCGCCAGATGGTCGAGGCCGGGGTGGATGTCTTCCGGCTCAACTTCTCGCACGGCACGCACGAGCAGCACACGCAGCAGCTCCGGGCGATCCGCGCCATCGTCGAGGAGACGGGCATCCAGCTCGCGGTGCTCCAGGACCTCTGCGGCCCCAAGATCCGTCTCGGCGAGATCCCCGGCGGCGTGGTGGCCTGCGACCACGACGGCGAGTTCTTCCTGACCGCCCCGCCCGGACCCGGGGACGACCCGCATGTCCTGACCTGCTCGCACCCCTCGCTGCCCGGCGAGCTGGAGGCCGGTCAGCAGGTTCTGTTCGCCGACGGCACCGTGGCCATGGAAGTCGTCGCCCGCGAGCGCGACGGCGCCCGGCTACGCGTGACCCTGCCCGGCCTGATCCGATCGAACCAGGGGATCAACGTCCCCGGCGGGGCCCTGACCGTCTCGGCCCTGACCGAGAAGGACATCGCCGACCTCGAGTGGACGGCCGCGCACGACGTGGCGTATGTCGGGCTGTCGTTTGTCCGGCGGGCCGAGGACGTCGCCGCGCTCCGCCACGAGCTCGAGCGTCGCGGCAGCCGCGCCCGGATCATCGCCAAGATCGAGAAGCGCGAGGCGTTGACCAACCTCGACGCGATCATCGCCGAGACGGACGCCGTGATGGTGGCCCGCGGCGACCTGGGGGTTGAGCTGGACGTCACCCGCGTGCCGGCCGTGCAGAAGCGGATCATCGACGCCTGCCGGCGGGCCCGGGTGCCGGTGATCACGGCCACCCAGATGCTCAACAGCATGGAGACCTCCAGCCGGCCTACCCGCGCCGAGGCCAGCGACGTGTTCAACGCGGTGCTTGACGGCACCGACGCCGTGATGCTCTCGGGCGAGACGGCCGTCGGCGCCTACCCGGTCGAGGCCGTGGCGGTCATGAGCGAGGTCGCCGCCGAGGCCGAGGCCTACCTGTTCGCCCGCGGTAAGGATGGCGACGGATCGTCGCTCGGTCCGGACGACCACGGGCTTAGCCCCGTGCCGAGGGGACGCTGGGAGGACGCCTACGACCGGGCGAGGGTCGCCCGCGCCGCCCAGGTCCGGCCGATCACCGAGTGCGTCGTCGAGGCCGCCAGCCTGATTTCGCGCCGGCTGAACGTGGCGCTGCTGGCCGTGTCAACCCTCTCGGGCCGCACCGCGCTGGCGATCTCGAAGCATCGCAATCCGGCGCCGACTCTGGCACTGGCTCACGACGCTCACACCGCTCGCGCCATGGCGCTGTTCTGGGGCGTGACCCCGCTGCCGATGCCCGACCTGCCCGAGCGTGACCAGCGCCGCGCCGCGATCGAGGAATGGTGCAAGTCCCGCGGACTGCTGGCCAGCGGCGACCGCATCGTCGTCCTCCGCGTCTCCGCCCCCGACGACCCCACCCACAACGAGATCGCCGTCCGCGTGGTCGAGTAGCCTTCAACCCAACCCGCGCCCCGGCGAGCGAATCCGGATGCATCGATCCTCCCGGCCCGCCCGGCGAGCCGGGTCGCTCCACGCGCCGGCGGGGTGCGACGGTGGTCTCGGGCGTAGACCCCGAGGGAACCTGGCCGTGAGCGCACCCCAGAAAATGACGAAAGGACTCGGCCTGGCGTGAGGGTCATGTTGGCCGTGGCGCCCGGCGACCCTCGTGTGACGGCGCAGCGGGCGATGGTAGGATAGGCAATGTCAGCAGACCCGCTTCACGGACCGCCGACTTCTTTCGTCGCCTGGTGGAGGGCCTGGCTCATGGAACTGGACGAGTCCAGGATCGATGACGCGGTTCTCGCGCTCCTGTATCTCGGGCTGCACGACGGGGCGCGGGCCTGGAAAGGGTTCGACTGGGGCGCCATGGACCGGTTGTACGAGGCCGGGATGATCTCCGACCCGCGCGGGCGCGCGAGGTCGGTCGTGTTCACCGAGGAAGGATTGGAGCGATCCCGGCAGTTGCTGGCGGAGCTGTTCGGCAAACGTGCCTGACCTCCGAGCCCTCATGTCCGAGGAAACCGAGTTGACCCCTCCGCTCAAAGTACCGTGGGAAGCGAAAGCCGTCTGGTTGTCGATGCTGGCAGCAGCCGCCGCCATGCCCTTCGGGCGGCGAGGTGGTTGGATGGGATGGCTCGCTCTATCGACTCTCGTCGCGGCGGCTGTCGTAATATGGGGAATCTTGATACGAGGGGTGGCGAACCACACAATCCGGTGGTGGCGGGATCGATCCACATCGCGTGGTCGTGAAGGCTAAAGCGACGACCGGCGGGATTGACGGGGCTGGCGATGACGGGGATGACGTATCTCGATAGACTGAGATCGCGCGAGAAATCCCGCCGCGCCGGAGGGCCAGGCGAAGGAAGCGTGGCCGTGAACCCGCCTGCGGCGGGGCGCACAATCCCGGCGTGAGGCCGTCACGAAGGAGCCGGTCATGACCTCATCCTGCGCCGTTTTGATCGCATTCTCCGTCGCCCTCGGAGACCCCGGCCCGGGAACCGGAGGGTCCCGCGTTTCGGGCCGGCCGGCGGATGCCACTCCTGTCGTCCGATGTCGGGTCTTCGAGGTGGCGGCCGCCGACGCGGACCGGCTCGTGCCGGAGCGGGGCCGCAGGCGGATCGCCGAATCCTCCTACTCGGTCGCGGTGATCCCGGCCGAACGGCTGGGCGATCTCGTCCAAGCGAGGCAAGCCGAGACGGGGATCCTTGTCGACAACAGGCGGTCCGACGCGGGGTGGCCCCCGTGTGCCGATACCTGGGCCTACTCGAAGGCGGATCGCCAGATGGTCGGCGGTGGAACGGGCGCCGGGTTCCTGGGCGCCCGCCGGATCGGAGCGACGCGCGAAATCCGGGTCGACTACCAGGTCTTCCACAGGCTCGACCCCGCCGGACCATGGCCGCCGTCGCTGCAACTCAAGGGCCCCATCCGGTTCGAGGGGAAGCTTGGCAAGGACGAGTCGGTCGTCTTCGTCTCGTCGTACCTGCGCGCCGGCCGGACGCTCGTTCACGTCATCGCGTTTGAGTGCGCCGATTCGGAGTAGTCGGTCGGGCATGAACCGGCGGAGGAGGCTGGAGTGGAGCAGCGCAAGGTTGACGGCATCGACGCCTATGGCTTCCCGCCCGACCTGGTCGGCCATCCGCCGCTGGCCTGGATGGGCGAGGACTACCTCCGGTTCGTGACGACGGAGTTGCTGCGGAAGTTCGCGGAGCAGGATCCCGGCACCCAGATGGTGATTATCAAGTGCGAGGCGCCGCCCCGCATTTCGACCGAGGCCGACTCGGCCACGGGCGTCGTCCGGGACGTGGTCGTTGAGTTCGACCTGACGATATTGCTTCGGGCGTTGAGCGGCCGGCGCTGGCGGTTGCGCGGCACCGGCAAGTTCGGCGCGGCCGGCCTGGAGCAGCCCGAGGGGCACACGATCACGGTGGCCTTCGACCTTCGCTCGGCGGAGGAGGTCAAGTAGGAGAGAGCGCGACCAGACGATCTTCCGTCGAATCGCGTAATGCTCACCGAGGCACCTGGATTTCGGACTCACCCCGGCCTGGAGGGTCACCATCTTATGTCGGAGATCAAGGTGACCTTTCGTTGTGATGGCTGCGACGCGATGCTCTCGTTCCCGTCAACTGACGCGGGCACGGTGCAGGACTGTCCCAAGTGCGGCGGCTGGGTTGATGTGCCCGAGGTGACGAGGCGAGAGAAGGCACCACCCTGGAAGAACCTCCACGACGAGCTGAACGCTCGATACTTCGAGGAGAACGTGCGGCAACAGGTCGAGATCGGCCGGCAGATCGAGGTCGCCTGGGATCAACTCAAACAAGCCGGGGAGAGGCACGAACGCGAGGCCTCGCTCCTGGCGAGAGAAGAGGAAGGGCTCGACCGGGCCCTCCGGCTGCTGGAACGCTTCGAGCGGTTGACCGATCGGTTCGAGGCGCTGATCGCGAAGTGGAAGAGGCCGGCCTGACGGCGTAATCGGAATAAAGGATTCCCCGCGGACTCGGAATTGGGATTCTTAGAGCCTTCTCGCCGGACGCCACCACGAATCGCCCCGAAGGGGCGCAAGATATCAGCCCGGGGCAACGCCCCGGGGAACCGGCGAACCCCCGTAAACAAGCCCTGAAAGGGCGCGACAATCTGCGGCCCGCAGGCGACCCAGGGCGTCGCCCTGGGCTGATCTGTTCGGCCCTTTCAGGGCCAGTTCCCCGGCCCGGTCTCCGTGCGACAGACTCATTTTTATCGACCGCGCCTCCGACGGCACCCTCGGCCGAGCCGTCGCAGCCGATCGCGCGATCACAGATAAGACAGCCACCCCCCAGGATGGCGGGACTTGAGCCCGGCGAACCAGCGGCAGGGGAAATACAGGACGGCCAGCACGACCAGCCAGGCGAGATAGACGCCCGGCAGCGTCAGCGGCCAGCCGTCGGGGGCGCCGTCCAGCAGGTTCGGCCCGAGGAGCCAGCTCACAGGCAAGCCTCGCGCCAGGCCCGCGAGGATCGCGAGGCCGTGGATCACGTACCACTGCAACAGGTAGTAGAACAGCGGGACGCGGCCGAGGGTCACGAGCGCGCGGCCGACCGGGCCGCGGATGCCGGCGCGGTCGAGCAGGCCCATCACCGCGATCGCCGGGCCCAGCGTCATCAGGATAAAAAGCGGCGACGGCGGCTGCTTGGTGCAGTTGAGGAACGCGAGCACGGTCATCATCGGCGCGCCCTGAACCGACCACGTCGTCGGATCGCCGTAAACGCCCCAGGCTCGCACGACGAGGAATGCAGTCGTCAGGACAAGGCCCGTGATCACCAGGGTTCGCCAGCGCCGCTCGTGCTCCAGGCGGAGGACCTCGCCGAATCCGTAGCCCGCCGCGACCACGCCCAGCCAGGGCAAGAGCGGGTAGCCGCCGAGCAGGCTCACGCCGCCCGGGAGCTGGGCGAAGGTCGGCCGGAGCAGGAATGCCGCCGCCTCGTTCAGCCCCGCGGGCAATCCGAGATGCTCCAGCGAGGCGCTCGCGATGCCGTGGGTCGCGATCAGCAGGACGCCCAGCGCGCCGATCAGGCGGCCTGGCAGGAAGACCAGGCCGGCCATCACGAGGAACGACCCGCCGATCGACCAGAGGACGACAAGGAGGATGAATCGCGAATAGGGGTTGAACAGCAGGCCGAATCGCTCGACGGTCAGCTCGAGAAAAATGAGCCAGAGCCCGCGCGTGGCGAGATACGCGGCGAGCTCGCCGCGCGAGCGGTACTTCGAGCCCGCCAGGCAGGCGCCGACCCCGGCGAGGAAGGCGAAGGTCGGCGCGCAGAAATGCGTGATCCACCGGGTGAAGAACAGCGCCGGTCCCGAGCGGGCGGGATCGGCCGTTGGGTTCAACGAGGCGTCGCCGAAGTAGTCGCGGGTGTGGTCCAAAACCATCAGGACCATCACGAGACCGCGGAGGGCGTCGACAGCCTCGAGGCGCCGGGAAGGTTTTGGGGCGACAACGGGGATGGGTCTGAAGTCCTCCGGCGGCGGTGCCGGCTCGATTGGCATGGCGGGGCTCCTACTCGGCGAGCGGCCGGACAGAACGGAGACGGGCACACGCAGCCAGTCACCATTCTGTCGGCCGCGACGACTCGGGGCCAGTCCTCGTGCCGTCGGGATTTTCCGGGGCGAGTGGACTGTGTCACTGCCGCCGCGCGGGCGGCTTTACGAGGTGCTCCAGCAGGGTTGCATTGTTCGATTTCTTCTCCCGATCGGCGGCGACCCAGTTCCACCAGAGCGCGTCGCCGACGATCGCCACGTCGCCACGCCCGGCGCGGGCGATGGCGGCCAGGCCCTGGTCGGGATGACCGGGGACCGACGCGAGGATCTTCGCCTTCCGCCGGTCGATCACCTCGACGGGCGAAAACCGCTGGAAGAACAGCGACTGGACCCGCGCGGTCAGCGGATCGCGGACGATCTGACGCGGGCCGACCTGGACCGGGCCCGTCAGGCGAGGATTGACGTTCAACATGCGAAGACCCACGGGCACGAGCAGCCTGTTCGCACTGTCGACGGTTCCGAGGTAGGCGGCGTTGGCGAACACGATGACCCGGCCCCCGCGGTCCACGAAGGCTTGCAGGAGCTTGACGTCCGGGTCCGCCAGAGCGAGAAGGCCGCTCATGCCGAGGAGCACGACGTCGAGCTTCTCGACGTCGACTCGGCCCAGGACGGCCTGGCGGGGCTGGACGTCGAGATACTGCACGTCGAGCCCGGCGTCGTCGACGAGCTTCAGCCAGCGGTCGAAGGCGGTCGCGTCGCTGGTGGAAGTACTCGTGAACGGCGTCGAAAACACGAGAAGCCGGGTCAGGCCCGGCATCGGGGGCCGGACGGACGCGGCGACCGGGACGGCGACGCGGCGGCCGCCGACCTCGACATGCAGCTCGCCCGCGAATTCCCCGGCGCTCGCTGTGTTGAGCGATACCCGGAGGACGCAGTAGCCCCGTTCGTCGGCGCCGAGTTTCTGTGTGCCGACCTTGACGTCACTGACCCGCAGGAATGGCGGCGGCCCGACATTCACCGGTCGGCCCCGGGCGTCGGCCGGATCGATCCAGACCTGCACGCTCCCCTCGACGATCGCGCCGACGCGGACCGTCCCGAACCGGAGGGCGTCGGGCTGCGCATCACCGGCGGTGGCGCGAGAAGCTGGAAGCGAAATGGCCACAAGGGCAAACATCACGCGGTGGAACGTACTTCGTTGCGCATGAGGGGCGCGCATCATCGACGGGCTCCTAGTCATGGAGAACAGGTCAGCAACACGAGGCGTTTTCTGTTCTGAGTCAGGATGCGAATCAGTCGGGCGCATCGCTCGGCCGAGGCCCGGCGCCCCAGACGCGGACGGAACCGTCCGCGCCCGAGGTGGCCAACCGTCGGCCGTCGGGGCTCACGGCCAGGCCCAGGCCGTTGCGCTCGTGGGCGGCGATCGAGAGGGTCTGCTGGCCGGATTCGACATCCCAGATCTTGAGCACGCCATCATCGCCGAGGGTCGCGAGCCGACGGCCGGCGGGGAGGAACGCGAGCCGTTTCACGAAGGCGGCGTGTCCGCGGAGAATCCGGGTCGCCCGACCGGTGCTCGCGTCCCAGATGTGGACCTCGCCGTGAGTCCGGGAATCCAGGCTCGACGAGGCGACGGATTGACCGTCCGGGCTGAAGTCGACGCTCGCGATGCCGGCGGAGTGCCCGCGGTAGACCGCCAGCTCCTTGCGGGCGGGCAAGTCCCAGACCGTCACGGTGTTGTCGTAGCAGCCCGAGGCCAGCCTCGAACCGTCGCGACTGAATGCCAGACAGCCGAAGGGCTGGGGGTGCCCTTCGAGGGTCGCGACGAGCTGTCCGGTGGCTGCTTCCCAGATGCGAATCTTGCCCGCTCGGCCATCGGCCGCGGCGAGAAGCCGGCCGTTGGGGCTGAAGACGCCGACCAGGCTATTCTCGGACGAATCGAGGGAACGGATCTCGGCGCCCGTCGTCGGATTTCGGAGCAGGATCGATCTCCGGGGGTCGAGTGTCGCGAGCATGTCCGATCCGGGTCCGAAGGCCACCCAACCACGGCCGTTCATGTCCCGGTTTTCGATCCGATAGAGCGACGTACCTCGTCCGAGGTCCCAGGCCTGGAGGTCTCCCGAGGCGCGGGCCGCCGCGAGGATTCGCCCATCGGGGCTGAACGCGACATCGTAGGGCGGCATCGACCCGGAGAACGCCGGGTCATGGACCAGCTCGATCGACTCGGGCGCCCGGCCGGTCCGCCAGAGCTTGACCGCCCCGTCATGGAAGCCGACCGATGCCACGTAACGGCCGTCGGGGGCGAACGCGGCGTCCCAGACCTCGGATCCATGGCCGCGAAGCTCGAGCAGGAGCGAGCCGGCCGCGACGTCCCAGATCCGGACGATCCGGTCCCTCCCGGCCGAGACCAGCCGCTTGCCGTCGCGGCTGAACTCGACCCGGTGGACTTCGCCGCGGTGGCCCACCAACGTCTTGCCGCGCCGGCCGGTTGCCGCGTCCCAGAGGCCGATCCAGCCGTCGAACGACACCCCGGCGATCAGGCGACCATCGGGGCTGTACGCGACGTCGGCCAGGAGTTCGGACTCGTCGATCGAACGCTCGAGCTTACCCGTGGCGATGTCGAAGAAGCTCAGCCCCGCGCCCGCCGCGACCATGTGCTTGCCATCCGGGCTCAGATCAAACCTCGAGCTGATCCGGATGCCGGGCGGGAACGCCGGTTCGCCGACCTTCTTCCTCGCGGAGACATCCCACAGCTCGGCCGAGAGCTGAGCCGGCCGGGCCGACGCCTTCGAGGTCCAGCGGGCAAGGTACCGGCGATCGTTGCTAAAGGAGAGCGAGACCTCATCGGTGGGTCGGGCCGGGCTGAAGAGCCGCTGGCGTTCCTCTCCCGTTGCGACGTCGATGTAAGCTGCCGTTTTGTCATCGTGGAGGGTCACGATCAGGTTGTCGGCCCGAGTCGCGGCGAGCGCGCGGAAAGGCGTGCGGCCGGCGAGGGTACGGATCAAGTTGCCGGTGCGGACGTCGAGGATCGCGACGTGGTTCGCCGCGGCCTTGCGGGGCGCCAGGTCGACGGCGACCCACGACCCGGCCGGGTCGAACGCAACGTGCGAGCCGATGCAGTCCTTCGGGACGTGGGTCCACGCGGGAGCCCGGTTGAGCTCGTCGAGGTAGTACCACTCGAAGCCGCGCAGGTCGGGGACGGCCGTCGGGGCGGGCCGGGTGGCTTCGAGCAGCTCGCGCGTCCGGACCGGGTTGGCGTCCTGCCACTCGCGCCAGGCGAGGTTGACGTTGCTGACGTAGGCCTGGCGGGCGGCGCGGTCGCGCTCGTGGTCGGCGAGGTCGCGCTGGCGGTCGGCCTCGATCCGGAGCGCGCGTTCGGCCCGGGCGCGGTCGGCCTGCTGGCGGGCGTAGATGAGGGTGAAGATCCCGGCGCCGACGATCGAGAGGGCGAGGACGGCGGCCAATCCCGCGAGGGCCGGCCGCCGACGGGACCAGAGCCAGACGCGCCCGGCCGCGCCGACCCGGCGCGCGGCGATCGGCCGGTGCTCGAGCCACGCGCGCAGGTCGTCGGCGAGCGACTGGGCGGTCGGATAACGCCCGCGCGGGTCCTTGTGCAGGCACTTCAGGCAGATCGTCTCCAGGTCGCGCGGGACGCCAGCATTCGACCGGGTGGGCGGCTCGGGGGCCTGCTCCCGGACGGCCTTGAGGGTGTCGAGCACGCTGTCGCCGCCGAAGGGGGCCTTGCCGGCGAGCAGGGCATAAAGGACGCAGCCGAGGCCGTAGACGTCGGTCGCGGTGGTGATCGTGCCGCGGCGGCCCTCGGCCTGCTCGGGGCTCATGTAGGCGGGCGTGCCGAGGATGGCGCCCGACTGGGTGATCTCGGCGTCGTCGGTCAGGCGCTTGGCCAGGCCGAAGTCGGTGACGTGCGGGCGGCCCTCGGCGTCGACCAGGATATTGGCCGGCTTGATGTCGCGGTGGAGGATGCCGCGGGAGTGCGCGTGGGCGACCGCCTCGGCGGCCTCGGCGACGAGGCGGGCGGCGTCGCGGGGCCGGTCCCGGTATTTCTCGATCGAGGCGTGCAGGCTGCTCCCCTCGATCAGCTTCATGCTGAAATACCGCCGACCGTCGTGCTCGCCGACCTCATGGACCGGGACGATGCCGGGGTGATCCAGCATCGCGACGGCCTCGGCCTCGTTCTGGAACCGTCTCAGCTCATCATCGCCGGCCAGGAGGCCCGAGCGGATCACTTTAAGCGCGACGGGACGGTTCAGGGTGACCTGACGGGCCCGGAACACGACGCCCATGCCGCCGCGTCCGAGCTCGCCGAGGATCTCGTAGTCCCCCAGATAGTGAATCCGGGCGCCGCGGGCCGGGTCGGCGGCGGGGCCGAGTCCGTTGACGCGGGCGTCATGGCGGTCGGCGGCGTCGATTGTCGCCTCGAGCGAGCCGGGTCCGACCGTGTCGGACTGGGTGGCCTCGATCGTCGGCGAATCCGACGGGGCGGCAGTCGTGGCGGCATTCTCCGAATCGACCGCCGTGGGGCCGGGCGCAGGTCCGAGGACCTCGTCGGCCCGATCGTGGGCGGCCAGCAGGGCCTCGACCCGGCGGCGCAGGTCGGCACGGCCGCCGCAGGCGCCGTCGAGGTAGGCGGAGCGATCGGCGCCGGGCGGCCGGTCCAGGGCCGCGATAAAGATCGCCTTGGCGTCGCTGCCTGTCCTGTCCACGGTCGCAAGCCCCCTGGATGACCGGTTCTCGATCCCCCTCCGCCTTTACATGCTCCGTTTTTGCCCGGAGTGCGCCAGGGGTCGCCGATTTTTTTCCGGGGCCGGGGTCCGGAATCCGTCCCGAACGAGGCGAGTGGGAGCCTCATCCGGTCCGGATTCCGCGGTTTTCGCGGTAGATCCGGAGCCCTTAAAACGGGACGCCGCCACCTCCGGCGGGCGCCGCGGCGGGCGGCCGTGCGACAGGCGCCGGCGCGGCGGCAGGCGGTGCCGATGCGCCCGCGCCCGCACCTCCTCCGCCTCCGGGAGCCCGGCCGGGGAAGATGGTAGGCGCCGGGCCTTCCGGCGCCTTGGGCTTGGCGATCGTGATGCTCATGCCGATCTCGTTGGCCGCGTCGTAGGCGAGCACCGCGTTCTTGTGGCGGGTCAGATGCTCGGCCGAGAGCAGCATCACGCGGCGATCCGTCTTCTCACGCGCCGTGCGGAGGCGCTCGGCGATCGTGCCGAGGTTCGCCGCGACGGGCTCGCCGTCGATCTTGAACGCGCCGCCGGCGTCGACCTCGACCAGGATGAAGTCCTTTTCGAGGTCCTCCTTGCTGCGCGATCGGGACTGCTGTACGGCGCTCTGCTGCTGGTCGTTGCTGGGCTTGGGGATCTCGAGCGTCTTGTACAGGATTGTGGTGGCCGTAACCATGAAGAAGAGCACGAGCTGGAAGGCGACGTCCACCATCGGGGCCAGGTCGAGCTCCTCGACGGTCATCGGCCCGCCGCGGGAGAAGGTGAACTCGTCCTCCTCGGGGTCGGGGACCGGGGCCCGGTCCTCGTTCCAGTCGCGGGAGGGGACGACCGGCAGGCCCACTTCGGAGCCCTCGTCGCGGTACGCGCGCGCCTCGCGGGAATAGGGGCTCGCCGCGCCGAGGTTGTCCTCGTCGAGGATCTCGAGGCCGTCGTCGTCGAGGATCTCGATCTGCTCATCCAGGGCGTCATGCCCGGGTCGGTGCGCGGCGGAGGATCGAGGCCCCTCGTCCTCGTCGTCCTCGTCGTCCCAGGCCCAGGCGGTGGCCTCGGTGGCAGGGGACAGGTCGTCGTCCTCGTCGTCGTCCTCGACGATGGCATCCAGGGGAGGCGACGGCGGCTCGTCCTTAGCGCCGGCGACCGGGGGCTGGGGCAGGACGGGGAACGCAACGTCGCCGGGTTCGCCGCCGAGCTCCGTCCAGAGTGGGCTCGGGGGCAGGTCGTCTGTGGCCGTGGCGGCGCCCTGGGCGTCGCCACGCGAGGCCGGTTCAGGCAGGTCGGCACGGACCTCGAAATCGCTGCTGGGCGGGCGAGAGACCGGCGCGGCCGGTCGGGGGTTGGAGATGCGCTCGGGGCCGGCGGCCTTCGGGGCGGGCGGGACCTTCGCCGGCGAGGCGGGGGCCGCTTTCGCCGGCATCGCGGCGGGGCTCGCCTTCGCCGGCGGGGCGGACAGCTCGGGCATGTCGCCCAGTCGGGTCCAGGCGGTGGTGCCCGCGGGGCGGACGAGGTCGTCGTCGCGCAACGTGCCGGCGGCCATCGCGGCCCGGACGGCCTCCGTGGTCTGTTCTCGCTCCAGCTCGAGGCTTTCCGCGTGGAAGATGTCCCAGATCGCCAACGGTCCTTCCCCCTCCGCTCTGCCCTGTTGCGGTCGCTGACGCGGCCGCGACGGCCGCCTCGATCGGTTCAGTCCGGTTCGGTTCGGTTGGAGGCCGGTCCTCGGCCCATCCGGATGTCCCGGATCCCGCCGTCACGGATTGCCCTTCGCCTCCTGGACGCCGACATGCACCGTGATCCCCTCGACCTGGGCGACGGCGCCGGCCACCTTCAGAACCTCGCCGTGCGGCACCTCGCCGTCGGCCTGGAGGATCACCTTGGTGTGGCCCTCCTTCATGTTGTCGGCCACGTACTTGCGGACCTGTTCCAGCGACCCCTCGGGGCCCTCGCCGTGGCCGAGCAGCACTCGGACCTCGCCCCCCGGCGTGGCCGACGGGATGAGGGTCAAGAAGGTGGCGCTGGACTCCTCGATGCCCACGCCATGCCGGGCCCGCGGCACGTCGACCTTCTCTCCGCCGCTCATCTGCACGGTGAAGAGCATGAACGTCATGAGCTGGAAGACCACGTCGACCATGGGCGTCATGTCGATGTGCTCGTCGCGATCGTGATCCGTGTCGCGGCGTAGGAGCATGGCGCGGCTCTGCCTCCGGTTCGATCGGCCTGGATTCGAATCAGCTCTCGATCACGTCCAGGACTTCCTGGAGCTGCCGCTCGGTCCGGTCGCGGAGCCGGCGGAGCCGGGCGTGGACGTCGTTGCCGATGAGCATCATCGGGTTGGCGATCAGAAGGCCGGCGCCGGTGGCCCACAGCGCGAGGCTGATGTCCTGGGCCAGGGCCCGGGGATTGACCTGCTCCGAGCCGCCGATGCGGCCGAAGGCGCCGATCATACTGGCGACCGTGCCGAGCAGCCCCAGAAGCGGGCCCATGCGGACGATCGTCGAGACCGAGCCCAGGCGGTTCTCCATCCCGGCGACGACCTCGCTGTGGAATTCGGTGACCACGAGCTGCCGGATCTTGGAGAGCCCCCGGTCCCGATTCTTCAGGGCGACGGCGATAAGCTGCGCCAGCGCGGTATGCCAGAAGGTGGGCGTCTGGCAGAGGTTGATCGCCTTGTCGTACTGGCGGGCCTTGCACAGCTCGCGGACCTGGCCGACCAGCTCGTCGGGGTCCTTCATCGTTTTCTTGCCGAGGCTCCGATAGAGCAGGATGCCGTTGTAGGCGCCCCAGACCGCCAGGAGGGCCAGCGCGCCGTAGATGACATACCCGAAAGAGTCGATGACTTTCGTGACATTCATGGTTCGCGTCTTGCAGGGCAGGGATCGAGGAACCCCGGCGGATGGGCCCGAGCGGCGGGCCCGGGCGGTCACGAGGGGCGGAGTGGTCCGTTCGTCTGGATAGCGACGCTTCATTCTGCCCTGTCGGCGTGGCGGGTCGCAAGGGGAGGGTGGCCCCGAGACATCACGACGGTCGGGGCGTTTCGCCGGCCCGTCGGGGGATACCGGACGGGCCGCCGCTTGCAAAGCCTTGCCACGCCAGGCTCGGCGCGAGAGAATAAGCCTGAGACACTCCTGGACTGTCCGGGTACAGGAAGCGCTCAAAACGAACCGTAGTCTCTTCGGGTCTTGCCCATGCCGCGCACCGTTCTGGTGGTCGACGATGAGCGCGACGCCAATGACATCCTGGCCCATCTCGTCCGCCCCCACGGCTTCGAGCCGATCCAGGTCTTCTCGGGGGCGGAGGCGCTCGAGGAAGTCGCCCGGCGGCATCCCGGCCTGATCCTGCTCGACCTGTCGCTGCCCGACATCGACGGATTCGATCTGTGCGATCGGCTGAAGCGGGATCGCGAGACGAACCTGATCCCGATCATCATGATCACCGCGCACCACGACGCCAAGGAGCGGGCGGCCGGCGTGCGGGTCGGGGCCAACGGCTACCTCATCAAGCCCTTCACCCCCGAGCAACTCTATCGGGCGATGGACGAGGCGATCGCCTGGCACGACGAGCACCGGCAGCACGGCACGACCGGCGAGATCGACTTCGACATCCGCAGCGAGCTGAACTACCTGGCCCAGGCCAGCGACATGCTCGCCGACCTCTTCGCGCACACGCCGCTGACCGAGCGGCACATCAAGGACCTGAAGCAGGCCGTGATGGAGATGGGCGGCAACGCCATCGAGTGGGGCCACCGCAAGAACGCCGACCTGGTGCTGCGGATCACCTACCGCATCAATCCCACCTCGGTGACGCTGATCATCAAGGACCAAGGCCCCGGCTTCGACCCGAGGGACCTGCCGCACGCCGCCTCCGACGAGGATCCGATCCGCCACCTGGAGGTCCGCAACGAGCTGGGCCTCCGCGAGGGTGGATTCGGCATCATGCTCGCCCGCGGGCTGGTCGACCGCTTCTGGTACAACGAGAGCGGCAACCAGGTCACCATGGTCAAGCACTTCGAAACGCAGAACCCGGCCGAGTCGTGAGGCGAGACCTCAAATCCCGCGCGAAGGCCGGGCCGAGAGCCTGTCTCGGGCGGGCGCTCGGAGGGCAGAGGGCGTGCAACGCCCACCGGGCGAGGCCCCGAATCGGTGGGCTCCACCCACCCGACAACCGTGGAACCCGCCGGCCGGCTCAGGCGCCCAGCGCGCCGTCGGGGCGGGGCAGGACCCCCCAGCCCAGCTTGGCGCGGAGGGTGCGGTAGAAGCTGTGGCCCGGGATCCGCACTATGGGGAGCGGCGTGGTCCCCCGGCGGATCGTCACCCGGTCGCCCGGGTGGAGCGGGACCTGCACCTGGCCGTCGATGACCAGGACCGTCGCGACGCCCTCGCCCATCGGGGTCGCCTCGTAGACCTTGTGCGCCGAGTCGACCAGCGGGCGCTGGGTCAGCGTGTGCGGGCAGATCGGCGTGACGACGAACATGTGGGCGTTCGGCGGCAGGATCGGGCCGCCGGCCGAGAGGCTGTGCGCCGTCGAGCCGACCGGCGTGGCGACGATCAGGCCGTCGCCGCGGTAGGTCATCACGCTCTCGCCGTCGATCGACAGGCCGATCTCGACCAGGTGGAAGACGGGCGCCGCGCGGATGACGGCGTCGTTCAGGCCGCGGAACACGCGGGTCGGCCCGCTGCGCGGGGTGAGCGTGCACTCGAACGTCATCAGGTTCTCGACCGTGAAGCGCCGGGCGGCGAGATCGGTCATCCGCTGGCAGCAGGCGCCGGGAGTCAGGTCGGCGAGGAAGCCCAGCCGCCCGACGTTCACGCCCAGGACGGGCGTCGGGCGGTTTTCCATCCGGCGTGCGGTGTGGAGCACGGTGCCGTCGCCGCCGAGCACGACGGCCACGTCGGCGGGTAGGTCGGCGAGCCGCGAGTCGGCCGAGAGATCGACGCCCGCCGGCTCCAGCCCGGGCGTCGCGGCCAGGGCCCGCCCGAGCGTGGCGGCCTCGTCGTGGACCTCGCGCTTCGTCCCGTTGCCGAGGATCATCACGCGCAACGGGCCGGGGCCGGGAGCGTGCGCGGCCCCGGCGGCCGGATCCGGCTGTCGCGGGTCGGACGTCGTGGCCGCGGGTCCCATGGTGCGAGGCCCTCGCGAGGTCGATCCGACGGCCGTCGGGCCCGGGATTCCCCCGACGGATCGCCATCAGGACGGATCGATCGTTCTGATCTTGTTTGAGACGCTCTCAACGCGTGGTGGCCGCGGGATTGGCGGCGAGCCGCCCTCGATCGGCGCCCGCCCCAGCCCCGGCGGATGCGGCCGCCTTGACCTTGGCGATGTCGGGGACGTGGAGGCCGACGGATCGCGCCAGGTCGAGCGCGGCGCGGGTGACGCCGTCGACGTCCAGGCCGACCTCGGCGAGCTGCTCGTCTCGCTCGGCGTGCATGACGTAGCGGTCGGGCAGGCCGATGCGGCGGAGGTGCGTGGTGGGCAACCCGGCGTCGCTGGCCGCCTCGAGCACGGCCGAGCCGAATCCGCCCATGAGGCAGCCCTCCTCGACCGTGAGCACGAACCCGCATTCCTCGATGGCCTTGGCGATCGTGTCGCGGTCCAGCGGCTTGACGAACCGGGCGTTGATCACGCCGACGCGCAGGCCGTAGACCTGCCGCAGGCGCTCGGCGACGCGGAGGCACGTGCCGACCATGGCGCCGCAGGCCAGCAGCATGCCGTCGGTCTCCCACTCGAGGATCTCGGCCTGCCCCAGCTCGACGGGCTGGACGTCGCGCTCGATGATGTCAAGGTTGGCGCGGGGGTAGCGCAGGGCGACCGGCGCGTCGTGGGCCAGGGCGAAGTCGAACATCGGGCCGATGTCCTGGGCGTCGCCGGGGGCCATGACGACCATGTTGGGGAAGACGCGGAGATAAGCCAGGTCGTAGCTGCCGTGGTGGGTCGGGCCGTCGGCGCCGACCAGGCCGGCGCGGTCCAGGCAGAAGACGACGGGCAGGTTCTGGAGCGCGACCTCCTGGAAGATCTGGTCGTAGGAGCGCTGGAGGAATGTGCTGTAGATGTCGACGACCGGCCGCGCGCCGGCCCGGGCCATTCCGGCGGCGAAGGCGACGGCGTGGCTCTCGCAGATGCCGACGTCGAAGAACTGGGCGGGGAACGTCTCGCGGATCCGCTGGAGCTTGTTCCCCTCGCACATCGCGGCCGTGATCACAGCGACGCGGGGGTCGCGCCCGCAGGAGTCGAAGAGGGTGTCGCTGACGGCGTCGGTATAGGTGCGGCTCGAGGAGGTCTTCAGCGGCACGATGCCGTCGGCGGCCGGCTGGAAGGGCGCCGGGGCGTGGAACTTGACCGGGTCCTTGACGGCGGGCTCGAAGCCGTGCCCCTTGTTGGTCAGGATGTGGAGCAGGACGGGCCCGTCCATGGCCTTGACCCGCTCGAGATAGTTGCGGAGGGTCTTCAGGTCGTGGCCGTCGATCGGGCCGAGATAGACGAACCCCAGCTCCTCGAAGAGCATCCCGTGGTGGAGCGAGGCTTTGATGGCGTCCTTGAACTGCTGGAGCAGGCGCTCGGCGTGCTCGCCGACCAGGGGGATGTTGGGCAGGAGCCACTTGACCCGCCGATTCCAGTCGTTGTAGGTGGTGGACATCCTCGCGCGGTCGAGGTATTCGGCCAGCCCGCCGACGCGGGGGCAGATTGACATCTTGTTGTCGTTGAGGATGACGAGCAGCTTCTTCTTCAGCCCGCTGGCGTGGTTGAAGGCCTCGAAGACGATGCCGGAGGGCAGCGCGCCGTCGCCGATGACGGCGACGGAGTGCCGCTGCGTCTCGCCGACCAGGTCGTCGCCGACCTTCAGGCCCAGCGCGGTGGAGGGGGCGCAACCGGCGTGCCCGGTCATGAACAGGTCGAACGGGCTCTCGGCCGGGTTGGGATAGCCCATCAGGCCGCCCCTGGTGCGGATTGTGCTGATCCGGTCGGCGCGGCCGGTGATGAGCTTGTGGGGATAGACCTGGTGCCCGGTGTCCCAGATGAGGCGGTCGCGGGCGAAGTCGAAGGTGAGGTGCAGGGCCAGGCAGAGCTCGACGACGCCGAGGTTGCTGGCGAAATGGGCCGATCGCCGGCCGACGACGTCGATGAGCTGCGAGCGCATCTCGGCGGCGAGCTGGGCGAGCTCGGCATCGCCCAGGCTCTTCAGGTCGGCCGGTGACTGGATCCGTCCGAGGAGCGAGTCGGGAGCAAGCATCAACGATCCCTTTCCAAAAGTGCCAGCGCCAGCCCGCGGAGGCGGTCGCCGCCGGGGCCGAGGGGTTCCAGGGCGGCGACGGCCTCCTCGGCCAGTTGCCGGGCGAGCTCGCGGCTGCCGTCGATGCCCAGGAACCTGGGGTACGTCCATTTGCCCAGTTCGGAGTCCTTGCCGACTCGCTTGCCCATCTTGACCTCGTCCCCCTGGATGTCGAGCAGGTCGTCGACGATCTGGAAGGCCAGGCCGACGGCCTTGCCGTAGCGGTCGAGCGCCTGCGCCCAGGGCTCGGGGGCCCCGGCGATCACGGCGCCCATGCGGAGCGGGGCGCGGAGCAGCGCCCCCGTCTTGCGGCGGTGGATGGCCTCGAGCTCGGCCACGGTGCCATCGGCCGGCCCGCCCGAGGCCTCGGCGCGCCCCTCGGCCTGGAGGTCGGCCATCTGGCCGGCCACCATCCCCCGCGGCCCGGCCGCCTCGGCGAGGATCCGGACGCAGCGCAGGGCCGCCGATGGCGGCTGCACGTCGCACGCCACAACCTCGAAGGCCAGCGTCAGCAACCCGTCGCCCGCCAGGATGGCCGTCGCCTCGTCGAACGCCTTGTGGCAGGTCGGACGGCCCCGCCTCAGGTCGTCGTCGTCCATCGCCGGCAGGTCGTCATGGATCAACGAATACGTGTGGACCATCTCCAGGGCGCAGGCCGCCGGCAGGGCCGATTCGGCCGTCCCGCCGCACGCCTCCGCCGCCATCAGGCAGAGCAGCGGCCGCAGCCGCTTACCGCCCCCCAGCAGGCTGTGCCGCATCGCCATCGCCAGCCGCGCCGGGCACGTCGACGATGGGTCCTCGTCCACTTTCGGCAGGTACCCTGCCAGGGCCTCCTCGACCCGCCGACGGGCCCGGTCCTGATACTCCTCCAACCCCGCCGGCTCGGTCTCTCGCGTCGCAGAACTCGTCATGGTCCTCGTCGTCATCATGCCAGAGCCGCTTGCCGATGGCCGGTTGCCTCGCCCCATCGCTCGACGAGCCGAGGGACGATCGCCACAACAGCTCGTCCTCCTCGTCCGTCCTCGTAAGGCGACGTTATTGTGGACTTTCCCCCCGCGAAAGTCTACACGAGACCCACGAAAACTTTGCAACGCAAAGTTTGGCTGGGCGCTTTGCATGGGATTATTACGGCGGCTCACGGGCCCGGGATCGATTCTCGGGGGGGCGACCGGGGTTTCCGACGGAAAGAAGGGGAGAGGAGATCCCGGCGGGCGGTCCTCGACGGGGCCTTCCGGACGGGTTTCGGGGGCCCGGCGTGCGGGGCGGCGGCCGGTCAGGGCCGGGGCGCGAGGCGATCGGGCGAGGCGTCGCCCGGCTCGGGCGCGGCGGTGGGCCGGGCGTCGAAGGGAGCGGTGGAGGGATGGCCCTGGTCGTCGACGCCGATCAGGAGCGCCACGGAGCGCCCGGCCCGCTCGAGCTGGTCATAGCAGAGCCGCAGCAACCGCACACCGTCCTCGTACTTGGCCAGCGCGGCCTCCAGCGCCGGCTCGCCGCGCTCGAGGTCGGCGACGATCCGCTCGATACGGCCCAGGGCTTCCTCGAAGCGAGGTTCCGGCTCGTCCGTCATGACTGGCTGCTGGCTCCGGCGGTGCATGAGGGTCGGAGTGATGGACCCCGCCGCGCCGACGGACGGCCGTGCGGGGCCCCCACAACCGTAACGTCCGCGGGCCGCCGAGGCCAGGGCGCTCAGCGCCGGCGCTTCTTCGACCCCGCGAGCTGCGCGAGCGCCTGGTCGATCACTCCCATCCCCGCGACCTGGCCCGAGGGGGCCTTCGACGTCGCGACGCGCGCCGCCCCGACATCCGCGACCGGGTGCGACGCGGCGGGGTCCTTGTGATGAACCAGCGCCGCGGAGTGTCGCGCGTCGTACCGCGAGCTCGTGGATGTCGAGACCCTGGTCAACTTGCCGGGATTGAACGTCCCGGGGACGTAGACGTTCCCCTCCTTCGTGCCCGGCGGGCTGACGGGTGTCCCGCGGCCGACGAGCGTCGACGGGGCGAAGATCGTGTGGTGGATCGCCGTGAGCTGGGCCACGAAATTGCCGCCCCTTAGGTTGTTTCCCGAGGGGAAATACCCGTAGAACTCGCCGTCGAGCGCGTTGCCGGCGATGTCGCGGATGCCGCTGGTATCGATCGGGCTCGCCGAGTAGATCGTGAACTGATACCAGCCGCCCCTGATGTAATGACCCTTGTTGATCGTCAGGGTGACGGTCTGGGGCCCGCTGGGCGAGCCGGGGACGTCGGAGATGACGTTCATCCGGTACTTGCCCACGCGGGGGTGGTGGATCGTGACGAGCTGATAGTTATTGGCGTCGATCAGGCTCGGCTGGGTCAGGCCGACGCCCGTGTTGTTCAGGCCGCCGTAGTCCTGGAACGTCGCCACGATCCGGCCCTGGAAGCGGTCGAACCGGACGCCCGTGACCTTGGGCCCAACCGTGTCGATGACCAGGTCGGGCACGACTGCGGTGGTGGAGCTGACCGTGTGGCCCGCGGCGTCGACGGCGACCGCCGTTACGTAATAGGCGCCGTCGGCCAGGGGCTGGTCGGCCGTGATGCTCCACGCGCCGCTGGCGTCGGACGTCCCCGTACCGATCGGGACCGCGGTCGAGCCGCCCGACATGGTGGCGTAGAGCGTGATCGTGGCATTCGGCTGGCTGGTCGCCCCGATGAAGTTGGGCTGGGTGACGTTGGTGATGTTGTCGGTGTTCGAGATCCCCGAGTCGCTCGTCGGGTTGAGCTTGCCGGAGACGGACAGGGGCACGTCGGCGACGTCGGCCGTGCTGGCGATCGCGAGCGTCGAGCCGTCGACGTCGTGGACATTGACGACGATCGGGTAGTGCCCGGTGCCGCCATTGACCCCGGCGTCGGCGTAGGTGTGGACCCCGCCGACGACGAATGGGGTGCCCGCGCCGCCGGGCTGCGAGACCGTCCCGATCGTCGCGGGCGTGCCATCGCCCCAGTTGATCATCACGTAGTTGTAATCGGTGAGCGGGGCGGTGGGGTTGCCGTCGGCGAACGAGGCGACGGGGCCGGAGAAGGCGGCGCCCTCGGTCGAAGAAGCGGTCGGCTGGGTCGCGACCGGCGACAGCGCGGCGTCGGTGATGACCGCCTGGCTCGAGGCGACCACCGCGGCGTTATTGGCTCCGTTGGTGATCGTGAGGGTGATCGGGTAGGTGCCGATCTCGGCGTAGGTGTGATCGCCGAACACGCTGTAATCCGCGCCGTTGGGAGTGCCCTGGCGGGTGATCGTGATCGGCGACGAGGTGGTACCGTCGCCCCAGTTGATCGTGGCGGTGTAGGACGACGCGTTTCCCGGCGTGCCGGTGTCCCGGAACGTCGCGACGAGGACGCCCCCGGCGGCGGTCGAGAGCGGATTGCCCTGGATGCCGTTCATCGTGGCGCCCGCGGCCGTGAGCGGCGCCGCGGCGACGGTGACACCCGGCTGCGCGGCCACGGCGATCGACCCGAGCAGCCCCGCGGTCTGGCCATTGCTCCCGGCGGTGAAGTAGAGGGTCCCCGAGGTCCCACCCGCGCCGCCGTTGCCGAAGAGCAGCCCCCACAGGCCGGGGTTGACGATCGGCTTGCCGTCCGCCCCGGAGATCGTCCCGGCCAGGGTCCCGCTCGTCAGGTTGATCGCGACAATCGTTCCGCTCGGCGAGGTCCCCGTCGAGTCGCCGAAGTTGCCGACCAGCAGGTCGCCCCCGAACGAGCCGAAGCCCGACGGCGCGATCGCCATCCCCCACGGGCCGGCCAGGGTGGTGCCGGCCGTGTCCGTGTACACCCGCTTGACGAACGTGCCGTCAGCGGCAAACTCGTCGACGTAGCCGCCCCCGGTCGTGACGATCCCGCTCGGCTGGGCATAGGCGACGTAGAGGTTGCCGCCGAGCTGGGCGATGTTGTACGGCTCGTAGCCGGCCACGGCATTCGGGTCGGCGAACTTGCCGGCGAAGGTGGTCGAACTAACGTTGGTGAAGGTCGGGTCGAAGACGTCGATGCCGTTGGTGCCGGTCGTGCCGGTGAAGTCGGCGGCATAGAGGTAGTAGGTCGTCGTGCTGCCGCTGGTGACGCTCCCCTGCGCCAGCCCGGTGAACGCCGCACCCGTGACCACCGGGACGGCGATGGTGGCCGTGCTGCCCGAGGCCCATGCGTCAATCGTGCCGGCGAGGGTGGCGAAGAGGAACTTCGCCGGGGCCGCCGGCGACGAGCCGGGGACGATGAAGTCGGCGGCGTTCGGGTCGGTGTTGAAGAGCTGTCCCGTCGGGCCCGACGGCGTGCCGCCTGGCGGCACGGTGACCGTCAGCCCTAGCTTGATCGGGTTGGTATTGGGATTGTAGACCGTCGCAACCCCTGTCCCCTGGTCGGAGACCCAGATCGGGCCGGTCGAGCTGGAGGACAGGCCCCAGGGATTGATGAGATTCGCATCGATCTGGGGCGCGTTGGCAAGAATGCTCGAGACCCAGTTCGTCTGGTAGAAGGAGCCGGTGACGTAAAGCTGGCCGTTGCTGTCCCTGATCGTCACCGTGGGCGTGAATGCCCCGGCCGTCAGGTAGGTGTGCGTCCCCGAGATGTGGAAAACCCCCGAGGCGTCCTCGGTGAGGATCCCGGCGTTGGTCGTGCCGTCGCCCCACTTGATCGTCGCGGTGAAGTCGGCCACCGTGGCGGTCGGGTCGGTCGACTGGAAGACCGCGACGTCCTGGGTCGTCTGGACGTCCTGGGCGACGCCCTGAAGCGCGACGCCGTTGAAGTTGTACACGCTGTTGGGCAGGAGCACCGGCGCGACGTTGGCCGTGGACACGATCGGGCTGGGTGTCGAGGCGACCGGCCCGGTCGAGGTGACATTGATTGTCGCGCCCCCGACGAAGGTCGACCCGCTGCTTCCCAGGTCGGTGAGCGTCACCTTGACGCTGAAGGTGCCGGTCTTCGCGTAGGTGTGCGTGCCCAGGACGTTGTAGCTGGTCGGACTGCTGGGCTGGATCGTCCCCGGTGACGTGGTCGAATCGCCCCAGTCGATCGTGGCGGTGAAGTCGGCCGGCGCGTTCCCCAGGTCAGTCTCGGTGAAGAGGGCCGTGAGGATGTTATTCAGCGGCTGTCCCGCGGTGGCGTCGATCGTCGTGCCCGTGCCCGCCGGCGGCAGGGCGGGCTTGGTGACGTTCACAGTCTGGAAATTGGTGTAGTTCACGGTCGGCTTCCCGGCGCCGAACCCCAGCACGCCCGGCGTGACGAAGCTCAACGCCGGGACGCTGGACGTGACGTTCAGCGTGTTCGGCCCGGGTCCGCCGTCGGCGGAGAAGTTGTAAGTCGTTACGGACGACTGCACCGGGCCGGTGAAGTTGAATATGTCGCCGTGGCCGCCGCTGGTCAGATTCAGGGTCGTGAGCCCGCCGCCGGAGAAGTCGACCAGGCCTCCGGCCGGCATCGACGTGGAGGTGACCTGCGATCCCGCGATGGTGTACGTCTGGGCGGACGTCGTCCCCGAGGCGTCCAGCGCGAGCGTGTTCGTCCCGCCGGTGGACTGGACGTAGACCGGGCTGCCGATCGCGGCCAGCGAGCCGGCCAGGCCGACGGTCGTCTTGCTGCCGGAGACGCTCCCGGTGTCGACGTGGACGTTGATGCCGGCCGGGATGGCCTGGACGGCGACGTTCTCGCCGCCTGCCCCCGAAAAGACGTTCAACGTCGACAGCCCCGCGGCGACGGCGGGAATATTCAGCGTGGTCGTGGCCGCGGCGGCCGGGACATTCACGGTCACGGCCGTCTTGTTGGCGAAGTTGACAAGCTCGAATTTGCCCGTCCCTCCGTCGTTGATCTGATCGGACTGCGCGGTCCCGAGCACGGGTCCTGTGTTGACGTTCACCGTGGTCGCCGCTCCGGGCGCGGTGAAGATGAATGTCGGCGAGGAGACCGAGTCGTTGATCGGCGACAGGCCGGAGAACGTGATCGGGACGTTGTTCTGGCTCGAGTCGCTGTAAGTGATCGTGCCGGAACCCGGGCCGCTGGCGGCGTAGGTCTCGGACAGGAACGACACGCCACTCGCGCCGGACGTGAGCGTCAGGGCGTTCGAGGCACCGCTGGGGTTCTGCGGATTGAAGGCCAGGCCGCTGGGATGAAGCGGATCGCCGTTCGAGTAGTCGATCGTCAGCGACTGATCGAGCGTCGCGCCCATGCCGTTGACCGAGATATCGCTGAATGACGACAGCGGTCCCTCGACCGTGTTGGTTGTTCCTCCCGTCCAGGACGTCGTACCCGACCCGGCGAGGGAAATCGTCTGGTCGGGATCCGTGAAGATTACGTTGGAGGTGTTGCTGGGATCCAGCTTGATCGTCAGCGCGCTGGTGCTCCCGGAGTTGGCCGTGTAGATCAACCCGCCGCCGGCAGTGGCGATGTCGAGAACCGCGAGCAGGCATCGATCCTCGAGGGGCTCAAATAGCTCTCTCGTCGTCCGAAGTCGCCTGCGCATCCGCGAGGCGCCATCCGCCCCGCGGCCCAGAGGACCGCCCTGACCGACTCGCCAGGCTCGACGCATCAGGCTATTCATCGAGGTATCTCCCAGAGGATCATCATGATTGAGGACTTCGACGCCAAAAGCTCGCGCAGCCGACCGCGCGGCGACTGGTCTCTGCCCCTTCTCTGTCCCTCGAGGTGTCCCGACCACTCGACGGCAAGAGGTGTCCACAGCCCAGAGTTAGGGCATGTTACCCAAATTGTGCGAAACTAGTATCCATCGCAATCTGACTAATTTCCAGCGTCAATCAAAAATGACCTCAAGATCTGCCGTGGTCCAGCCCGGATTTGCGGGTCGCGATGGTTTTATCGATGATGGACAGCGTGCAGGATTCGGTGGGGCCAGCCACTCGGAGCCGGGACGATATCAAGATTGGGAGATGGATTCAACCCGGCTAATGACCTGGCCATCGGCGAGGCGGGAGACGATGAGCTGGCCGGGCTGGATCTGCCCGGCGGCGCGGAGGAGGGAGAGGTCGTCCTGGCGGAGGGTGAGGGAGTAGCCGCGGGCGAGGACGCCCAGGGGGCTGAGAGCCTCGAGGGCGGCCGCGAGGCTGGCCAGGCGGAGGCGGCGATCGGCGAGGAGCTGGAGGAGGGCCTGGCGGGAGCGGTCGGCCAGCCGGTCGAGGCGGGTCCGGGCGGTTTCGATGCGGGACTGGCCGGCCGCGTGAAGCCGTTCGGTCAGGCGGTCGAGGTGCAGCGCGATGTCGCGGACATCCGGGACGCAGACCTCGCCGGCCTCGCTGGGCGTCAGCGCGCGACGGTCGGCGGCAAGGTCGGCGAGGGTGACGTCGATCTCGTGGCCGATGGCCGAGACGACCGGGACGCGGGACGCGGCGATCGCGCGCGCGACGGACTCCTCGTTGAAGGTCCAGAGGTCCTCGAGACTGCCGCCGCCTCGGGCGACGATGATGACGTCGGTGGACGGCAGGCGGTTGGCCAGCTCGAGCGCCGCGACCACCTCGCGGTCGGCGCCGTCGCCCTGAACTCGCGTGGGGGCGATCAGGATCTCGGCGCGGGGCCAGCGCCGGCCAGTGACCTGGAGGATGTCCCGGACCGCGGCGCCCGTTGGGCTGGTGACAACGACGATCCGGCCGGGGAAGCGAGGAAGCGGCCGCTTGCGGGCCGGGTCGAAGAGTCCCTCGGCCGCCAGCCGGAGGTATCGCTGGCGAAAGGCCAGCTCGAGCGCGCCCAGGCCCTCGGGCTCGATCAGCCGGACCACGAGCTGATAATCGCCGCGCGGCTCATAGACCGTCACCCCGCCCAGGGCCCGGACCGCCAAGCCGTCGGTCAGGTCGAACGGGAGCCCGCGCGCCTCGGTCCGCCACAGGACCGCCCGGATCGACGCCGACTCGTCCCGCAGCGTGAAATACACGTGCCCCGACTTCGGCCGCGCCACGTTCGAGACCTCGCCGTGCACCGCGACCTCGGCGAAGTGCGACCGCATCGCGTCCTTGATCCGCGCGGTCAGGTCCGACACCGACTCGAACATCGGGGCGAAGGGATCGTCGGCTCCGACGATTCGTGGCGTGTTCGGCATCAATCCGCCCGACCTTCCTGGCAACACCTCGCCGGGGCTTCGTTCACTTCCCGCCCGATTTGCGCCGCGCCGATGCCGGTCGCTCCGCCGCGACGAGCTCGACGACCAATCGTTGTTCGATCAGGTGCATGCCGCGGTCATCGTGGATGACCATCTGTCGGCCGTCCGTGGAGCAACCGATGTTCTCCGGGTGCTGGATCTCAAAATGCCGGCCATCGGCCAGCTTGACCAGGAACGGCCGGAACGGGTGCGCCGTCTGCATCAGGCGGACCTGGGCGTTCGTGGCCATGTCTTACCCTGCGTGGGGTCGAGTTCGAAGGCGAGGAAGCCGAGACGAATCCCCGGCGGAACTCCTTACACGTCAACAGAGTATAACAGCTCAGCTACGGGCCGCAATGGTGGGGCGGTGTTCAAAAAACGACTGCGGCCTCACATCGATTCCTTCAGCCCGGCCCGCAGCAACCACCAGTTGGCCGAGTAGCTTGTGGCGAAGCCGACGATCGTGGCGATCTGCATCAGGAACCAGTAGATCACGCTGTTCGGCTCGGGCGGCGACGGCGGGAAGAAGACCAGGCGGTTGAGCGCCATGAAGGCGAACATGCCGACTTCGAAGGCCACCAGCGAGATGGTGTCGGCCTTCGCCGCGGCCTTCAGGCCGTCCCAGGGCCCGAGCCCGCGCATCGGCGCGATCGTGAAGAACTGGAAGACGATGGCGAGGATTCGGAACCACAATCCCCGAGATGGAGGATCGCCGGGTTGCGCCGGCATGATGCTTGCCGGCCAGTGGGGGACCGGGGATCGGCTCTCCGGGGGCGAATGGAGGCGGTCCGGCGGACTCGGGCCGCACACTGAGAGCGACAACGGAGGGGTGCTACAATGGTTCGTCGCCAAATGCTGGGGATCATGGGTGCCGGCGCCGCGGGCTTCCTCGCGACGGGCGGGGGCCCTGTCCGCGCCGACCCCGAGCGGGGGAAGCACGACGAGCACATCGCGATGCTCGGCAAATGCGCCAAGCTGTGCGCCGAGTCGGCCTCGCATTGCCTCGAGGCTCTTTGCAAGGGCGAGGGCGATCGCGAGGCTCACGCCAGGGCGCTGAAAATCGCCGCCGGCTGCGAGCAGTTCTGCCAGCTCTCCGCCGGCCTGATGGCCTGCGACAGCCCGCTCATGAAGTACGCGATGGCCGCCTGCGGCCACGCGTGCCATGACTGTGCCGACGCGTGCGAGAAGGCCGGCGGCGGCCAGATCATGAAGGACTGCGCCAGGATGTGCCGCGAGTGCTCCGAGGCATGTCACAAGATGCATGCCGAGCACGGGGGCGACCACCACTCGGCCTCCTCGCGTTGATGGCTGGACAGATCAGCCCCGCCCCGGCGGCCCGGCCTCAGGTCGACCCGCCGGGGTAGGGCGAACCTCGATCGCTCGCCCTTTTCCCCTGCCGCCCGTTGCTTGCTCCCTCTCCGTCGGAAGGCTTCACGGATTCCGGGCGGGCACGCCCAGCGTGGATAGGCTGCCCCGGCTTTCTCATCCGAACGCCGCCGGGCGGTCCCGATCGAGCTGCGGCCGGTCCAGGAACGGTGGTCCGCCGTCATCGCCGGCTCCACGCCCAGGGTCTTGCCCCACCGGCGCGGGACGGCACAATGAGGGGCGATAATGCCCCGGTGGATCGGGGCTGACTCCTGGAGACCTGCTCATGATCGGCAACCACGCCCGCCCTGTCGCCGTCGCCCTGGCCATCTTCACGATGACGCTCGCGGCCGGCCGGCCGTCCCTGGCCGGCGAGCTTCCCCAGGCCCGCCCCGATCAGGTCGGGCTCGACCAGGCGAAGCTCCAGGAGGCCGGGGCGCTCTTCCGCCGGGCCGTCGAGCAGAAGGAGATCGCCGGCGCGGTCCTGCTGGTCGCCCGGCATGGCAAGGTCGCGTATCTCGAGGCAGTCGGCAAGCAGGACGTTGAGTCCGGGGCCGCCATGTCGCCCGCGACGATCTTCCGGATCGCCTCGATGACCAAGCCGATCACCAGCACGGCCGCGATGATCCTGGCCGAGGAGGGGCGGCTCGACCTGTCGGACCCGATCTCAAGGTATCTGCCGGAGTTCCGCTTCATGAAGGTGGCCGTGCCGCGCGAACGGAAGGCCGGGGCCGGCCCGCCCGGCAGCTCTGGCGAGGAGTACGACCTGATCGAGGCGTACCGGCCGATCACGGTGCGCGACCTGCTGATGCACACCTCGGGCCTCTGCTATCGGTTCACCAATCGACCGATCCTCGGCCGGATGTACGCTGAGGCGGGCATCTGCGACGGGCTGACGCCGTCCGACGTCACGCTGGCCGAGAACGTGCGCCGGCTCGCCGGGCTGCCGCTGCTCCACCAGCCCGGCACGGCGTGGGAATACGGCCTGAATACGGACGTCCTCGGCCGGCTGGTCGAGGTCGTGTCGGGCCGGCCGCTGGATCAGTTCTTCGCCGAGCGGATTTTCCGGCCGCTCCGGATGGACGATACCTTCTTCCTCGTTCCCGAGGACCGGCGCAGCCGCCTCGCCGCCCTGTATGAGCCCGGTCCCGACGGGAAGATCCGCCGGACGGCCGATGGCGCGACGACGCGCGGCGCCCTGATCTATTCCCCCGATGTCGCGTACCGGCAGCGGCCGGGGTATTTCTCCGGAGGCGCGGGATTGCTGTCGACGGCCGGCGATTACGCCCGGTTCCTCCAGATGCTGCTCAATCGCGGCGAGCTGGACGGCGCCCGCGTGCTCCGGCCCGAAACGGTCGCCGCCATGACCCGCGACCAGACCGGGGGCCTGTCGATGTGGATCCCGGTGCACGGGCTGGCCTTCGGCTACGGCTTTGGCGTGACGACCCGGCCGGATACCAGCGTCCGGAAGGACCCCGTCGGCACCTTCGCCTGGGGCGGGATCTATTACACCGATTTCTGGGTGGACCCAAAGGACGAGGTGATCGGCGTCATGATGACGCAGATCTATCCGTCCGGGCAGCTCAAGCTCCGCGACGAGTTCCACCGGCTGGTCAACGAGGCGATCCGGCGGTGAGGGGTTTCGAGGGAGGTTGCCCGCGGTCAGAGCACGTCCTCGCGGGCTCCGTGACCGCCCTCCTGAAACCAACCGTCAGCCGGCCGACGCCGCGCGGGGTGACGCATCGGCCGTAAGCTCTTCAGCCCGGACGATGTGGACCAGGGAGAGATGCTCCGATCGTTCGGCAACCTGATCGGGATTGCCGGGCAGCGGCAGGACGACGCGGGTCCTCAGCACCAGGGCCTGGTCGGAATGGCGGACGTCATAGGTCCGGCCGTCCGTGGCGACAAGGCGGAAGGGAATAAAGGGGCGCCGTCGAAGAAGTTCCAGCAAGTCTTGAGGGCTCATCCGTAATGCTCTTACGAAGGATGGATTCTCGCGTTCCCCCGATGATCCTACCCGGAGGACTCGCGGGACTCCAACCGCGACCGCTCACGGCCGTCGGCCTCCGGCTCGCTCATTTTGCAGCTCCGCCACCTTCCGTTCGAGTTCCGCGATCCGGTGCAGGAGCGCCGCCTTCTCGGCCTGTTCCTTCTGGCGGACCTTCAGATCGAACTCCGCGCGCAGGCGGGCCTGGCGGCTCTCGGCGACGTCGGCCTCGGTACCGCGCCCAACAGCGACTTCACCTTTCTCGCGTTCCTCGATCTCTTTGAGGCGATCGATCTTGCGCTGAAAGACGGCCGAGCGCTCCGCGTCGGTCGTCGCGGCCAGGAGCTCGACATCACAAAGATCGACCAGCCCCTGGATGAATCGATCCAGCGTCATCCGGCCCACCTCGTAGTAAGCCTTCTGGACTTCCACGCGTTTCCGGGCGGCCTCGATCAATTCCTTGAGCTTGGGATCGATGTCCGGTACGGTCGGTTCCGCAACGGCGACCGGACGGGCCCTGGCCGGAGACGGGCGAGCCGCGGGGGCCTCCTGGGCCGGGGTCCTGCGCACGAGCGAGATCCCCGCTCCCGTGCCGATCCCGAGGGTCGCCACGACACAGGCAACAATCGTCAGCTTTCTGATGAGCATGGCCTGAAGGACTCCATCCGCCAGGACGATCGACGCCGACGGCCACGAGCCGGCGGGCGCGGTCGACCCGGCCGCCAGGCGGACGGCGGCGCGGGCCGAAGGGAGCGAAAGATGGACCTGGGGCAGGGGGGTTATCAGCGTCATCCTCGCCGGGATCCCGGCGGAATCGAAGAACGAGGCCATCGGTCCGACCGCCGAGGGCACGGCGACGCCCCGGCGCTCGAGCCGGCCCCGGAGGCGGTCGCGCGCCCGGGCCAGCCGGCTGCGGACCGTGCCGACCGGCCAGTTCAACCGCGACGCGGCCTCGTCGTGCGTCAGCCCCTCGAAGTAGCACAACACGATCGGCGCCCGGTAGCTCTCCGGCAGCCGGACGACCTCCTCGTGGACGGCCGCCGCCGACTCGCGACGCTCGGCCAGTCCGGTCGGGCCGGCGGCGGAATCTAGGCGATTTCCGAGGGACGCGACGGCCTCGGCCGCGGCGAGGGCACGGCGCTCCCGGACACGCCGCCGGATCCCGGCGGCTCGCGCCCGGGCGCCGATACGCACGCTCACCCCGTAGAGCCAGCTCCCGAGCGATTCCGCCTTGCGGATCGCCCCGGCGCGGCGGGCGAGCACCAGAAACACCGCCTGGTAGGCGTCGTGGACATCCCCCGGTTCGTCGAGGAACCCCGCGCAGATGGAGAGCACCATGGGCCCGTGCCGGCCCACCAGCGCCTCGAAGGCTCGCTCGCTCCGCTCACCGTCCCCCGCGCGGAACCGCTCGAGCAGGTCGCCGTCGGTCATCCCCGCGCAGGTCCCCGCATCGAAGAGCGTGGCGAGCTGGTCGGCGATTCCCCGCGTGGATGGCCTCGGCATTGGCTCCTCCGCTTCTCCGGCTCGGGTCGTCTCGCCCCTTTAGTGCAACGGAAGTCCGCGGGCCAATCCAGTTTTTTCGCCACGGAGCCCGGATTCACCCGCCCGGCACGATGGCTCGGGCGCCGCCGCACCGCCGGGCGTGACGAATGATGGGGACTTTACCGGGGTTCGGGGGAAACGCGGCAGGACGGTTATACCGAACGCGACGTTTTGCCGAATGGAATAGCAGGGATCGGTCGACGGGGCACCGCAGGACGTGGCGGCTCCCGGCCCCGCAGGAGTCGGCGACGGGAGGAAAGCGATGAGGCGCATGGCGAATAGCACGCGACGGCCGCGTAGACACGGGGCTCGGCCTGCCATCGAGGGCCTGGAAGATCGTCGGCTCCTCAGCGCGGGCGCCCACGGATCGGTCGCCCAGGCAGCCTCGCCGGGCGGCGTGCTCTCGGCCAAGGGCCAGGTCTTTCGCTATGTCACGCCTCAGGGCGGGATTGCGACGATCCGCGTCGTCGGAGTCGGCACCCTCGCCGGCACGACCGTCGATGGCAATGGAGCCCTGCACCTGGTCTACGGCGGGACGAATGTCTACTCCAAGATCACCGGCAGCGTGAGCGGCGGGGGCGGCCAGGCGACCCTGGCCAGCATCCTCAATAACCAGCTCATCGCTAGCGGCCAGCCGCTGAGCCTCAGCGGGGTGGGCGGCACGCCGGTGGCCTCGGTGCTCATGCACAACTTCAACCTCGAGGCCGGCGGGACCATCATCCTGACGCCGGGCGTGACCTCGCTGGTGCTCAATTCGATCGGGCCGAGCACCAACGTTCAGCTCCGCACGCTGCCTCCGGCGCCATCCTACCGGATCCTCCCCGCCAACGCCGGCAACACGGCGGGCGGGGCGAGCGGCCTGTACGGGCAGCTCGTGACCTCGAGCAGCAGCACCTCCCTCGCGACCAGCTCCGGAATCCCCATCAACACGGGATCGGGATCCTCGACGAACACCAGCACGGGCGGGGTGCCCTCGACCGGCCTGAGCCCGACCGAGACCATCGTCGGGACGACCATCGTGCCGATCGTCACTGGCAACTCGTCGCTATTCGGCGGCGGCAGCTCGGGGTCGTCCTCGACCCTCGAGGCCGGGCAGTCCGGGTCGATCACGAGCGCCCAGGGGGTCACCCTGTCCTACGCGAGCGACGGCGGCCGGGACCAGGTCCTCACCAACGTCTCGGGGAGCTTCACCGCGCAGCCCAATCTCCTCGAGCCGCTCGCGCCCGGCCAGGCCCTGACCGAGCCTCCCGCGCCGCCGGGCATCATCCTCAAGGCCAACTCGATCGGCGGCGCGCCTCGCAACACGATCAACCCGCTCACCGACTCGAAGATCTTCGGCTACGACCCGGCCACCGGGCAACTGATCCGCTTCGACCTCAACCTGAAGACTGACACCGGCGGCGTCGACCCAACCTTCGCCCCCATCAACGTCCCCGGCGCCCCGACCGTGGCGGGGGTCGACCTGGCCCACGACGGCGGCCAGCTCGTGGTGCTGGTCACGTCGGGCAGTACCGTCTACGCCTACAACGCCGACACCGGCGCGCCGGCAGGCAGCTTCACCACGGCCCTCCCGGTCGACGCCATCGCGACCGCGGGGAACATCACCGTGCTCGGCAGCGGCCTCGTCAACCAGCTCCACATGATCAACTTGCAGGCGAGCCTCGCGACCGGCAAGGTCCAGGCGCTGGATTCCACCGCGCCGTTCATCCCGCAGTCGGAGGTCTACCTCCTCGGCGGCCTCGCGGGTCTGCCGGGATCGAACAACCTGTATGCCACCGTCGGCGCCCACTTCAGCTCCGTCCAGCCCGATCAGTACCAGCTCGGCGTCCAGACGATCGGCACAATCGCCGTCAACGCCAGCCCGAATGGGTCGTCGGTCTCCGACCAGTTCTCGGCGATCTCGAGGACCGGGCTGGTCAGCAACGGCAATTACGTCGCCGTAAAGACGACCCCGGTCATCCCATCCGGCCAGATCGGCCATGCCCTCGGCGCGGTGGACCAGAACCTCGCGCTGGACACCGGAGTCTCCGGCGGGAAGAACGTCCTGAAGCTCCTTTCGCCGAGTTCGCTGGCCTCCAAGGGGGCCATCAGCCTGAGTTATGCCCGTCCACTGGATGCCATCAGCACGAGCTTCCGGACGGATCTCGGCGGCTCGGCCCTGATCGACGTGCAGGGGAACATCCAGTCGATCCGCGGCAACACGGCCAATGGCATGTTCCTCAACGACACCGGCAACCTGGCGACGATCAAGATCCAGAACATCGCGAATTCGACGATCGTCGGCCAGCCGCTCAGCCACATCCAATCGCCGCGGCGGACGAACACGACCATCTACACATCGGCCCGAGAGGTCGGCAACCGCAACGGTGCGACGCAGGTCCTGAACATCCAGCCCATCGGGCCGACGACGCCCCAGGGCAGTAGCTGACGGGGGAGCGAGATCGAACCATCGAGCTCCGGTCTGTCGGCGAGCTGTTGAAGAGTTTAACCGCGAAAAACGCGAAAGCCGCGAAAAGGAAAAGAGCGGCGATCGAGCCGACAGCGGGCGGGAGGATTATCCCATCCCGTTTCCTTTTCGCGTTTTTCGCGGTTCATTCCGGGATTCCCGGTGCTCAGGTCCCCCGAGTCGCCGGCTGGGTCGCCAGCACCTCGTCGATATAGCGCCCCAGGTCGGCCTCCATGCGGTCGAGCAGCGCGCGGGTCTGCTCCTTCGCGGCCGGCAGGCGGTCGGGGCCGTCGACGTCGGTGCGGGCGAACAGGTAGAACTTGATCTTCGGCTCGGTGCCCGAGGGCCGGGCGGCGAAGCGGCAGCCGGGCCGCTCGGTGTGGAAGATCACCAGGTCGCCGGCGGGCCTTTCGAGCGGGTCCGGCGCGCCGGGGCGGTCGAGCGGGCGGATCTCGTGCCGCTCGTAGTCGCGGACCTCGGTCAGCGTCAGGCCGCCGATCTGGCGCGGCGGCCGGGCGCGGAACGCGGCCATGATGGCCTGGATCTGCGCGTGCCCCTCGCGGCCCTCGCACGTCCGCGTGATCAGCCGCTCGCCGTGGTGGCCGACGTCGATGTAGAGGTCGTCGAGGTACTCGAGCACCGTCTGCCGCCGATCCTTGACGGTCGCGGCGAGCTCGGCGAAGAGCAGGGCGGCCACCGAGGCATCCTTGTCCCGGACGTCCTGGCCCTTCAGATAGCCGTGCGATTCCTCGAAGGCGAACAGGAACCCGGCCGACCCCGCCTCGTCGATCCGGCTGGCGATCCACTTGAAGCCGACGAGCAGGTCGTCCTCCACGCGGACGCCCTCGCGACGCGCCAGGGCGCGCGCCATCTCCGTCGAGACGAGCGTCGTGACGAGATAATGGTCGGGCCTCAGGCGGCCGCGCGCGCCGGTCTCCTTCATCACGAACGCGGCGAGCAGCACGCCGATCTGGTTGCCGTCGAGGGTCGTCCACTCGCCGCTCGGGTCGCCCGTCGCGGGGACCGCGACACCGATCCGATCGGCGTCGGGGTCGCTGGCAATGACGAGATCGGCGCCCCGGGCGCGGGCCTCGGCGATCGCCGCCTCGAGCGTCCGTGGATATTCGGGATTGGCCACACGGCCTGGCACCGTGGGAAAGTCGCCGTCCGGCGTGCGCTGGGACTCGAGAATATGCAGCTCGGTGAATCCCGCGGTCCGCAGCGCCGCGGCCACCGAGGTCTCGCCCACGCCGTGGAGCGGGGTGTACACGATCGACAGCGCGCGGGCATGGCTGACCGACTCGCCGACCACCGAGGCGATGTAGGCCTCGTCGAGCTCGGGGCCGACCCAGGCGATCGACCCGTCGGCCAGGCCGGCCTCGAGCGTCTTCTCGGGGATCTCGCGGTCCGAGACCGCCCCGACGCAGGCGATGATGCCGCGATCGTCGGGCGGGATCACCTGGCCGCCGGTGGATGAGTAGCACTTGAAGCCGTTGTCCGACGGCGGGTTGTGCGAGGCCGTGATCATGATCCCCGCGTCGCACCCCAGGTGCCGGACGGCGAAGGAGAGCAGGGGGGTCGACCGGTGGCCCCGGAAGAGGATCACGCGGAACCCTGCTGCCGCCATCACACGCGCACAGAGCTCGGCGAACTCGGCCGAGCGATGGCGGGTATCTCGGGCGATGACGCAGCTCCGCGGGGCATCCGGCCCCTTGCGCGAGGTCACAAAATCGGCCAGCCCCCGCGCGCTCTCGGCCATCGTCCGGTCGTTCAGCACGTTGGTGCCGACCGGATACATCCGGCCGCGACGGCCCCCGGTGCCGAACTCGATGACCCGGTAGAAGGCGTCGTCGAGTTCCGCCCATCGCCCGCCTTCGATCTCCTCGAGCAACCGCGGGCGATGGGGAGCGAACGGGGATTCGGTGAGCCATCGCCGGATGTTCGTCGCGGCCGCGCTGGAAACGCGTCCGGCGGCGGCCGCCTCCGCCAGCCGGGCATCGGCCTCTTCCGGTCTGATCATGTCGTCCTGATCCTTGCAGTCTGTCCCAGCTATTGGGAGGGCGAGGCTCCTGCCGGGCCGGGATGGGGCCGTCCCGGGCAGAGAGCTAACTTCGCGCCGGATGTCTGTCCTGGGCACAGCAGATTACCCCGTTCGGAGCTCGGCCGGCAAGCCGATCCGGCCATCCGGTCGTCCGCGGGAACGGCCCGCGGCGGGCGGAAAACGGGAGATCGTTCGGTCGACGCAACTCCGGACTTTAACAAAACTTTCGCCCGGAATCCCGCCTCCGTTCGGCTTGTAAGAACGCCCTTTTTGTAAGGACGACTTGACGGATTTCCCGTCTTTGCTATGGGGAGGATCCGGCCGGCCCTGTGCCGATCGCGGGAATCCGATTCGTCTGATGGACGCTAAGTCCTGTTCCGACGCAGATTACGACTCGGGGCATGGGCGATTCGGGGCGTGTCAATGCCGACTGGCACATGACTTGCTTTTTCCACCGGAGCCCGCCAGGAACGCTGAATCGTTCAACCGATTTCCTCGGGAATTTTTGATTCAAGCCCGCCGTTGCCTTCCACCCGGAAGGCGATCGCCATCATCGCGACCGGCAAGGTTTCGCCGGTCGCATCTCGATAGACACGGAGGTCTCCATGGCTCGGTCCAAGTTCCGTCGAGCGCCGCGGTTCGAGAACCTGGAATCCCGTCAGTTGCTGTCGACCGGGGTGACGAGCCAGGGACCGTCGGCCGACGCCCAGTACATGCTGCAATTGATCAACGAGGCCCGCACCAATCCCTCCGGTGCGGCCCAGTTCATCAAGTCGAACATCACGCAGAACATCCAGGACACGCTGAACTATTACAACGTGAATCTCCAGGCGACGCTCCAGGACATCGCCAATGCCACGCCGCAGCCTCCCCTGGCGTGGAACGGGCAGCTCGCCCAGGCGGCCCAGGGACACAGCCAGGACATGGCGAGCAACGGGTTCCAGTCGCACACGGGTTCCGACGGCAGCTCGCCCCAGCAGCGGGTGGGCGGGGCGGGATATGCCAACGCCACGTCGGTGGGCGAGAACGCCTATGCCTACGGCCACTCGGTCGACCAGGCGATGGAGGCCTTCCTGCTCGACTGGGGCGTCCCCGATAACGGGCATCGGGCGAACATCCAGCAACCGGGCGTCGCGAGCCAGAACGCCTACCGCGACGTCGGCATCGGCCTGGCCAGCACCCCGGCTGGCTCGTCGTTCGGCCCCCTGGTCGTGACCCAGGACTTCGCCTCGCAGGCCAACGAGCGGGCCCAGGTCGTCGGCGTGGCCTTCCAGGACAACCAGGGCACCGGCTTCTACGCGACGGGCGAGGGGGTCGGCGGCGTGCAGGTCACCGCCGTGAACACCCAGACCGGCCAGGTCAGCTCGACGCAGACCTGGGCCTCGGGCGGATACGAGCTGGCCCTGGCGCCCGGCCAGTATCAGCTCATCGCCAGCGTGAACAACCAGGTGATCGCCTCGCGGACGATCTCGATCAGCAACGTGAACGTCGAGCAGGACTTCACCGTCCCAAACGACCCGACGGGCGGCTCGCTCCAGGACGCCATCACCGCGGCCCAGCCGCAGGCCCACCCCGCACCGCAGGCCCAGCCCGCACCGCAGGCCCGGGTGTTCCTCGCCCCGATCGCCCCGCAGCAGCAGCAGCCACAGCAGCCCCAGCCGATCCAGTACGGCCCGATTACCCCCGCGGCCGCCCCGGTCACCTGGAGCTGGAGCAAGTGGACCGCCCAGTGAGGTAACACCCGACCCGACCTCGGCATCCGCGATCAACCCGAGCTCACGTCCCACCCCGTCGGCGGCCAGTTCTCGCCGGCGGGGTGGGTCTGTTTCGAACGCCGCCGGTCCTCTCGCCTCGGCCCACCTCACTCGGGCTCGGACTCGTCGCCGACGACCGTGACGGTGATCCGTCGGCGGTGAGGGCTCGTCCGGTGCTCCCAGAGGAAGATCCCCTGCCAGGTCCCGAGGTCGCATTGCCGCGAGGCGACCGGGACCGTCAGCGAGGTCAGCGTGAGGATGGAGCGCAGATGCGCGGCCATGTCGTCGGGGCCTTCGGCGTCGTGGATGTACGAGGGGTCGCCGTCGGGCGCTAGCCGGGCCGCGTAGGTCTCCAGGTCGCGCCGGACGGTCGGATCGGCGTTCTCGCAGACGATCAGCGAGGCGCTCGTGTGGTGGATAAAGACGTGGCACAGGCCCTCGTCGACCCCCGATCGCTCGACGACCTGCTGGACCTGCCGGGTGATCTCGTGGGTGCCGCGGCCCCGGGTGTCGACGGTCAGTCGCTGGCGATACATCGTTCGTCTCCGCATGCGGGGGGCGATCCCCGGTGGAACAGGGCGTCGGCGGCGGCGGTCACTGCGAACAGTGTACCCGAGACGACGAAGAACGTCCCGAATCCCCAGAGGATCGGCACGAACGTCGCAAGCACGGCGCCCAGGCCCGCCCCAAGGGCGTCAAGGGCGAAGACGGCGAGCGGGTTCGCCGCGGCCCGGTCGAACAGCGCGGGGAAGAAGGTCCCCGTCGCCACGGCCACCGGCGCCGCCGCCAGCAGGACGCCGGCAGTCGGGATCCGATGGCCCCCCACGACCAGCACGCCCAATCCCGCGGCCGCAAGGAGGAGCAGCCAGCGCCTCGGCACGAGCGATCCGCCCAGGCTGCCCAGGCCCGAGAGGCCGAGGAACGAGACGACCGCCAGCGCCAGGGCGTCGTCGTAGACAAACATGCGACGGAAGAGCGCGAGGACCAGCGAGTGCTCGACCAGCAGGAAGTTCGCGCCGATCAGGATCGCCAGGCCGCCGACCGCGGCATACGGCCGGCCGGGAATCCGGGGGTCGCCGCGGCGACGCAGGGCGACCCAGACCAGAACCCCCGCGGCCGCCGTCAGGCCGCCAGCCAGAGCGAAGAGTGCGCGGACCTGGGGCACCGAGAAGATGTACCGCACGTTCCCGGCCAGGTACGGCCGGTCGTCGGTGATCGGCACGAAATGCGGGTCGTCGGGCACCTCGTGCGGGACCGGCCGGTACTGGACCGCGCCCGGATCGGCCGGGTCGAGGCCCATCAGGGTCGAGACCTCCTCGGCATCGGGCGGGGCGGAGGTCCGGTCCTTCCTCGCGAGGATCAGCCATTCGACCGCGTTCGTGTAAGCGGCCGCGGGCATCCCGAGCGCCCGCAGGGTCCGCACGTACTGGTCGGTCAGGATGCCCTTCGTGTCGAGCCCACGCGGGTACCAGATCGCCAGCGTCCCGCGCTCGCTCAGGTGGTCCCGCAGCAGGCGATGGGCCTCGAACGTCCGCACCATGTTGCCCGGCTCGATCATCATCTGGGCGTAGCCGCCGACGCTCGGCAAATAGATCAGGTCGAACCGCTCGTCCGACGACTCGAAGTAGCCCCGCGCCTCGGCCCGGACGGGACGCACTCCCGGCGCCTCGTAGACCCGGCCGAACGCGCGCAGCAGGTGCTCGGGGCGGCGCACGGCGTCGAACACCGCCGGCTCCAGCTCGATCGCCGTCACCGAGCGGTCGCCCAGCCGCTCGGCCAGCCGCACCTGCCGCCCCCCGCCGGCCCCGATGATCGCGATCGACGAGCCGGGCCGCGTCTGCAAGATCGGGACCGCCCCGAGGCTCGATCCGGCGAATCCCAGGCGGGGGCTATACTCCCACTGGAACATGTCGTTATAGAACCCGTGATACACGGTCTGCCCCGGCCCCTCCAGGATCTCGCACAGGCTGTACCGACCCCACTTCTGGTACACCGGGCGGCAACCCTTGCGGGCCTGGAAGTCGAACGTCGATTGATACCCACGCCCCTTGTAGAGCGAGAGGAAGCGGGACTCCAGGCCAGGGGCGAACAGCGCCAGCCCCAGTATCGCGGCCTCGATGCCCGCCGCGGCCCGCGCGGTCGTACCCGCGCCGATCGCCGCGATCGCCCCGGCGACGGCGATGAACGCGACGATCTGCACCCTCGCCATGCCCAAAGTCGGCAGCGCCGCGCGGAGGAACACATAGGCCGCCGCGGCGCCGAAGAGGGCCAGGGCGTACGCCAGCCGCATCCGGCCGCCGAGCCGCGACCGCCCGTACTGGTAGCCGAGGTACTCGCTCATCCCGTAGGCGGCGAAGAACGGCAGGAACAGCCCGACGAACACGGCAACCTGTCCCACCAGGCGGGCCAACTGGATGTCGAAGAGGTGGGCACGCAGGTAATCGAACCGCTTGGCGAGCAGGCAGGCGCCGACGGACACCGCCATCATCGCCTGGAGCCCCCAGAGACTCGCCAGGAACGACCTCCGGCCGGCCGGCAGCCGGTAGGCCGACACGAACGCGCCGAGCGGGAACCCAACGAAGAGGAGGTCGAAGAACAGCGAAGGCATGATGAAGAAACTGAGCAGCTTGAAGATCGACAGGGTGAACAGCGCCGCGGCGAACGAGAGGCCGAAGAGCGCGGCGCCGACCGTCGCCGCCGGTCTCGCGAGGGGCGGGGACGCGGCGATCTCGCGAACCGGCGAGGTCGAGGTCGTGGGGTTGAGGTCCGGTCGAGCAGGGAGGGGCCGCGCATCGTGCATAAAGGCATCGTCCTCAGTAGGGGCTTTCGGCTCGCGCGCCGCCGTCGCGGTGACGAGCGGCCGTCGGCACCTCCGGCCGGTCGCATCTCCCCGTCACGTCCGACTCGACCCATTCGACGGTGCGGTTGACCGGGAGCCCGCGTCGGACCTCGACGCGCCCGGAGGGCCAGCGGACCTCCAGGCGGTCGACGCGTGTCGTCTCGCCCAGGCCGAAGTGGACCCGCCGTTCGCTGGCGGAGAGATAGCTGCCGCCGCCGTCCACGGTGCGGACCTGAATCCTCGGCCCGGCCTGGAGCGTCAGCAGGGCACCGACGGCGTCTCGATTCGGGGCGCGTCCCCGCAGCCGCACCGCCAGCCAGTTCCCCCGGCGGCGGGTCTCGTTCCAGAGAACGACGCTCGGGGCGTCGTGGTGCACGACGACGAGGTCCAGGTCGCCGTCGCCGTCGAGGTCGCCGCACGCCAGGCCGCGCCCGATGCGGAGTGCCCGGAAATAGGGGCCCGCGGCGGCCCCGGCGTTCGCGAACCGGCCGCGTCCGCGGTTGTGGAAGAGGATCGGCGGATTCTCGTAGGGATAGACCTGCGACGGCTCGCGGCGAATGTGCCCGTTGGTCGCCATCAGGTCGAGCCTCCCGTCGAGGTCGAAGTCCGCGAAGACCGTGCCCCAGCCGGTCAGGTTCCGGGTGTCGGCGAGCAGCCCGGCCTCGGCGGTCGCATCCCGGTAACTGGCGACCCCGGCGGGATCGCCGCACGAGCGCCACAGGGTCGTCCGTTCGCCGAAGAAGTGGGTGATCACCACGTCGAGCCGGCCGTCGCCGTCGGCGTCCCCGTGGGCAATGCCCATGTTCGCCTCGGGACTCCCTTCGCCATTCACTGCGATCCCCGTGGCCTCGGCGCCGTCCTCGAACGTGCCATCCCCCCGGTTGATCCAGAGTGCGTTGCACTCGGCGTCGTTGGCAACCAGGAAATCGATGCGGCCGTCGCCGTTGAAGTCGGACGCCAGCACGCCCATACCTCGTCCCCGGCCCGCCACGCCGGCGCGCGCGGTCACGTCGGTGAATCGACCGTCGCCGTCGTTGCGATAGAGCACATCCGGCAGGCCCGGGTGATTGGATGGCATGCCGTAATCGGGCGCGCCGGTCCTGGGGTTGCGGTGGAACGGCGCCCTGGCTGGATCGAACGCGAAGTAGTTGGCCACGAACAGGTCGAGGTCGCCGTCACCGTCGTAATCGGCGAAGGCCGCCCCCAGGCTCCAGCTCCCGCAACGAACCCCGGCCTCGTCCGTGACATCGGTGAATCGACCGCCGTCATTGCGCCAGAGGGTATTGCCACCATACCGCGTCACGTAGACATCCGGATCGCCGTCGCCGTCATAATCGGCGACGGCCACGCCCTGGCCGTAGCCCCGGTACGCCAGTCCGGCCGAGTCCGAAGCGTCCTCGAACCGCCCGCCGCCGAGGTTTCGCAGCAAGACGTCCGACGACGTGCATCGCGGCCCCGACCCCGTTCCCGACGCCGACCTCGATCCCGACGGCGTCCGCTTGCAGGCGCCCCCGGTCGAGATCAGGGGCCCTCCCTGGGCGAAGAACAGGTCAAGGTCGCCGTCCCCGTCGTAGTCGAGCAGGCCGACGCCGCCTCCGGTCGTCTCCGCGGGCCACGCCGCGCCCGTCTCGCCGCGATCGTACGAGAATGGCAATTCCTGCTCGCGGAACTCGAACGGCGAGGTTTCCGCAACCAGCCGCACACCGGCCGCTGGTCCTGGCGGCGACTCGGGCGTCCGGTCTCGACATCCCGCCAGCATGACCAGCGGCGGAATCGCGAGCACGCCGGCCCGGGCCCAGTGCTTACCATTCATTGCGCGCAGCTCCGAACGTCGTCGGTTACGCCGACAAATGAATTCTTACGGGGTCAGTAGACACGAGATGGGCTTTACAGAAACTTAACGTTATGGATCTCGTCCTATCAATATCGTGGTCGCGAGGTGTTAAGTTCGCCGGTAAATGCCGATCGCGACCGAGCCGAAGCCTGGCGGCCGGGGAATTCGCTGCGTTACCCCCCAGGGCAGACGGCGCCGCTTTCAGTGCGGCGGCGCGTTTGTACGCGAAAAGTGCAGACAGACGATTGACATCCAGTTTCCTGACTTGTACTATTGAACTAGATCAAGAGGACAAAGACGATTTCTGTCCACTCCTGACATGATCTCGAATCGTGACAAGCTTGTGGTCGGAAGACCGCAAGGGATGGTCCAGGCAGGCCGGCTTCTGAAGCGGAGGGATAGCCGTTGATGAACGCTCCCACCGACTACTCGTCTTCCCTGACCGCCGAGGATCCGGCCTTTGCCCGACGATCCGACCTGGACGCCCTGCGGGCCGTGGCCATGCTACTGGGGATCGTCTTGCACGGCTCGATGTCGTTCTTTCAGATGGCCTGGGTCGTCGCGGACCGCCGGCAGAATCCGGCTTTCAGTATCGTCTTCTCGGCCATCCACGGCTTCCGGATGCCAGTCTTCTTTGTGATGAGCGGCTTCTTCAGCGCGATGCTCCTGCACCGTCGCGGCCGCGGGGCGCTGGTCAAGCATCGGTTCCGCCGGGTGTTCCTCCCCTTGCTACTCGGGATGGTCACCATCGTCCCGGCCACGAACGTGATCTCCACCATGGCGGTGTCGTCGGCGTCCCCGAGGCCCGCCGGCGCGTCGCCGAGCGGGGACATCTGGGCGGCCGCGGCCGCGGGCGACCTCGGCGCAATCGAGCGGCACCTGGCAGGAGGGGCAGACGTCAACGGCGTAGGGGGTGAATACCACTCAACGCCGTTAATGCGGGCGGCGCTCGCCGGTCGCGCGAAGGCCGTCGATCTGCTCCTCCGCCGGGGCGCGGACGTGAACGCTCACGGGCAGGACGGCGGGACGCCCTTGCACGCCGCGGCGTTCCTGGGCCAGGAGAAGATCGTCGAGGTGCTCGTTCGCAATGGCGCCAACGTCAGCGCCGCGAACACGCGGGGCGACACGCCGCTGTCGGTCGCGACCATTGACGAGGCGACCACGCAATCCCTCGCGTCGCTCATCGGGGTCAAGTTGGACGGGAAAGGGCTGGGCACCCGCAAGGCCGCGATCGCGGACCTCCTGCGCCAGCGGGGCGCGGCGGAGGGCAGGAAGACGGGCGTGGCAGATCTCCTGATGCAGTTGCCCCTCTTCGCGCACCTCTGGTTTCTCTGGTTTCTCTGGTGGCTGGTGCTCGGGCTCGCCGCCGTCTCCGCCCTTGGCGCATGGCTGCCGCCGATCCGGCTGCCCGCGTGGCTGGTCCTCTCGCCTGCCCGATGGCTCTGGCTCGTCCCCCTGACGATGATCCCCCAGGCGTTCGTCCCGGCCGCGGGGACTGTCCTGGCCTTCGGGGTGGAGGGCTCCAGCGGCTTCCTGCCGATCCCCCACGTCTTTGCCTTCTACGCGATATTCTTCGGCTTCGGGGCGCTGTATTACGGGTACGACAACCGCCCCGGTCGCGTCGGCGAGCGCTGGTGGCTGCCGCTTTCTATCGCGCTCCTGGTCGTTTTCCCCCTGGGGATGGTCTTCGCGGCGGGAGGGTCTGGACCCTTGAGCGTCGCGCTCGACCTGCCGTGGCGCCGGGCGCTCACGATCTTCTTGCGAGCGGCCTACCCGTGGCTCATGACGTTCGGTCTCATGGGGTTGTTCCGGCGGTTCTGTCCGGTCGAGAGCCCGACGATGCGTTACCTGTCGGATTCGGCCTACTGGCTCTACATCGCACATCTGCCGCTGATCATCGCCGCCCAGTACGTGGTGCGGGACTGGCCCTTGCCGGCCCTCGCGAAGTTCCTGTTCGTCGTCGCGGTCGTGACCTCTTTTCTGTTGTGGTCGTACCAGAACCTGGTGCGCTACACCTGGCTGGGGCGCTTCCTGAACGGGCCGCGTGTCCGGCCCGCGCGGGCCGGTGCGCCCGCGGTCGTCAGATTCGGGTCCAACCGAACATAAGATCCATTATCGGACGTTGTCGGAGGCCGACTACGCGACGACCCTGTCCTCAGGGCACTCGACGTTGAGTGCTGGCTCAATGGCGATACCGGGCCGACCAGCGTGCCATTCCGAGATGCGGTGTCAGGTGGGCGCTGTCGCCCGGATCCGGTGTCCGCCGATTGCCGTCACGGTAGGGTTCGACCATCCTGATGCTCAGGGGCAATCGTTCGGCGATCTCCCTGGTCTCCAGGCCCTCGACGATCGGGCGACAGCGCGGCGGTGCGGTCCGCGACCCGCTGCTCCCGTTCTGCGTTGATTGTCTTCAGCTCGTTCTCTGTTCCGGTCCGGTCGGTAACATCATCGATGGCGAGCAGGATCTGATTCTGTCGTCCTCCCTGTCGCGAAATCATGCGTGCATCGAGCGTCATGGTGCGCGTGCCCAGTTCCTTGAATGTGTGAGTGACCATGTAGTCGGTCACCTGCGATTGGCGCGGCAGGATGTCCTCCAGCAATCGCCGCAGCTCCGGGATATCCCATTCGTGGTTCCCTATCTCGTATAGAAGGCAGCCGACGGTTTCTCGCGCGCCCAAGTGGAACGTCTCGTAGAATGCCGGATTGCACGACTGCACGCGCAAAGCGCCGTCGAGCACGACGAGCGGACCACGGATGGTCTCGACGACGCCCTCGGAGTACAGGCGCGCCTCGTTGATGATGTCGGCGGCGTTTTTGCGCTCGGTGATGTCCAGGAAGGTGATGACGACGCCGTCGATGCGGTTGTCCAGGGTACGATAGGGCACGACCCGCCGAGCGAACCAGCGGCCGTCCTCGGTACGGACGTCCTTCTCACGAGGCTTCAGGTCGTCCAGGAGTTGCCCGGCGTCACGGAGCAGGTCATCGTCGGTGAACCTCCTGGCGATGTCGCCAATCGGCCGTCCCAGGTCGCTGGCGATGAGGCCGAACAGGCGCGTGGTCGCCGGGGTAAATCGCTTGATACGAAAATGGCGGTCCAGGAACAGCGTTGCGATATCCGTGCAGTTGAACAGGTTGGTCATGTCGTTGTGGGCCGTTTCCAGTTCCTGGATTTTCTCGTGCAACTGATTGTTGACCGTGGTCAATTCCTCGTTGAGCGACTGCAACTCTTCCTTCGAGGTCTCCAGCTCCTCGTTGGTCGACTGGAGTTCCTCGTTCATCGACATGACTTCTTCGTTCGAGGCCTTCAGCTCCTCGTTGGAGCTTTCCATCTCCTCGATGGTGCACTGGAGATCCTCGCGCGTCGCCCTGAGCTCGTATTCCAGTTCGCGCACGGTGGATTCGTCACCCGGCTGGGCCTGCACGTCGGGGCGTGACGGGTAGGGCGCCCGTGCGGGGGTCTCGTCCTCGAAGGTGACCAGCAGCAACCCCTCGGCGGCTCTTGGCGCCTGGACCGGTCTGACGGTCACGCGCACCCGATATTGACCGCCGTCGCGCTTGACCTGGACGCCGGCCAGCGCCACGGTGGCGCCCTCGCGGAGGGCGCGGTGGACTGCGCCGCGGAGCTTGGTGCCCAATCCTTCCCGGGTCATCCGGCTCAGGTCGTGGGTGGGCTGGCCAGTGGGCAGTTCGAGGTATCGCCCGCAGGGGCCGAAGTAATAGACGATCTCGTACTTGCGGTTGATGAGCACGGCGGCGGGGGCGAAATGCTCCAGCAGCAGCCGCTGGGTCACCTCGCCGAAGTTGACGGGCGGGACCCCGGCTGCCAGGGCGGGGCGGCGAGCCTCGCCGCGCACCTCGGTCGCGGCGACGATCGGAAAATCGACGCGCTCCGGCCGGGTGAGGCCGATGCGACGGAACAGGCGATATTGCTTCGACAGCGCTTCGAACAGGTCGATCTGCCGGCCGATCGTCTCCGATGAGCCCAGGAACAGGAATCCCCCCGCGTTGAGCGCGAAATGGAACAGCGTCACGACCTTCTTTTGCACGTCCGGTTCGAGGTAGATCAGGAGGTTGCGGCAGCTAATGAGATCGAGCCTGGTGAAAGGCGCGTCGCTGATCAGGTTCTGGGCGGCGAAGGTCACCGTTTCCCGAACCTGCTTGTTGATCTGATAGGTGCGTTCGTCCACCCTGGCAAAGAATCGGGTCAGGTGTTTCGGCGACACCTCGGCGGCGATGCTTTCGGAATAGAGCCCCTTGCGGGCCACCGCCAGCGCGTCCTCATCGACGTCGGTGGCGAAGATCTGCACCCGGCAGTTCTTTTGGGCCGCCGCCAAATGCTCCTGAAGGAGTATGGCGATCGAGTATGGCTCCTCCCCGGTCGCGCAGCCGGGCACCCACACGCGGATCACGGTGTCGGCTTCCTTGCTGTCGACCAGCGGGGCGATCACCTGGCTAGCCAGTTGCTCGAAGGCCTCGGGGTCGCGGAAGAAGCCGGTCACGCTGATGAACAGGTCCTTGACCAACTGCTTGAGCTCTTCCGAATGGCCGCGCAGGAATGCCACGTATTCGGGGATGCTGTCGATCTGGTTGAGCCCCATGCGCCGCTCGACGCGCCGCAACAGCATTTTCTTCCGATAGGCGCGAAAGTCGAATTTGCTACGCGTCCGCAGCAGGGCCAGCACCTGGGTCAGGTGGTCGGCGGCGTCCGGCGCCACCTCGGCTCGCGCGCCGCCGCGGACAAAGGCGTGCCGAACGAACTTGACGAGGGCCTCGGGCATCTGCTCGGCGGGCAGGACGTAGTCGGCCAGGCCGGTGGCGACGGCGCTCAGCGGCATGTGCTGAAATTCGGCCGTCGCGGGGTCCTGGACCATGGCCATGCCACCCGCTTCCTTGACGGCCCTCAGCCCCAGCGTGCCGTGCGACCCGGTCCCGGAGAGGATGATGCAAATGGCACGTTCCTGCTGATCGTCGGCCAGCGAGCGGAGGAACAGGTCGATGGACGTTTGCGAGGTGCGCCTCTCCACGGGGCCGGTCAGGCGCAATACCCCGTGATGGATGGTCATGTACTTGTTGGGCGGGATGATGTAGACGTGATTGGCCTCGACCGGCTGGTCGTTCTCGGCCTCGACGACGGGCATCGTCGTGTGCCGGGCCAGCAGCTCGACCATGAGGCTCTCATGGGCGGGGTCGAGGTGGGGCACCAGCACGAAGGCGATGCCGCTGTCGGGCGGCATGGCGACGAGGAACCGCTTGAAGGCGTCCAGGCCCCCGGCCGAGGCTCCAATGCCGGTCACCGGCGGTCCCGACCGCTCCGGCTTGGTCTCCGCGGGGGCGGACTCGGGGGGTGGCGTCGGCACTTCGTCGGGTCGCTCGCCAACCTCAGTCACCTGCCGAGCCGGGGGCAGCTCCCCAGGAGCCTTCGCGCGCCGGGGGCGGTTCTTCTTCGCAGCCATCGTTGGCCCTCCTCCGGCCATTTTACTATGGCGCAACGAGGCGGCGGTAGCTCCCGGTCCCGGAGGTCCCTCGCCTGGATCACCTGCGGGCTTGTTTGACTTTAAGAAATCCATATTTTGAGAATCCTGAAAATTTCCGATGCATTTCGCCGGTGGCGGGTCTATAATCATGGTGTGATCGAGGCCCGTACCGGAGGCCGTGTCCGGTATACCCCGCAGAGAGGCTGGCATCTCCAATGCAAAGGCTCGTCGACAAATGGGCCCTTCCCTTCCTGTTCGTGGCGATGGGCTGCGTGATCGCGTGGGCATTGTGGCGAAGATGAGGTAAAAGCGATCCGCAGCCGGTCGATCGGTCCCGCGCCCCGGGGCCGCGGAGTGACGCCCGTGTATTACTGATCCTGGACTTCCAGAGGCAGGCCATCTCGCCGCGATTCTCGATTGGGCCCAATCGAGGGCGTTGCCTCGCGGGGAATGACGGGCGAGATATGAGCCGATCAGCGCCGCGAGGCGGCACACGGAGTGGCCTTGAGATATATCACCAGCGCCGGTCCGGCCCACGGGGCGCTGTTGCGCCGCGATGTCGCCGGCCCCATCGACGTGATCGTCGCCCGCGGGGAAGGGACGCCGGTCGGCACGGCGTTCTGCACCGGCGCCAATCGCGCGGGGGTGGCCATCTGGCGGCTGTCGATCCGTGGCCGCGACCTGCCCGGACCCTGCGTGGTCCTGCATCGCTCCTTCCGGTCGGCATGATCGATCGGACGTCCGAGCCCTGTCGCGCGGGGCATCCACATCACGAGTTACGGCAGGTCTGGCGACGTACGAAGGGGTCCTTGATGGAAGGCAAGATAAGCCGCACCGCCCTGCGCGCCGAGTATCGACGGCGGGTCTTTCAGGTCTTCAACGGCGACGAATGGATGTGCTCATACGGCGACATTTACTTCATGCAGCCCGACGCATTCAACCCAACGCGAGATTTCTCGCTCAAGGACGTCATCGCGGACCTGGTCAAGGACTTCGACGATCCCGAGGGAACCGACGCGCGGGACATGGCGGTCTGGCGCGATGGCCGCATCCTGGCCGTCGTGCGGAGGGACCGCGACGGCCGTCCCGAGGTGATCGATTTCGGGGTGGAGACCTAGTCCACGGGCGCCTTCGGCCGGACCACCGGGCGGAATGAATAGCGCCCGCCGCGGTCGTCGGCTCGTCGCGGTCAAGCCGGTGGCTGTGGATGAACTCAAGAGATGGTTGCGGATGGCGGAGGACTAGCGTCAGTCCATGGTCATCGCGGGCACGACGATCGATACTTGCGACGAGGGGGAGCGATGTCGAACCAGGTGCAGATGATCGCGGCGGTCGTCCGCGGCGGGGCCCATAGCTTCGATTTCATCCGGAGCGCCACGGGGCTGGAGCTGACGGACGACCAGTTCCGGACGCTGGTCGGATCGAATAGCGGCCTGTTCAAGCTCGTCCGCTTCTTGAAGCGAGACGGCGACGGGCAACTCATCCGTCCCGGCCGCCTCGGCCTGCGGCTCAGGGCCGAGCCCACATGATTCGGTGGGCCCGGCGACCTGCTGCGCCTTCGAACGCGCCGTCGGGTGCGCCGGACTCGCTCCCCTCGAGGGCGAGCGAACACGAGCCTGGGCCGATCACGGCCGCTCAGACATAGACCTCGCGCAGGAGCCTCGCCGCGCTCTCATCAAGCTGGTCGGAGCGCCGCAGCTCCTCGAACTTCTCGAGCAGGTCGTGCGGCCGCAGGCGGTGCTTGGCGGCGCCCGAGACATCGAGCACCAGACGGCCCTGATGAGCCATGATCAGGCGGTCGCCCAGCGACGAGGCCTGGGCCATCGAGTGCGTCACCATCAGCGTCGTAAGCCGCTCCCGGCGGACGACCTGGTCGGTCAGCCGGATGACCTGCTCGGCGCTGCGGGGATCGAGCGCGGCGGTGTGCTCGTCGAGCAAGAGCAGCTCGGGACGGCGATACGTCGCCATCAGGAGCGTCAGCGCCTGGCGCTGGCCGCCGGAGAGGCTGCCGATCGGGTTGTCCAGCCGGTCCTCCAGCCCCATGCCCAACGGCCGGACCCGCTCGCGGAACTCGTCGAGCTTGCGCCGCGAGACCGCCAGGCCGAGGCCGAAGCCGCGACGAAGGCCGCGGCTCGCCGCCAGCGCGAGGTTCTCGGCGATCGTCAGCGACGGCGACGTGCCGGCGAGCGGGTCCTGGAACACCCGGCCGATCAGCGAGGCGCGGCGATGCTCGGGCCAGCCGTTGAGATTTCGGCCCGCCAGGTGGATCGTCCCGGCGTCCACGCGGAACGTCCCCGCGACCGCGTTCAAGGTCGTGCTCTTGCCCGAGCCGTTGGTCCCGATCACCACGACGAACGAGCCGGGCTCGATCGTCAGGTCGACACCCCGCAGCGCGCGGACCTCGTCTGGCGTCCCCGGGTTGAACGTCTTGAATACGCCGCGGAGCTCGAGCAACCCCATGATCACGCCTCTCCAGTCTTCTGGGGCCGGGCTCGCGGCGGGAACCACTTCCGCCCGGCGAAAACCTGCGGCAACACCAGCGCCGCGAGCACGAAGACGGCCGTGATGAGCTTGAGGTCGGTGGCAGGGAGCGTCCGACCGTCGGGAGGGAGCTTCACGCTCAACGCCACGGCGACCATCAGCCGGAAGAGCAGCGATCCCAGGACCGCGCCTGTGATCGACAGCCCGAGTCCGCCGTGGCCGACCAGCGCCTGGCCCAGGATCACACTCGCCAGGCCCGTGACGATCATCCCGCTCCCCACCATGATGTCGGCGTAGCCCTGGTACTGCGCCAGGATCGCGCCCGAGAGCGCCACCAGCGCGTTGGACATCATCAGCCCCAGGACGATCATCAGGCCCACGTCGACGCCCATCGCGCGGATCATCCGGGGATTGTCGCCGGTCGCGCGCATCGCGGTCCCCAGGCCGGTGCCAAGGAACAGGCGGAGCAGTCCCGCGAGGGCCGCGACGAGCCCCCCGACCGCCGCCAGGCCGACCGCATCGCGGAACGGGACCTCGCTGCCGAGGAGGCGGACGGCCTGCATCGGCCCGGCGACCTTCACCGTCGCGTCGGCGAGGTCAGTAGTAACCGTCCGGGCGTCGAGCAGCGGGATGTTGCTCCGTCCCATCACGTGCAGGTTCACCGAGTAGAGCGCGGTGGCGACGAGGATGCCGGCCAGGAGCCCGTTGATCCGGAACTTGGCGTGCAGGACGCCCGTCACCCCCCCTGCCAGTGCCCCGGCGAGCATGGCGGCGGCGGTGGCCGTCCAGGGTGAGTACCCGGCGACGATCAGGGCCGCGGCGACCGACGAGCCCAGGGTGAACGACCCGTCGGCCGTGATGTCCGGGAAGGCGAAGATGCGGAAGCTGATGAACACCCCGAGCGCCAGAAGCGCCAGGATCAGCGCGATCGTCCACGTTCCGACCAGCAGCGTCATGGCGAACTCGGCTCCTCGTCGTCCACGGTCAGCGAAACGTACCAGGCGACGCCCCGGGTGAACGTGCTCTCGCCGGCGCCGACGATCGGCCGGTGATCGCCGAGCAGGTGCAGGATCGCCTCGATCCGGCCCGGCTCGAACAGGTGCGCGACGGTCGCAGTCAGCTCGACGGCCCCGCCCGGCAGCGGCCGGTACGGGACCACCGCGGCGTGGAAGTGACCCTGCACTTCCGCCGGCCCGGATCCTCCCGTTCCCATCGGCCGGACGTACCGCGCGAGCCTCGGGCCTGGCGTGCGCGCCGCCACTCCGACCACCAGCGCCGTGCTGCGGGCATACTCGGGCTCGGGCGTGAATGAGAGCCAGTCGCGCACGTCGGGGTGCTCGAACGGATCGACCGAACCGCCGAGCCCGACCGGCGATCGCCGAATCGCCGCGCCGACCAGGCCGTCGCACTCGCCGGCGAGCACGACGCCGACCACGCTTCCGCCGGCCAGATCAAGGCAGGCATCGGCGATATGACTCAGGCCGACCGCCGCGGCCGCGCCGGGCTCTCCTCGAGCCTCGAACCGGAGCAATGCCGGACACTCGGCCGGGAAGGCCAGACCGTGCAGCACGCGAACCGTCGGCACGAATGCCCCGGCGGCGTGCTCGAAGTCGGGACGCCCCGGCCCGCCGCTCGGCCGATACGCGGCGACCCCCGCGATCCCCAGGAACTCGCCAAACCGACCGCGGCACGCCTCGAAGCTCGGCCCGAGCGCGCCCAGGCCCAGTGCCACCGACCCCGGCGCCGCCCGCCACGGCTGCTCGTCCGCGGGGACATAACCGCGCCCCGGGAGCCGCGACGGGTCCCCCATCAGCGCGAGCGGCCGAGTTTCCCCGCCGCCCGGGCCGGGGAAGACCTGGAGCGTCATCTCGTGCCGCTCGATCGTCTCGGAGCGCGCGGAGGCGGACTCAAAGGCGGCCGGCCCCGGTGTCGTCGACGGCCCCTCGGCGTGAAGGAGCTGGAACACGCCCGTCAGCCGCAGAACGTGGCCCACCTCCTCGGAATCGGCCACGATCCGCAGCCGCCCGCCGATCCCGCGCAACTGCCGGTGATAGCGAACCAGAACCCCGATTCCGTTCGAGCTGAGATAGGACACGCCTGCCATGTCGACCCGGACGTCGAGCCCTCCGGCTCGCACCACCTCGTCGAACCGGTCCGACAGGTAGGACGACCACCCCGAGTCGAGACTGCCGACGAGGACCATCTCGGTGAACTCGGCCGTGCGACGGATCTGGCAGTCCATGACGCGTCCTTCAAACTTCCGGGATTCACCACTAAAAGGAAGCAGAGAAGACTTAACCGCGAAAAACGCGAAAAACGCGAAAAGAGAGCAGAGATTGGATCCACAAATAACAAGTATTCATGATTTTCAATTTCGCTTTTTTCGCGTTTTTCGCGGTTAAGTCTTCCGAAGATCCATCGCCGGTTGGTCTCGACTCTCACCTCGTCCCCGGCCGCGCCGGGAGGACCTCGTCGGCCGTCTTGATCCAGGATTCGGGGATCGCGATTCCGCACTGTCGAGCGGTTTCCAGGTTCACCGCGCGGGCCGCGCGGGTCGTGACGCGGAACGGGATTTTCGCCGGGTCGTGCCCGCGGATCACCTCGGCGGCGAGCCGGCCGGCGTCGCGGCCGTTCTCGGCGAAATCCGCCCCGACGGCCAGCACGGCCCCCAGCTTCACCTGGGTGGGCGCGAAGGTGAACAGCGGCCGTCTCGCGGTCGCGGCCGCGCGGGCGATCGCCGGGAACGAGGCGTTGGTCAGCGCGTCCGAGATCTGGCAAATCACATCGACTCCTGACTGGCACAAGCTGGCCGCCGCGTCAGGAACCTCGGCGGGGCCGTCGACCGGCAGGCTGACCAGCTCGAGGCCCTCAGCACGCAGCGGCTCGACGAATCGCTGCCGCGCCAGGACCGAGTTGACCTCGCTCGTGGCGAACAGCGTCCCGACCCGCCGGGCGTTCGGCATGAGCTGGCGGACCGTCCGGGCCATCTCGGCGTAGGGGAGCGACAGGCTGACCCCCGTCACATTCGGCCGGTGGTCCGAGTCGGACTTCCCCGCGCCCGCCGCTACAGGGTCGAGCACGCCCGCGAAGACAACAGGCTTGCGGTCGACCTTCCGTACGGTGGCCTGGAGCGTCACCGTCCCGATCGCGATGATCAGGTCGGTGTCGTCGCCGTTCAGCGCATCGATCATCATGTTGAGTGTGCCGATGTCCCCCTGGGCGTTGCGATAGCTCATCGTGTAATCCCGGCCATCAACCAGGCCGGATTCCTTGAGCGACCGCTGGACCCCGGCCACCAGCTCGTCGAGCACCGGCGACTCGCTGTAGCACGCCAGGCCGACCTTCCATGTTCGCGACGGCCGACGCCCGCTCGGCCTCTCCTCTTGCCGCGCGTGGCGGCGTACCGGCCCCCTCTGCTCGACCACGACGTCGGCCTGCGCGTCGACCTCGGGCGGGATGCTCCATCCCCCGGCGAGGGTTGCCAGCGCGACCCGGTTGATCCAGAGCTCGGGCGGGACCTCGTAATGGATCGGCATGGCCGAGGGGGACTCGCCGTCGAGCACGCGGCCGGCCAGCCGGCCGACCGACTTGCCCACGCGGAAGTAGTCGGCGCCCAGGTCAAACAGGGTGCCGCGAGCCGCCGAGCCCGGGATGCTGGTAAACACCGGCACGCCTCTCGACCGCGCCGGGACGATCGCGGCCTCGAGCGACGAGAGCACGGTGTTGTCCCCGCCCACCCAGATCGCCTCGGCCCCCTGCCCCACAAGGGACGCGACCGCCTCGCGCACGGCGGTCGAGCTATCGACGCTCGCCTCCAGCAGCGTGATCCCCAGCTCCTTGCAGACCGCGCGGGCGAGCCGCATGCCGGCCTCCGAGTTCGATTCGGAAGGGTTCCACGCGACCCCGACCTTTGCCACCTTCGGCGACAGCCGCCGGGCCATCCGGAACGTCTCGGCCACCGGCTGCATCGTCCCCAGGCCGACCAGGTACGGCGGATGCTTCATCGGGTCATCCGCCGCGATCCCCACCCCAGCGCCCACGGGGTCGCTCACCATGCCGAAGACATGAGGACGCCGCGTCTCCCGGTTCGCGCCAGCCACCGCCTGGAGGCTGGGCGTCGACAACGTGACGATCAGCTCGTCATCCCCGCCGACGATCGCCCGGGCCATCATGTGCGACGTCGCCGTGTCCCCCTCGGCGCAATACCGATGCACCCGCAGCGTCGTCCCCTCTTCATAACCGGCCTCGGCCAGGCCGGCCAGCACGCCGCGGGCTCCTTCGTCGATCGTCGCCTGCGAGATGTTCTGGAACAGCGCGACCGAGCGGACCTTCGCCGCCCGATCCGATCCCGCGCCGGCCGGTTCGGAACTCCCGCGCGGGGGCTTGCGGTCCATCAGCAGCAGAGCCGCCGACGCCAGCACGATCAGGAAGACGGCCAGCCATAATCGCAACAGACTCTTGAGCATCCAGGAATCCGGTTGGAGAGAAGAATCACGCCGAAGGTCGTCCCGTCTCCTACGTCCGTTGCAGGCCGGTTGTGACGAGCTCGAGGAACTCGCGGGCGCGGCGGGCCATCGTGTCGACGCCCTCGGGGTCCGCCGGCCTCGGCAGGAGCGGCGCGAAGATATTCTCACAGCAGAGCGGCATGTCGCGCCCGGTGAACGCCACGGGCTGGAGCAGGCGATAATGGTCGATCTCGCCCAGGCCCGGCCCGCAATCCTCGTCGTTCGGGACGTTGCGGTGGTCCTTGATGCAAAAGCTCCAGACCAGCTCAGCGCAGCCGCGCAGGTCGGGGATCGGGTCAACGTTCAGATAGTCCATCACGTTGCCGGCGTCGTAGTTCACCCGCACGCCCTCGTCGTCCACGTCGCGGACGATCGCCGCGCAGGCGGCTCCCGTACCGGTCTCGCCGCCATGCTGCTTGATCACGATCGTCACGCCGTGGTCGCGCGCCATCGGGCCGAGCTTCTTGAAGCGTTCGACCCAGACCTTCCGATCGGCGCCGCGGGTATGGCCGAAGGTGAGGACGTGCCGCACCCCGGCGGCCTCGGCCTGGTGGATCCTCGAGCGGAAGATCTCGGGGGCATCGGGCGCCTCGGGATAGACCATCGAGAACATCATCAGGGGCTCGAGGCCCAGGTCGCGGCACCTGCGCCCCAGTTCCCGCGCGCATTCCGGCGAGGCATCGGCCGCAACAACGGGCACCTCGCTCGCCCCGTCGCGGTGCGTCGTCCCCCACGCGACATATCGATAGCCGGCCGCCCGGATGCCCCGCAGCGCCCTCTCGAGAGAGAACCGGGAATACGGCAAGGTCATGCAGGCGATCTGGAATCGCGTGGGCTTGCCAGGGCCAACTGACGCCCGCCCAGCGAGGGCCGTTCCAGCCGCCAGACCGATCAGCCCGGCCGCGGACGTGCGGAGCCAGGTGCGACGATCCAGCAATCCCGGGCCGAAGCCGTCGATGTCGTGATTCATCGTGTTCGCCCCCGTTCTGTCAGGGTCTGTCCACCCCCGCTGGCTCGTCGGCCCATTTCCTCGTCACGACCGTCGAGTCCGCCCTCGCGTCGTGCGGCAGGAACGGGAACAGCCGGGCCCGCGCCGCGGCATCCAGCGGCGCCCCATATTCCGACACCTCAAACGCCTCGATCAGCCGGACCTTTGCCCCTCGGTCCTCGCCGTAGGTCTGCACCACTGCGTCGCGATACCGGTCGGCCAGGGGTTCGATCCGCTCGCGAATCCGGCCGGCGAGCCACGCCCGGCGGGCGACGTCGCCCTGCGGCACCTGCTCGGGATGGCCCGCGTTGTACGGCAGCCACTCGTAAAACTGCGACTCGTGCCGGTGCAGCATGTCGACCACCCGGTCGAAGACGTCGTCGATGTCGACCACGACATCCGGCTCGAACCGGCAGGGGCGTGTGAACGCGTCCGAGAAGTGCAGAATCACCGGGCAGGCGGCCAGGTGTGGTACCTCGGGGCAGATCGAGGGGACCGTCAGCAGATACGACGCATCCTGCACCAGCAGCCCGGTGAAGCGGTGATCCGGGTGGTAGTCGTTCGACCGGTGGGTGATGATCAGGTCGGGGCGGGCCGACCGGATCAGCCGGATCACCTCGCGGCGGTTTTCCAGCCGGTCGTCGAGCTCGCCGTCGTGGTGGGCGAGGATGTCGTAGGTCGCCCCGATGACCGCGGCGGCCGCCGTCGCCTCGGCCCGTCGCCGCTTCACCAGTGCCGGTCCCGGCATCGCATGATGGCCGGCGCGGCCGTCGGTCAGGCTCACCAGGCGTACCTTGTGGCCGCCGGCGCACCAGTGCGCCGCGGTCCCGCCCGCCTTGATGTCCGCGTCGTCCGGATGGGCGCCGATGATGAGGATGCTGAGAGGTGGGTTGGCCATGTCGGTGTCTCGTCTGACTCGTTGCGGCGCCTGGGCTCCCCTCTTCCCGAGCGTCCTGGTTCATCCCAGGAGGCCGCGATGTTCCGGGCAGAAGGCCAACTTCGCCGATTTCCTTGAGTCGGGCAAGCCGGGACCGGGCCGCGCGGCGCTCCTCGTACGCGGCGGCCATCTCCTCTTGCGATGCCCGGCGGTTTGCGTCAGCCTGAAAGCGGACGGCCCGCGAAGGACGACGGGCCACTGGACGCGTGGAGGCCGCTATCCAATGAATCGCCGCGTGATCGCCTGGGCGGGCATCCTGGTGCTGTCGGTTTCGGTGTCGACTCCGGCCGGCTCGGACGACATCCGCACGGTTGAGGTCCCGCTCGGCGCCGCGGGCGACGTGCCCGTCGCCGAGATCGTCGCGCGGCTCGCGACCGCCAGCGGCCTCGCGATCGAGCGGCCCCCGGCCGGGCTGACCCTCTCCACCCGCGGGCTCTCGCGCGCCCTGACGAAGGCCCTGCTCGCCGAGGCGCTCGGGCCCGGGGTCGACATCGCCTTCAGCCCGCGCGCGATGGTCCTGAAGTTCGACGCGGGCGTGCTGTCGCCTGCGCGCCGGGCCGAATGGACGAGGCGACTTCGCGACCTGGCCGATCGCGCGACCGAGGCCGCCAATCGCCGCGAGAACTACGGCATGCACGCCCTGTCGTCGTATCGCCCCAACGACCCCTCTCGGCCGACGATCTGCATGGTCCACGGGCTGAATTCGTCGTCCGGCGGCTTCGTCTACGTGATCCCCTGGCTCGAGGAGGCCGGCTATGGGATCGTCATCTATGACTACCCGTTCAACCAGCCGATCGGCGAGTCGTGCGCGGCGTTCGCCCGCGACTGGGCGGCGTTCCGCAAGAAGACGGGCGACCGCCAGCCCTGGGCGATCTTCGCCCACTCGATGGGCGCGCTACTCGCCCGGTCGCTCATCGAGGACGACGCCACCTGGGCGGGCGACGTGTCGTCGCTGATCATGGTCGCGCCGGTCAACCAGGGCTCGAACCTGGCGCGGGTGCAGACGGTCGTCCAGCTCCTCAATGGCCTCCAGTCGATCAACGAGAAGAAGACGTCGCGGGCGATGCTGCACCTGGCCGACGGCACGGGCCAGTCCGCCCGGGACATGCTGCCGGGAAGCCCCTTCCTCAGGAAGCTGAATCGCCGTCCACGGCGCGAGGGCGTGGCGTATCACATCATCGCCGGCGATCGGGGCATCCTCACCCCCGAGGCCCGCGCGCGGATCGAGGCCCAGCTCGGCCTGACCAATCGCAACGCCGGACTGTTCGGCCGTCTGGCCCAGGCGGCGGCCGCCGACCTGCCAGCCGTGCTCGACGAGCTGACCGACGGCAGTGGCGACGGCGCCGTCGCGGTTGATCGCACCCGGCTTGACGGCGTCGAGGACCATGTCGTGATCCACGCCAACCACGCCGAGTTGATCCGCGCCCCCCTGCTCTTCTCCGAGCCCGGACCCGTGGCCTGCATGCCCGACGTGTTGCGCCGGCTCGACGCCGATCGGCGGCGAAAACAGAAATAATTCGGATTCGCCCGCCTCTCGGGATCGAAGACCCGGGGTCTTGGGATTTGGCGAACCTTCGATTAATCTGTTGCGACGCCAGGGACGATCCCGCGCCTCCGATCCGCATGAGGACGCTCCGATGTCGCAGACAGCGCTGCCGGCCGAGGACAACATTTCCCCCGGGTCCAGAAGACAGGATCGTCATCCGGCGGGCCTTTATCTCCTGTTCGCCAGCGAGATGTGGGAGCGCTATGGCTTCTACACGGCGGCCGCCGTCGTGACGCTCTACCTCCAGCGCGGCGGGTTCGGCTGGTCGAAGACCGAGGCCACCACGCTCTGGTCGTGGTACATGATGTTCGTCTATGGCTCGCCCCTGATCGGCGGCTGGCTGGCCGACAAGGTCCTGGGCTACCGCCGCTCGGTCCTGATCGGCGGCCTGTTCTTCATCGGCGGCTACGCACTGCTGGCCCAGGGCTCGCCCACCCTGCTCTACGTCGGCCTGGGGCTCCTGGTGACGGGCAACGGCTTCTTCAAGCCGAACGTCTCGACCATGGTCGGCAACCTCTACCCGACCAGCAGCCCGCTGAAGGATTCGGCCTATAACATCTTCTACATGGGCATCAACATTGGGGCGTTGCTGGCCCCGATCCTGGCCGAGGTCGCGCTCCAGGTGCTCGCCGGGTCCGACGTGGTGGAGTTGTCCAAGAAGGGAACACAGCTCTCGACCGAGCAGGCCGCCAGCCTGCGCTCGGGCTACCTCGCCGCGTTCTACCTGGCCGCCGGCGGGATGACGATCGGCACGACGATCGTCGCCTTCTCGTACCGCTTGCTCGCACCGACCGAGCACCATGCGGTCGCGCCGAGTTCGCTTGATCCGGAGGCCGCGGCGGTGGCCGAGGATCTCGCCCCGGCGCCCGAGGAGAAATCGGCCATCGAGCAGGTGCCCGAGAAGGTCCGGATCACCGCACTGCTGGTGATCTTCGGGATCGTGATCGTGTTCTGGATGGTCTTCCACCAGAACGGGATCACGATGACCTACTGGGCCGACGAGAACACCGACTGGAACGTGTCGGGGATTATCTCCAACTCGATCAATCCGTTCTGGATCGTCACGCTCTCGCTGCCGCTGGTCTGGGTGTGGAACTGGCTGCGCCGGAAGGGGCGCGAGCCGTCGACACCCACGAAGATGGCGATCGGGATGTTCCTGACCAGCCTGGCGTTCTTCATCCTGTTCGTCGCGGCGAAGTCCGGGGGCGACCAGACGTTCGTGACCGACGACCAGGGGCATTATGTGCTCGACGATCACGGCGAATTCCAGGCGATCCAGAATCGCGTCTCGCCGCTCTGGCTGATCGGGGCCTACCTTGTGATCTCGCTCGGCGAGTTGATGCTCAGCCCGATGGGGCTGTCGCTGGTCTCGAAGGTCGCGCCCGCCCGGATGCGCGGGCTGATGATGGGCGGCTGGTTCGTCGCCACCGCGATCGGCAACAAGCTGACGGTCGTCGGCGTCTTCTGGACGCGCTGGTATCACTCGTCGTTCTGGCTGTTTTGCTCGCTGTGTGCGCTCGGCATGGCCTTCGTGCTCTTGCTTCTGCTCCGCCCCCTCAAGCGGGCGATGCCAGGTGTCTGACATCGCCGCAATCTCTCGACAACGGAAGGGCCCAGGATGATGTGCTGGCTGCGCTCCCCGTTCTACCCCGTTCTCGCCCTCGTGATGCTGGCTCTCCCCATGGCTGACACCGCCCAGGCCGGTCGCCCGATGACGATCGACGACCTCCTCGCGATCAGGGGGGTCTCCGACCCCCAGCTCTCGCCGGACGGCTCGAATGTCGTCTACGTCGTCTCGGAGATCGACCGCTCGTCCGACAAGACGAATACCAGCCTGTGGCTCGTACCCGCCTCGGGCGGCGGGCCGCGACGGCTGACGACCACGCCTGGCACAAACAACAGTCCGCGCTGGAGCCCCGACGGCAAGGCGATCGCCTTCGTCTCCAGCCGAGGGGGCTCGTCGCAGGTCTGGCTGCTCCCGGTCGACGGCGGCGAGCCGCGCCAGTTGACCAAGCTCGCGGTCGACGTCTCGAACCCGCTCTGGTCGCCCGACGGCGGCAAGCTCGCCTTCACGGCCGAGGTCTTCCCCGGCCAGACCCCCGAGCAGACCGCCGCGAAGGACAAGGAGAAGGAAGCCTCCAAAAGCAAGGTCCGCACGTATGATCGGTTGATGATCCGCCACTGGAACGCCTGGGACGAGGGGAAGCGCAGCCACCTGTTCGTCGCCGACGCGAAGACGGGCGAGGCGAAGGACATCACCCCGAAGCTCGAGGTGAACACCCCCCCTGCCCCGTTCGGCGGCTCGTCCGACATCGCCTGGTCGCCCGACGGCAAGGAGCTCGCCTTCACCGCCGAGCCCTCCCACGAGGCCGCCTGGTCGACCAACACCGACATCTGGGTCGTCCCCGTCGACGGCGGCGAGGCGAAGAACCTGACGGAGGCCAACAAGGGGGCCGACGGTCAGCCAGCGTACTCGCCCGACGGCAAGTGGCTCGCCTACGTCAGCCAGGCGCGGGCGGGGTTCGAGTCGGACCAGTGGGTGCTCAAGGTCCTCGACCGGCAGAGCGGGACGGCCCACGAGCTGACCAAAACGCTCGACCGCCCGGTCCAGGGATTCGCGTGGGGCCCGAAGCCCATGCAGATCCTCGCGATCATCGACGACAACGGGACCGAGCCGATCGTCGAGCTGACGTTCGACCCGACTTCCACGCCCGTCGCACCGGCCAATCCGCCCCGGCTCGTCACCGGCGGCGTCCAGTCCGCGCTCCAGGTCAACCCGAAGACCGGCAAGATGGTTTTCACTCGCCACAACGCGGCGGCGCCTGCTGAGGTTTATACCGCCAATCCGGACGGCTCGGGCCTGGCCCAGCTCACCCATCACAATGCCGAGCTGCTCGCCCAGCTCGACCTGCCGAAGCTCGAGGGCTTCGCCTTCAAGGGCGCCGGCGGCGACGAGGTCCACGGCTGGGTGATGAAACCGCCGGGATACCAGCCGGGCAAGAAGTACCCGGTGGTCTTCCTGATCCACGGCGGGCCGCAGGGTGCCTGGCACGACGAGTGGCACAACCGCTGGAACTACCAGTTATTCGCCGCGCCGGGATATGCCCTGGTGGCGATCAACCCGCGCGGGTCGACCGGCTACGGCCAGAAGTTCACTGACCAGATCAGCCAGGACTGGACCGGGCTCGTCTTCGACGACCTGATGAAGGGACTGGATCACGCGATCAAGACCTACCCTTATCTGGACGAATCGCGCCTGGCCGCACTGGGCGGTTCGTATGGCGGGTTCATGGTCAACTGGATCGCCGGGCATACCGACCGGTTCAAGGCCCTGATCAGCCATGCCGGCGTCTTCGACCTGGTGAGCGAGTATGGCACCACGGAGGAACTGTGGTTCCCCGAGTGGGAGTTCGGCGGGCCGCCGTGGGACAGGGCCGAGCACTACCGCGAGCGGTCGCCCAGCCTGTTCGCGATGAACTTCAAGACGCCGACCCTGGTGATCCACGGCGCCCTGGATTTCCGCGTCCCGGACGCGCAGGGCCTGGGGATGTTCACCTCGCTCCAGCGCCGGGGCGTGCCCAGCCGTTATGTCTGGTTCCCGGACGAGGGGCACTGGATCACGAAGCCCGCCAATCGCGTCGTGTGGTGGCACGAGGTGCACGACTGGCTGGCGAAGTACCTGAAGCCTTGAGAGTCCGAGTCGGAGGCATTGCAGAGCCCCCGTCAGGGGGCGACCGGGCGTAGCCGGGGGGCGTCAGCCCCCCGGACCGGAGGCGGACCGCCGCGTCACACCCTCCATCCTCTCGACGGACCCTCCCGGCCGCGACCCCGCCACGCGGGGTCGCGGCCGGGAGGGTGACCTGATGGCGGGGAGATGAGGGGTCGCATGGCGTTCCGGGGGGCTGGCGCCCCCCGGCTACGTCCTGACGCCCACTTCGTGGGCTACCGGGACAGACTCTCAGCTTGACACTGCGAGGCCGTCTGACAATCTGAGAGCCCTGATCTACGGTTCCGACGACCCTCCTTCCCGGAAAAAACTGCGAGGCCGCCAAACTCTCCCCATCCACCCCGGGACTCCTCGGTGATCGAGCTCATCAACATCACGCAGCATTACGGGGTACGCCCCGTGCTCCGCGGGATCAACCTGCGCATCGAGCGCGGCGAGGTTGTGGTGATCCTCGGGCCCAACGGCATGGGGAAATCGACCTTGCTGGGCGTGATGGCCGGGGTGCTGTCGCCGCAAAAGGGCGAGGTCTGGATCGATGGATTGAAGCGGCGCGGGTCGGAGGACGACGAACTGGCCATCCGGCGGATGACCGTGTATCTCCCCGACAAGCCGTGGCTGCCTTCGGCCCGCACCGGCCGCGAGTTCTTGCTCTCGGTCGGCCGGCTCTACGACATCGAGGACGAGCGGCTGATGAGCCACGTCGACCAGATCCTCGACCTGTTCGACCTGGCCGAGAAGGGAGACAGCCCGATCATCGGCTACTCGGCCGGACAGTTGAAGAAGATCGCGCTGGCCTCGGCCCTGATCCCGGAAACGCCGCTTCTGCTGCTGGACGAGCCATTCTCGGGCGGGCTGGACCCCGCGGGAATCCTGGCCCTCAAGCGGATCGTCCAGCACCACGGCCGCCGGCGGGACCGGACCATCGTCCTGACCAGCCCCGTCCCCGAGCTGGTCCAGGAGATCGCCACGCGGATCATCGTGCTTCACGACGGCGAGGTCCTGGCGTTCGACACGCTCGACGGCCTCCAGCGCGTCTCCGGCATCCGCGGCCCGCTCGACGAGGTGATCCAGCGGTTCGTGTTCCCCGAGGCGTCGCGCAAGCTGGAGACCTATCTCCAGGAGTTCGGCCGATGAGGAAGCCGGTTCTGGCCCGGGCGCGGCTCGTCCTGCCGACGGGATTCCTGGCGCTGACCGTCTTTTTCGGCGCGATCCTGGGGCTGTTCGTTTTCCTGTCCTGGGCCGAGTCTCGCCTTGGCCAGAACCTTCCTCCGAGGTTCTGGTTCATCATCTACATCCTGCTATTTTCCGTGGTGATCCAACACGGATTGCTCCGCGTCCTCCTGTTCCACCCGGTGTTCCGTCCCGGCTATCGCGCCTGGCTCGAGTTGACCCCGTGGACCTATCGCAAGCCGCTGCCGCTGGGACCGGTCGAGCTCGTCTGGGAGGACGGGCTATTCCTCGGCCCGTCGATCCTGATCTGCAACCTCCTGCCCCTGTCGCTGGCGCCTCAGCTCCTGTGCACGTTCCTGCTCGTCCACCTGATGGTCGTCGACCTGAGCCTCTGGTTGACCCGGTCGCGCGGATACGCCTACGGGACGGCGTTCGGCCTGGGCCTGGCGGTATGGACCTGGCGCGAGCCGATCGCCTGCCTGGTCGTCCTGGCCGCGACCTACGCCTTGGCCTACGAGGGCCTCCGTCGGGCGCTCGCGCGGTTCCCGTGGCACCCGCTGGGTGAGGCCCGGCCCATGCAGACTCCTTTCTCGAAGGGATTCTTTGTAGCCAATTTGATGGAATTCTTCGGGGCCCATCGAGAGCCGTGCGGCTGGCCCCACGATCGGATGATGGGCGATGTGATCCACTGTCCGGGCGTCCGGCGCATCGACGCGCTCCTGGGGACGGCACTCGGGTGCTGGTGGTTCTATGCCCTGGTGTCGCTCGTAACCGATCCCACAGCGCGCCAGGGAATCTCCGCGGTTGGATTCATCCTGGCCATGCTCGTCTCCTCCGTCCTACGGCTGGGTGGGTACGTCCAGGGCTACGTCGGGCCCCTGCCTCTCGAGGCTCGCATTCTGACCAATCGCTGGATCATCCCGAGCTTCGACCGCGTGTTGGTCGCGCCGGCCTGTTCGCTCCTGGTCGGTCTGGCGGTCGTGGTCCTGCTCGGAGCGTGGGGTGTCCCGGATCCTCCCCGCTACACCGTCGCGAGCGGGATGGCGGTCCTCGCCGCTCTCATCACCCCGCCCCGGCTCAGGGAATGGCGACTCACCGGCGGCCATCGCATCATCCCCACGAAGGATTCCGGCATCGGCGCCAGATACAAGATGATCCAGACCAATTGAAATCCGGAATTGTCCGGGCCCGGCCTGGTATCCACCCTGTTGCCCGGCATCAACCCCGTTCGCCTCTGACCTGGCGATCCGACCGGGCGCTCTGCTAACCTTGATCGGGCGCCTCCGATGCTCGCGGGCCGACAGTTCTATCATCGCGATCCCGGCCGCGAGGCGTGCGGCCGCGAGGCATGCGGCCGGCCGACGAGAAACCGCATCGTGAAGTGAAGGAAATCCGAGCATGTCCCAACCCGAGCAGGCCGGGCTCCGGCCGATCGCCGAAGTCGCCGCCGAGCTGAAGATCGACCCCGACCATCTCGAGCCTTATGGCCGCGACAAGGCCAAGGTGCGACTGGAGGCGTTGCACCAGGCCGAGGCGTCGCGGCCCCGTGGCCGCCTGATCCTGGTCTCGGCGATCACGCCGACGCCCGCGGGCGAGGGGAAAACGACCACCTCGATCGGACTGGCCCAGGGGCTGCGCCGGATCGGCAAGAATGCGGCGCTGGCGCTGCGGCAACCGTCGATGGGACCCGTGTTCGGCCGCAAGGGGGGCGCGACCGGCGGCGGCGCTAGCCGCGTCGAGCCGTCCAACACGATCAACCTCCAGTTCACCGGGGATTTCCACGCGATCACCGCCGCGCACAATTTGCTCGCCGCGGCGATCGACAACCGCCTGCACTTCGGCGACCTGGACCTCGACTCGACCCGGATCCTGTGGAAGCGCGCACTGGATATGAACGACCGCGCGCTGCGGAACGTCATCGTCGGGCTCGGCGGCAGCTCGCAGGGCGTGCCCCGCGAGACGGGCTTCGACATCACGGCGGCCAGCGAGGTCATGGCGATCCTCTGCCTGGCGAGCTCGCCGGCCGATCTTCGCGCGAGGATCGACCGCATCCTCGTCGGCTACACCAACAACGGCCAGCCGGTCCGCGCCGGCGAGATCGGCGTCACCGGCTCGATGGCGGCGATCCTGAACGAGGCGATCCTGCCGAACCTGGTGCAGACGGCCGAGTCGACCCCCGCGTTCATCCACGGCGGGCCGTTCGCGAATATCGCGCACGGGTGCAACTCGGTCCTCGCCACCCGGATGGCGATGGCGATGTCCGACTACGCCGTCACCGAGGCCGGCTTCGCCTTCGACCTCGGCGGCGAGAAGTTCTTCGACCTGAAGTGCCGCGCGGCGGGTCTGAATCCGGCGGCGATCGTGCTGGTGGCGACCACCCGCGCGCTCAAGATGCACGGCGGCGTCGAGCTCGACGCGCTCAAGGAATCCAATCCGTCGGCCGTCGAGAAGGGCCTCGAGAACCTCGCCGCCCACCTGGATAGCGCCGCGAATTTCGGCAAGCCGACCCTGGTCGCGGTCAACCGCTTCACCGCCGACACGGAAGAGGAGCTGGCGGTCGTCCATCGCTACTGCGCCGGGCGGAATGTTCCCTGTGCCACGGCGGATGTCTTCGGCCAGGGCGGCCGGGGCGCCGTCGAGCTGGCCGAAAAGGTCGTCGCGGCCGCCTCGGCGCCGGAGACCCCACTGCGCCCGCTCTACCCGCTCGACTGGGCGCCCGAGCGGAAGATTGAGCAGATCGCCCGCGTGATGTACGGCGCCGACGGGGTCTCGATCCTGCCCGCCGCCGCGGCCAAGTTCCGCAAGGCCGCACGACTGGGCTATGGCGAGCTGCCAATCTGCATGGCCAAGACCCAGGACTCGCTCTCAGACAACCCGAAGCTTCGCGGCCGGCCCCGCGGATTCACGCTCACCGTCCGCGACGTCGAGATCGCCGCCGGCGCCGGGTTCCTCGTCGCACTCACCGGCGACATCGTCCGCATGCCCGGACTGCCCCAGCGCCCGGCCGCCGAGCGAATCGACGTGGACGCCGAGGGCCGGATCGTCGGCCTGGCCTGAATTCGGCGAACCGGCGACGTCAGTCGCCGGGTGCTTTCTCTTCAGCCATGACCCGGCGACTCACGTCGCTGGTTCGCCCTCACGGCCGCTCGACCCGCGCGGAGACCGCGCGGTCGATCCGGCTCAGGGTAGCGTCGATGGCTCCTTGCTCGAACTGGAGGATGTTGCCCTCGCGGTCGAGCACGACCATTGTCGGGTAGAACTGCACGCGGAGCGCCCGCTGCACCGGGCAAGAGCCCTGCATGCCGGTGACCATCACGGGGTAATTGATCCCCAGCCGGCGGGTCGCCGCCGCGGCCAGCTTGCGGCGAGCCTCGGGGTCGTCGCTCTTCTCGCAGGCGATGCCGATCACCTGGACCTTCCGGCCCAGCTCCTCCTGGAGTTGCCGGTGGTGCTCGATCGACTTCTCGCACTGGCGGCACCAGCTTCCCCAGAAATCCAGGATGATCACGTCGGCGTCGAAGTCCTTGATCGACATCATCCGGCCGTCGAGACCCGGGAGCTGGAGGTCCACGATCCGCCGCCCTCCTGCATCCAGCCGGCAAATCCCCTCGGCCGGAACGGGCGATCGGGACGGTGCGTGCCGTACCGATCTCCGAGACGCCGCGGTCGAGGGCTCACCCCGACGCGCGGGCCGGGCAGGCGGCGTCTGCCGGCCCTTTTCTACCGGAGCAGGCTGGAACGGGGGCTGGGTCCCGGGCTCGGGTTGCGGCTCCGCTTGAGGCTCGGGCTGTCGCTTACGCTCGGGCGCACGATCGCCCTCCTGGGGGATGACCGCACGGACGACCCCCTGGTCCTCGGCGATGTCATCCTCGTCCATCGAACTGCGTCGCAGCGCCTCGTCGTAAGGCACATCGTCCGGGCTGATCGCCAGCTCGCGCCAGGTCGTCTTGTGCTTCTTCCGACGCACCGGCGGAGCGGCGCCCTCGCCGGCCGGCATCTCCGGATCGACCGCGTCCGCCGATCCCCGGCGCTCGACCGGGCGCGCCGATCGTGACGACACCGAGCGATCCCCGGGCCGGAACGCCGGTGCCCGGCGCGGCCGGATGACGGCCTGCTCGCCGTCGGCCTCGTCCCCGTCCCGCGAGTACGATGCCGGCGCGACCCCGTCGGAGGACGACTCGGCGGCTGCGTCGGAACTCCGGCGCAGGCCCTCGTCGTGGGCTCGCGACGCCCGGCCCGGACCGCGCGAGGCCAGCACCGCCCGGGCCTCGCCCGCCGGCGGCAGCGGGTTCTCGCCCTCGTCGTCGCCCGTCGCCGCGATGGGCTCGGGCTGCGGCGGTCCATCCCGCCCGTCGTTGCCGGCCGCGACGCCCCGGCTCCGGTCGGACGCCGGACGCGATTGGTCGCTCCCTCCGCCGCGCCCCGGATCGGACGACGACCTGGCGGACGACCGGGCCGCCAGCAGGTGCGGCATCCGCGGAGTCCACCTCGCCGACTCGGCCGCCGCCGGCGCCGATTCCTGACGACCCTCGGGCGCCGCCGCAACGCGGGAATGGACCGTCCCCGGAAAGCCGTCGGTCCCCTCGTCGGGGAACAGTGCCGAGCGCATCTTCGCCGCCAGGACCTTGCCCCGGGGCTCGGCCTCGGTCTCGCGGTCCCGCGCGGAGATCGTGATCTGGGCATCAGTGCGGGGCGCCCGCGACTGCACCCGGCCCGAGAGCATGCCGTCCTCGCCCTGCGACTCGGCGATCAGCGTGTAATTGACGCCCGGCCGCAGCCGGTGCAACGTGAAGGCGCCCGAGCGATCGGTCGTCGCGAAATTCACCCGCCCGCCCGACGATCCGCCGACGCCCAGCCGGACCATCGCATTCGCGACCGGCTGACCTTCCTCGTCGACGACCCGTCCCGAGATCCGCGAACCCGTCGCCGGTCGCGGCGCGGTGTCCTCGTTGTCCTCGTGCCGGGCTGTCCCGGTGCCGGGCTCGCCCGTTACGGTCGCCACCGGCTTGCCGTTGATCGAGGCGACCGTCTTGATGTCCGACGGGTCGGCCGACCGCATCCACCCCGTCTGGCTGCATCCCACAAGGCCGCTACAGCCGACTCCTAGCAGGAGGTTGGCCCACCGTCTCGGGATGCGCATGTCGGGTACCCTCCTCCACCTCGGGACGTCGCCGCGCCTCGGACTGCGAACGGGGTCGGTTCCTCCCGATCCCCGCCGCGCACTGAATGAAGTCACTCAGGGTGTCCGTCGATTCCAGGTCGGCTCCGGCGCGACCACGATCGGGCAGCGAACGCCGTGCTCCTCACATCGACCGCCCGCGATTGCCCTCTTTAACCCAGTTGGAAAATCCCGTACAATCCGAACACGCTTGCGCGCGTGGTTGGTTTCACTGGGCAGGGGGTGGGCGTGGTGGATGGGCCGCAGCGGGCGTCGAGGCGGGGAACCGATGGCGGGTGTCGGAGGCTCCGAGGCAAGAGGGCTTGACATCCCGGCACACAGGGCCAACCCTGAAAGGGATTTTGAGCACCCCCCGGCGTTTCGGGGGCCGCGAATCCGGGCGGGGATCGAACCCGCCGGTGAATACCCGCCGAGGTTCCTTGATGCGCATCTTCGTGACCGGCTCGATCGCCTACGACTACATCATGGTTTTCCCGGGACGGTTCCGGGATCACATCCTGCCGGACAAGATGCACGTGCTGAGCGTGTCGTTTCTGGTCGACTCGCTGACACGGCTCAGGGGCGGGACGGGCGCGAACATCTCGTTCAACATGGGGCTGCTCGGGGAGCGGCCGGTCCTGGTCGGCAGCGTCGGCGAGGATTTTGCCGAGTACCGCGCCTGGCTCGAGCGCCACGGCGTCGATTGCTCGGCCGTGAAGGTCATCGCCGGCGATCACACGGCATCCTGCTTCATCAACACGGATCTCCAGGACAACCAGATCACAGCGTTTTACCCTGGTGCCATGGCGCAGGCGTCGACGATCTCGATCCTCGAGGCCGGCGCCACGCCGGGCGACCTCGTCTTGATCGCGCCCAATGACCCGGTGGCGATGAACCGCTACGCGGCCGAGTGCCACGAGGCGAAAATCCCCTACCTTTATGATCCGTCGATGCAGCTCCCGCGGCTCGAGCGTGCCGACCTGGAGAAGGGCTGTCGCGGCGCCAAGATCCTGGCGGGCAACGACTACGAGTTCGGCATGATGGCCGACAAGCTGGGCGTCGCCGAGGCCGAGTTGCGCCGGATGGTCCCGATCACCGTCATGACGCGCGGCGAGGCCGGGGCCCTGATCACCGCGCAGGATCAGGAGTTCGAGATCCCCCCGGCGAAGCCCGAGGCGGTCGTCGATCCCACCGGCGCCGGCGACGCCTTCCGCGCCGGCTTTGTGCTGGGGATGCGGCGCGGCTGGCCCTGGCCGGTCGTCGGCCGCGTCGCCGCGCTCACGGCCGTCTACGCCATCGAGCACCGCGGGCCGCAGCAGCACGGCTACACCATCGACCAGTTCCGCAACCGATACCGCGCCAACTACGGCGCGTCGCCCGAGATCGACGCGATGTGAGCCGGCCGGGCCGCAGGTTGAAAAACCTCGGATTTAACCGCGAAAAACGCGAAAAACGCGAAATTGAGATGATATCAGGAGCCCACTCGCCGTCGTCCTGGCCGATCTCTTTTTCGCGCGTTTCGCGTTTTTCGCGGTTGCCGTCTTCGTCGGATTCGCCACGGATCGCTATTGGGCCAGGTTGATGGGTTCGATGTCGCTTCAGTCGTTCCAGGGTCGACCGCCATGCCGCGACGACGGTGGATCATCGCCCTGACGGTCATCGCCGGCCTGCTGGTGGCCGTCGAGGTCGGCGTCCGCCGCTGGACTCGCCCCAGGGCGTGCGTCCAGATCGTCAACGAGACGAGCGAGACTGTCCGGGACCTGGTGGTGACCTACGAGGATAGCCGGATCGCCGTTGTCGAGCTGCCCGCGGGCCAGTCCGCGCGTCTGTGGCTCTCCGCCGGCCGGACCGGGCCCCTGAAGGTCGAGTATCGCCAGAAGAACAACGCTCTCCAGGGCTTCGAGATCGCCGACTACGACCCGGCCGCGTGCATCAAGGACGCGTTCAAGCAGGTCGTCGTCATCCAGACCAACCAGTTTCAGCGCTTCCTCGAGGACGACGAGACCCGCCGCCAGGAAAAGGAGTCCCTCGGCTCGCGGCTCCTCAACTGGCTCAACTCCGAGGTGGACGAGCGCAACTAGGCTCTGTCTGGCAAACCCAACAAGCGGAGATACCTCTCGATCATGGCGACCAACCAGAACGCCAGGTAGTTGACCGCCAGCTTCTCGTATCGCGTGGCCAGCCGACGGCATTCCTTGTACCAGCCCACGGCCCGTT
>DAIDHB010000159.1 GCA_027452145.1 Planctomycetales bacterium
GAGCCTCTCCCCGCGGCTCGGACGGAGCCTCGCCCTCCCGGACCGACCGGAAAGCATCAGCGGGCTCGCGAATCAGGCAGGATCACTCCTTCTTGAGCGGGGCGCCGGGTGCGCCCTGGTACATCCCTTTCATGCCCTCCATGATCTTCTTCTGCTCCTCCTTCTGTTGTTCCGCTGAGAGCGGCTTTCCAACCGGGACGTCGGTGCCGGGAGGCTCGGACGAGCAGCCGGGGAACGTACCGCAGGTTGCTGTGAGGATCGCAAGGCCGGCGAACATGGTCCGGAATCTCATCGTCGTTCCTCTCGCTGTCAATGCAATGTATGAGAGTTTCCAAGGATGCGAAATGGTCTTGAGCCGAACGGTACGATAGGCTATCGGGAGTGAGAGGAATGGTCAAGAGCCTGTGTCATCTCCTGATCCACCACACGAGCGAGCGATGTGCACGGCTCGGTCCGGACCCGCCGTCATCGGATGCGGACCGCGAGGCGACGGGGGGCGGGATGACTGGTCCGCGGGTCACGACATCCCCGGTCACCCGGAAGCCAGCGGGGCGTCGGCCTCGGGGGCACGTCGTGATCACCGGCGGTCTCGTGGCGGCGACTCTGGGCCTACTGGGATGGGCGGCGTCGGAGCTGTGGTACGGCGCGAGGCTGTCGGAGGCTCGCCGCGCTGTCGCAGCGGGGCGATATGGCGAGGCGCGACAGCGGCCGGCCGGGTTGGTGACGTGGTGGCCGGACCGCGGAGAGCCGGAGCTGCTCCTGGGCATCTGTGAGCAGGAGGCGGGCCGGCTCGACGCGGCGGTCGCTGCCCTTTCAAGGATCCCAGCCGGGTGTCCGCAGGCCGAGGAGGGGGCGCAGAGGCGTGGAGAGGCCGAGATGGACCGCGGCCGGCTGTCCGAGGCCGAGCGGGTGTTCCGGGAGGCACTCGCCCGGCCCGGCCCGCTCGCAGTCGAGATCCGCCACGACCTGATGCAGCTTCTTTGGCAGCAGGGACGGCTCGACGAGGCCCGTGCCCTCATCGAGCGGAACTGGGAGGAATACCGTCGCACCGGGGGAGCCGCCTCGGACCCGGCCATCACCAACCTTCGTGCGCACCTCTCGCTCGACCTGGAAGTCTACGCCGTCGGCCGGGTGCGAACGCTTCTCGATCAGGCCGAAGCCGCCGCGCCGGACGATGATCGAGTCTGGCTCGGCCGTGCCAATCTCGCCCTCCGCGACGGGAAGCTCGACGAGGCCAGGCGCTGGCTGGAGCGGTGCACGGCCTCGCGGCCCGACGACCCGGTCGTCTGGTCGACCGCGTTGGAGCTGGCCATGGTGGATGACGACTTCGAGCTGGCCGTCAAGGCCGCCGGCCACCTGGCGGCCGCTGACCTGCCGGCCGGGCGGCTCGCGCATGCCCGCGCCTGGTTCGCAGCGCGCCGCGACGATCGCGAACTCGAGCGGACGATCCTGGAGGCCCACCTGGCGCGCGAACCCGGCGACACGGCCGCGATCGAGCGCCTCTCGGAGCTGGCGATACTGGCGAATCGGCCCGCGCGTGCAGCCGAGCTCCGCCAGCGCAAGTCCGAGCTCGACCGCGCCCGGCGACTCTATGCGAACCGGGTTGCCAGCGATTTCCGGGTCGATGCGCTCGAGCTCGCCGGGCTGGCGGAGTTGCTCGGCCGCCGCTTCGAAGCCCAGGCTTTTCTGGCGATCGCGGCCGAGCGCCATCCCGACGATCCGTCGATCCGCGATCGGATCGCCCGACTCGAGCGGTCCCTGCCCGAGGCGTGCCCCGAACCGCCTGGCACGCGGCTTTCCGGGGTCGTCGGCGCGATGCCCGCGATCGCGGAAGGCGGCCGGCCCGCGAATCCGGCCGCGCGCGTCGATTTCCGCGATGATGCCGAGGCCGCCGGGCTCGACTTCCTGTTCGAAAACGGTGCGACCCCGGCGCATCAGCTTCCCGAGACCATGAGCGGCGGGGTGGCGCTGCTGGACTACGACGGTGACGGCCGGCTCGACATTTACGCCGTCCAGGGCGGCCCGTTTCCGCCCCGGCCGGCCGCGCCGTTCGGCGACCGGTTGTACCGGAACCGTGGCGACGGGACGTTCGAGGACGCCACCGACCGCTCGGGCCTCGCTCGGTTCGCCGGCGGTTACGGGCATGGCGTGGCGGTTGGCGACGTTGACAACGACGGCCGGCCGGATCTGTTCGTCACTCGGTTTGGGTCGTATGCCCTGTACCGGAA
>DAIDHB010000160.1 GCA_027452145.1 Planctomycetales bacterium
GCGGTCCGAGCCCGGTCCCGGGGGGCTGACGCCCCCCGGCTACGTCCGATCGCCCCCTGACGGGGGCTCGGAGCCCTGCCGGCACAGACTCCTGGCCGGCCCGGCCCCACCGTGAGCCATCCATCTGCAATGCGCTCTAAGGAAGTTGATCGCCTCGTCCGCCGAGAATCCCAGCGCGGCGGAACCGGCCAGGAAGCCATCGGCTAGCTCCGACAGCATCCGCTCGCGATCCGGCGGCGAGGTCGCACGCGCCGTGTCCTGACGGATGAACGTCCCCACTCCCCGGCGCGTCTCCAGCACGCCGAAACGCTCGAGCTCGCCGTAGACCTTCGCCACCGTGTTGGCGTTGATCTTAAGGTCGACCGCCATTTGCCGCACCGTCGGCAGCCTGTCCCCCACGTTCAGCCGCCCCGTCGCAATCGCGACGCGAATCGCCCGATCGAGCTGGGCATGGAGCGGCGTCGGATCCTTCCGGTCGATCGCGAACATGGAGTCAGGGCAAACCTCCGGACTCGATGACGGCAGGCTGAAGACTCCGGGATCGATCGGATCTCGTGCGATCACCCGCACGCCGGCCGCGATATCGTCCCGCGCGAGCGGGTTCACGGTTTCGACTCCGACAGGGCCAGGTCGAGGAACGTCGGGACCATGGCCGTCAGCTCGCCGGAGAACGCTCCGGCATCGACCTGCTGGATCCATCCCACAATTGGCCGGAATCGCGAGTGCGTCGTCACCACGAGGTCGGACACCAGCGAGTGACACGCACGAAGTGTCGTCGATCCGTCGCAGGTGGTCAATCGGATCGTGCTCCGCTGCTCCATCGCCGGTTTGCCGCGGAAGAGGCCGACTCGCAGTCGCACGGCCAGTGCTGCGTCGGCACCTGCCTCGCGCAGGATTCGCGTATCGACCGTGGAATTGCCATGCAGGCACTCTCGAGGGACACACAGGCCCGGTGCTGCCACGGTCCGCGTGTGGAGCACGGTCCCCGTGTCGCTTCCCACCACGTTGAGGACCATCAGCGGCGACGACCGGACCGTGGCCCCGCGACGCGATTCGACATACGCGGGGCTCGATTGCAGGGCTTCCCGCGGCAGCAGGTTCACCCCGCGCGATCGGAGATTTCCGACGAAGGCATTGTAGAGCTCCGTGGCGAGCAATCGCTGCTGTTCTTCGGCCATCGGGGTGTATTTCCGGCACGGGCCGATCAGGCGAACCGCCATGTGGATCAGGTTCGGAGAGACCAGCGTCGGCCCGAACCGGAGCTGACGCGGCAGCGGCGGCTGGAACTGGAGATCGACGAACTCGACGTCGAACTGCGTCACCACGACTCGACGTCCCTGGCCCAGGACGTCGGCTGGATCCAGGTCGCCGGCGACCTTCCAGGGCGAGTCCGTCCGCCTGGCCCTGGCGGACTGGCCTGTCGGTACAGGAGGCACCTCCGCGGCGGAAGGGGTCACGAGCAACTCCGCCACGCGTCGGGGCGGGCTGTAGCAGCCCGATAGAGATAGCTGGACGGCGACCAGCGCGGTCAGCAACGTCCGAAGGACCCATCCCCGCCCGCTTCCTTCCCCGCGGCGAACGAGAACCGGTCGAATCCTCCCCTTCCAGCGATTGCCAACCCCATTCTGTCGACGGACGGATCTCATCATGACCTCCGTGTCCGATCGTGTCATCCGGTCGAGATGAACAGCCGTTGCCCCGGTCGACGGTCCTCCGACAATCGGGACTGGGGCGGACCTTGTCCCATTGTGTTATTCTACTGGTACAATGGGGTCGGCCGCTCGGGCGAGGCATCGCCAGAAAAACCGGAACGGTTTCTGGAGGGCAGCGGATGGATGTGACCTGGCTCGCCGGGTGCCAAGGATGGGGGTGAGCGCCCGGCCGGGGCCTGGGATCGCGGCTTCGCGGAAGTTGTCAATTCGGAGCGGTTGACGCGCAGGAATGTGCTGGAATCCGTGGCAACGCGCGGTCAGTGCACTTTCGGATTTTCAAAGCGAGGAATCCCGATCAGCGATCCAACCTGCCCTCGATCCAGCGCGCCACGTCGTCGAGCACCTGCTTGCGGCCGAGCTCGTTGAGCGGCTCGTGGAGCATCTTCGGGTAGAGCAGCATCGTCTTGTCGTCGCCGCCGAGGCGATCGTAAAGCTCGCGGGCCGCGGCGGGGTCGACGACCGGGTCCTGGCCGCCGACGATCAGCAGGGTCGGGACGCGGATCTCCGCCGCGCGGGCCAGCAGCATTTCGCCGCCGTCGACCATACCGAAGAACAGGGGGGCGCTGATCCGGTGGTGCCGCAGGCGGTCGGCGCGGTGCTCGCGCTGGATCTCCGGATCGCGGGTCAGCAGGTGGACCCGCATCGGGCTGTTCAGCGTGATCCACGGGGCGTGCCTGAGCAAGAACCGGCCCAGCTTCAGCTTGTGCGGTGGGATCGGCAGGGCAATCCGGAGGGCCGGGTTGGAGACGATCAGGCCGTCGACGGCGGCCGGGTTCGCCAGCGCCGACCGCAAGGCGACCTGGCCGCCGTTGGAGTGGCCGAGCAGGAACCGCGGCAGGTCGGGATGTCGGCGCGCGGTCCATTCCAGGACGCGGTGCAGGTCGTCGGTCAGCTCGTCGTAGCGGCGGACGACGCCGCGACGCCCGGGGCTGCGGCCGTGGCCGCGGAAGTCGACGGCGACGACGTCCATCCCCAGCGCCGGGCCGAGCAACTCGGCGACATGGCGGAACGTACCGCCGTGTTCACCGAATCCGTGCGCGATGACCAGCGTGCCGCGCGGGTCGGGCCGGGACCACCATCGGCCCCGGAGCGTCAGCCCGCCGGAGGCGACGACCTCGATGTCCCGGGCCGGGGCTGCCGCCGCCGGCGCCGCGCCGCCCTGTCCGATCTTCATTGTCGACGTGTCCCCCGGCCCGACGGCGCACCCCGATCCCGATGGACCCAGTGTAGCAGGACGCGCCGCGGCGCCGAGTCCATTTGCCCCGGCCGCCGGGACGCGCCGGGACGGGTTCGTGGCAATCGCCCCGACCGTCCCGCGCCCGCCCCGGTCGCCCTGGCCGGTCACTTCGAGAGGATGCGCCGATGCTTCCTGGGTGACGGTTCTCAGCCCTTGCAGGCCTCGGCGATCGCCCGGTGGGTCTCGGCGATGCAGGCCCGGATATCGGCCTCGGGGGCCTCGGGGTTCTCCTCGTACTCGATCGCCAGGCAGTAATCGTACCTGTTCTTCGCCAGCGCCTTGAGCAGGTCGACCGTCCGCAGATCCCCCTTGCCAAGCACGGTGAAGGTCTTCGCGTCCTTCACGTCCTTGAGATGGACGCCGTAGACCCGCTGGCCGAAGACCTCGACCGCGTGGACGGGGTCCTCGCGCGAGCGGAGGAAGTGGCCCGTGTCGACGCAGCAGCCGATCCTGGGGCTGTGGTCCTTGATGGCCTTCTCGATGGTCTCGATCCTGGCGAAGCGGTCGCCCGGCCCGTGGTTGTGGATGCCCACCGGGATCCCATATTCCTCGACCTGCTTGTCCAGCACGTCGAAGGCGTCCGGGTCGGGGCTGATCGACAGGTACTTGAGACCCATGGCCTTCGCGAACTCGAAGTACTTGCGGTTGGCCTCGGCGTCCTTGCTCATGTGCACCACCCCGTAGCCCATCAGGGTGACACCGGCATCCTTGAGCTGGCGCTTGCGCTCCTCGATCTGCTGGGGGCTGTGGGTCAGCGGGATGTGCTCGGGATAGGCTTCCCAGTAGTGGATTCCCAGCTCGCCGGAGACCTTCAGCGCCCTGGCGACGTCGGCATGACCGTCGGTCCGGTAGCCGCGGAGGGAGTAGCTTTGCAATCCCAGCTTGAACGGCCTGTCCGCGCCGGACTTCTCGTCGCTCGACCGCACGGCCGCGGCGTCGGCCGCGCCGCCCATCGCCAACGCCCCGACCGCCGCGCATCCGGCGGCCAGTACCCGCCGCCTCGTCCAGTCCCGTCGGTCCTCGCCTGTCGACATCGTCGCTGCCTCCCCCAATACCCCGGCGCACCGCGCCGGGAGGATGGAAAATCGGGATCCTCGCCTGCCGCGAGGCTATCGAAACGGCCCGCTCGATGCCAGGCCCGCGCGCCGATTCGCAAAGCGCGGGATGACGGCGGTCGGCCCTTGAGGGCCGAAATCGGGCGCTGGTAAGATGCGGGTCGTCTCGATGGCATGTCGGCTTGCCGCGGCGCACGACTGGCGCATTCTCGACGCGAGGGAGGAGCCATGCGACCCCGATCCGAGGTCATGGGCATCTTGCAGCCGGTGGGGGGAGGCGATCCGATCCCGCTGAACAAGAGCGAGCTGGTCGTCGGCCGGCGGCCGTCGTGCGACATCCGGCTCGACTTCGAGAACGTCTCCGGCAAGCATTGCGTGCTGCGGATGATCAACGGCGTGTGGAACGTGCGCGACCTGGGGAGCACCAACGGCACGACCGTCAACGGCGCGCGGATCGCCACCGAGCAGAGCGTGATGCCGGACGAGCAGTTCGGCATCGCCGGCCACATGTTCACCATCGCGTACGACCCGGCCGGGCCCGAGGCGTTCTTGCACTCGCACAAGGAGCTCGACACCGAGGTCGTACAGGAGCGGGCGAAAACCTCGCTGATGGACCTGGCCGGCCTGGATACCGACGACGCCCGGCTCAAGCCCAAGCGGCCCAAGCGGGCGCCGGCCGCGATCGAGCGGCTCTCGGCCGACGAGGCCGAATTCGACGACGCCGTGCCCGAGCACTTCCAGGGCCCGGCGGCGCCGGCCAAGAAGCCGCCCACCGATGACGACTTCTTCAAGCTGATCGAAGAGGACGTGAAGTAACCCGGTCCCGGTGAGCCCGCGACGATCGGGTCGACGGGCTTCCGCGCGCCCATCCTTCCGCGTTCCCATGCGGTTCGCGGCGGTTCCTTGCTTTCTGGGACGAGAATCGGGCCGATTGGTCCGGTTTGTCGCTAACTCACTACAGGCACCGGCCTGATGGGTCGCCGTGCGTCCATCGCTCGCCGTGGCGACGGACCACGCCGATCGGTGGGGTGCGCCTCCTTTCCGACCGTTCTCACCATTCCGACACCCGTGGAGACTGACGCAATGAAGACGATGATCCGGACCTTGATGGGACTGGGGCTGGTGGCGATCATCGCCGCCCCGGCGGCGGCGCAGGGTCGCGGCGGCTTCGGCCGCGGCGGCATGGCCCAGCTCCTCGGCAACGAGAGCGTCCAGAAGGAGCTCAAGCTCGACGACCAGCAGGTCGAGAAGGCCAAGGAACTGGCGGAGAAGATGGGCGAGAAGGCGCGCGAGGCGCGTCAGGCGGTCCAGGATCTCCAGGGCGAAGAGCGGATGAAGAAGATGCAGGAGGTCACCGCAGAGATCAACGCCGAGACCGTCAAGGCGGCCGGCGAGTTCCTCAAGCCCGAGCAGATCACCCGGCTCAAGCAGATCTCCTACCAGCAGAGCGGCGCCCGGGTCTTCAACGACCCTGAGGTCGCCAGGAAGCTCAATCTCACCGCGGAACAGAAGACCGCGATCCAGGAGATCGAGCAGGAGGCGGGCGAGGAGCGGCGGTCGATCTTCCAGGACAATCAGGGGGATCGCGAGGCCATGATGAAGAAGATGGGCGAGCTCAACAAGCAGACCCTGGCCAAGATCGAGGCGAAGCTCAACGACGAGCAGAAGAAGACCTGGTCCGGGCTGATCGGCTCGCACTTCGACGTGGTGTATCCGCCCCGCAACAACTGAGGCCCGACGCCTCGCGCCCGCCCGGGTCCGGCCCGGGCGGGCCGGCCGAGCCGCCACGAGCCCCCGCGACGACCGACCCGACTCATCGATCCCCATCTCGATCCAGGAACCCGACACCATGAAGACCACCCTGACCGCCATACTGGGCCTCGGCCTGATCGCCCTTGTCGCCGGCCCGGCCGCCGCGCAGGGACCTCCGCGCGGCTTCGGCGCCCGCATGGGCACCTACAGCGGACTGCTCGACAACGAGAGCGTCCAGAAGGAGCTCAAGCTCGACGACAAGCAGGTCGAGAAGGCCAAGGAACTCGACGAGAAGATGTCCGAGGAGATGCGCGAGAAGTTCCAGAGTCTCGGCGACGTCGAGCCCCAGGAGCGCCGCGCCAAGATGATGGAGATCAACCGCGAGATCTCGGCCTCGGCCCTCAAGGCCGCCGCCGGGTTTCTCAAGCCCGAGCAGATTAGCCGGCTCAAGCAGATCGCCTACCAGGTCCGCGGTGCAAACGCCTTCAACGAACCCGACGTCGCCAAGAAGCTCAACCTCACCGACGCCCAGAAGACCGACATCCAGCAGATCCAGCAGGACGCCAATGCGGAGCGGCGCGAGATCTTCCAGGAGGCCCAGGGAGATCGCGAGGCCATGATGAAGAAGATGGGCGAGCTCAACAAGAAGATCCTGGCCAAGGTCGAGGCGAAGCTCAACGACGAGCAGAAGAAGACCTGGAAGGAGATGCTCGGAGCCCCGTTCGAGATCAAGTACGAGCAGGGCTGACATCGGCCGCTTGATCGGCCAGGCCCGGCGCGGCGCGACGACCGCTCGCGATCGGCACCGGCGCGGCCGCGCTCATGGCCCTCGAGACCCTTCAGTCTCGGGGGCCGTTTCACGCGCCGGGCGATGCGCGGCCGGCCGCCGCGGCTATTCTACGGTCACGCTCTTGGCGAGGTTGCGGGGCTTGTCGATATCGCAGCCGCGCTTTAGCGCGACGTGGTAGGCCAGCAGTTGCAGTGGGACGACGGCCAGTAGCGGCTGGATCACCTCGGGCGCGTCGGGGATCGGCAGGAAGACGTCGGAGATCGCGGCGACGGCGTCATCCCCCTCGGTACCGACGGCGATGATCCGGCCCTCGCGGGCGCGCACCTCCTCGATGTTGCTCAGGGTCTTGGCGTGCAGCGACCCCCGCGGCGCAACGAACACGCAGGGCGTCTCGCGATCGACCAGCGCGATCGGCCCGTGTTTCATCTCGGCCGTCGGATACCCCTCGGCGTGGATGTAGCTGATCTCCTTGAGCTTCAGCGCGCCCTCGAGCGCGACGGGGAAGTGGATGTCGCGGCCGAGGTAGAGTGCGTTGCGTGCGCCGGCGATTTCCGAGGCCGCCCGCTCGACGAGCGGCTCCGACTTGAGCACCTCGCCGATCAGCGCGGGGACCGACTCGATCGCGTCGACGACCGCCAGTCCGTCGGGGAACGACAGGTGCCGCAGGCGCCCCAGGTACAGGGCCAGCAGCGCCAGCACCGCGACCTGCGCCGAGAACGCCTTGGTGCTGGCGACGCCGACCTCGGGCCCGGCGTGAAGGTAGATCCCGCCGTCCGCCTCGCGGGCGATCGAGCTGCCCACGGTGTTGACGATCGCCAGGGTGGGATGCCCGCGCCGCTTCGCCTCGCGCAGGGCGCCCAGCGTGTCGGCGGTCTCGCCCGACTGGCTGAGCACGAACACGAGCGTGCGGTCGTCCAGGGGCGCGTTGCGGTAGCGGAACTCGCTGGCGTACTCGACCTCGACGGGCAGGTGCGCCAGGCGCTCGATCAGGTACTCGCCGACGAGCGCTGCGTGCCAGCTCGTGCCGCAGGCGGCGAAGACGACCCGGCGCACCCGGCGGAGCTGCCGGTGCGAGAGATTCAGCCCGCCGAACACGGCGGTCGCCTCGGCGCGACGGAGCCGGCCGCGGCAGGCGTCGACCACGGTCTCGGGCTGCTCGCGGATCTCCTTGATCATGTAGTGCGCATGCCCGCCGAGCTCGACGGCGTCGGGCTTCCAGTCGAGCCGGTCGACCCTCGGCGTGATCGGGCCGTGCTCCATGTGCCGCATCTCGAAGTCGTGCGGGGTCAGGCGCACCACCTCGCCGTCCTGGAGGAACGCGACCCGCGCCGTGTGGGGCGCGATGGCGACCGGGTCGCTGGCGAGCAGGTGCTCGCCCTCGCCCAGGCCGACCACCAGCGGGCTGCCGAACCGGGCCCCGATCACCTCGCCCGGCCGGTTCGGGCTGACCACGCCCAGGCCATAGGTTCCCTCGAGCCGCGTCAGGGCGCGCTGCACGGCCGCGAACAGGTCGTCGGTCGACTCCAGCTCGCGGGCGATCAGGTGGGCGATGACCTCGGTGTCGGTCTGGCTGGCGAAGGCGAACCCCTGCGCCTCGAGCTCGCGCCGCAGCGCCGAATGGTTCTCGATGACGCCGTTGTGCACGACGGCCACCGTTGGCGAGCCGCCGCGCCCGCCGACGTGCGGGTGCGCATTGCGATCCGTGGCCGGCCCGTGGGTCGCCCATCGCGTGTGGCTGATCCCGCAGGCCCCGGGCGCCGGCTCGGTGTCTAGCAGCTCCTCGAGTGCCCGCACCCGCCCCGCGCGCCTGCGCACCACCAGGCCCGCGCGATCGAGCGTCGCGATCCCGGCGCTGTCATATCCGCGATATTCCAGCCGACGCAGCCCGCCGACCAGGATCGGCGCCGCCTCGTGCGACCCCGTGTATCCGACGATCCCGCACATGATGCGACTCCTTTCCCTTCATTCCGAAATCGGCGGCGCGGCAGCCTGCGGTTGCGCCTTCGGCTCCTGTTCCGTCTTCTTCGGAAAGATCGAAGACAGTGGGCAGCGGAACCCCGGGATCACGTCCTCGCCCGAAAGTTCTTCCGGCTCGGGAATACGGCGAATGCTGCCGTCGGCGCGACAGATGAAGGCCGACCTTGACTCGGGATCGACGACCCAGACCAGCTTGACCCCGGCCTCCAGATACTCCTGCACCTTCGACATCACATCGTGCCAGAGGTCGTTCGGCGAGATCACCTCGGCGGCGAGGTCCGGCGGGATGTGGGCATACCCCTCGGAGCTGGGACCTTCCGGCATCCGCTCGATCCGGATGAAGGCGACGTCCGGCCGGCGAACGCTGCCGGGATGCTGGGGGAAGCAGTCGAAGCCGAGGTCGGCATGCCAGGCCCAGCCCAGGCTGTTCTCGTCGACATACGCGTCGACCGTGCGATACAAACGGCCTCCAACCCAGCTCGACAACTGGCTCATCTTGCGCTCCACAAGCTGCCCGTCGACCAGCTCGAAATCCTTCCCGTCCGGCATCGACAGGAGATCCTGGGGCGTGTACGTCTTCTCGGCAACAACATGCATCGGACTGCCTCCGGCGGAAGAATGCGAGGACACGGGGTGCCTGCGCCCTCCGGCCCGATTATAGGCGGAATCGCCGGAGGCGCCGACTGGCGGAACTGGCGTTGACAGCGCCCGGAGACTGGGCCATAGTGGGCCGCGACCGGACGGATCCGGATCGGCCGTCCCGTGCCCCGGCACAGGCAACCGCCGCGCCGGCCGGACCCGGCGGACGCGACGCGGGCGGGCCAGGAGGATGCTTGCTCGCCGCGCGGTCCCGCTCCGTTCCTCTCGCCTCGCCCGAATCACTCGATCGACCTCGACGCGCCTCGCGCCACGGATGGAGCCCACGATGCGAGACCTCGACACCGGCGGAGCCGGTGACCTCGGCAGCGACACGGCGCCTGCCGGCACCGCCCGCGGCACCGGCAAGCGGATCCTGTTCGTCAACCAGTACTACTGGCCCGACAACGCCTCGACGGCGCAGCACCTGGCCGACCTGGCGGCGTCGATGGCCGCGCGCGGGTACGAATGCCACGTGCTCTGCGCCCGCGGCCGCTACCAGCCGGGCGAGCCGATCCCGCCGCGGTCCGAGGTCCACGAAGGTGTGACGATCCACCGCGTGCGGGCGACGTCGCTCGGCCGTCGCGGCACCCTGGCCCGCATGACCGACTACCTGAGCTTCTACGCCGGCGCGGTGTTCAAGGCCATGACGATGCGGCGGTTCGACGCTGTCGTCACGCTCACCACGCCGCCGATCATCGGCCTGGTCGGCACGATCCTGCGGAAATGGAAGGGATCGAAGCACGTCTACTGGAGCATGGACCTGCACCCGGACGCCAGCCTGGCGCTCGGCCGGATGGCGCCGCGCAACCCGGTCGTCCGCGCCCTTCGCGGGCTGAGCGACCTGGTTTATCGCCTCGCCGACCGGGTGGTCGTGCTGGGCCCGTACATGGCCGATCGTGTGGCGATGAAGGGCGTGGATGACGCCGCCATCCGGACGATCCCCGTCTGGAGCCGGCGCGACGAGGTCTACCCGATCCCCCGCGAGTCCAACGCCCTGCGGCGCTCGCTCGACCTGGGTGACGCCTTTGTGGCGATGTACTCCGGCAACCTGGGGCTGGCGCACTCGTTCGACGAGTTCATCGAGGCGGCGCGCCGGCTGCGCGACCGCAAGGACATCGTGTTCCTGTTCGCCGGCGCCGGCCCCCGGCTGGCCGAGGTGAAGGAAGCCCAGCGCCTGGAGGGCCTCGAAAACATCCGGTTCCTCGACTATGTCCCCCGCGAGCAACTGCACGTCTCGCTGTCAATGGCCGACACTCACCTGATCTCGATGCGGCCCGAGATGACCGGCATCGTGGTGCCGGGGAAGCTCTACGGGGTAATGGCATCGGGGCGGCCGTCGATCTTCGTCGGCCCGCGGCACTGTGAAACGGCCGACACGATCCGCGCCGCCGGCTGCGGCATGACCGTGGATCGGGGCGATGTCGCCGGCCTGGTCGCCGCCCTGACCCGACTGGCCGGGGACGCCGCGCTCGCGCGGCGGATGGGCGAGCGCGGCCGATCGGCGTTCCTCACCGGCTTCGAGCAGAAGCTCTGCTGCCGCAAGTGGTGCGACCTGATCGACGAGCTGATCGCCGGCGAGGATCTCGAGTCGACGGCCGGCCGCCCGCGACGACTGCACCGCGCAGAGCCCGCCCGCCGGGCGGCCTCGGCCGCACCGATCGCGGCCCCGCTCGCGACCACCCTGCGCTAGCCGCACCGACGTCCCGATCGCCGCGGCCGCGGCCGCTCCCGCTCCCGCTCCCGCCTCATCCCGGACCGTCGAGGAGTCTGATCATGAAAGCCCAGATCCGTCGCCCGGCTCGCCTCGCCCTGCTGGCGGGACTGACCCTCATCGCGGCCTGGCCCGCCTCGAAGTCGCCAGCCGGCGAGCCGCGCGTCTCGAGCGTCGCCGAGATCCAGGCGAGGCACGACCTGGCGCTGGTCCGCGAGTTGTCGGAGTACCTCACCGCCAACCCAAAGGCCGTCGACCGCGACCAGGCGTACGCGGCGCTCTTCAACAAGGCGATCGAGCACGACTGGTTCGCCGAGGTCGAGGACCTCGCCCGCGGCTATCTCAAATCCGATCCCGACGGACCGGTCAAGGCGCTGGCCCAGATCATCCAGACGATGGCGCGGGCCCACGCCGGCCGCTACGACGAGGCGCTCGCGCGGTTCCGCGAGCTGATCTCCGGCATCGAGCGAGGCGAGGCCCAGGAGGAGTTCGTCACGACCTTCTCCGACAACTTCGCCCAGGCGGCGATCGCCGCGGGCGAGTTCAACATCGCGCGCCAGGCCTATGCGGCCGTGCTCGACCGGTTCGGCGAGAGCGCCAGACTGGGTCAGAAGCTCCAGGCGGACCTCAAGCGGCTCGATCAGGTCGGCCGCACGGCGCCCACGTTCACGGCCCAGGACATCGAGGGCCGGACGATCCGCTCGAGTGACTACCGCGGCAAGTACGTGCTGCTGGATTTCTGGGCGACCTGGTGCGGACCGTGCGTCGCCGAGCTGCCCCGGCTCCAGGAGGCCTATCGCACCTACCATGCCGCCGGGCTCGAGATCGTCGGCATCAGCCTGGACGAGACAAGGGAGCCGGTGGTCGACTTCGTCAAGGCGCGCAAGGTCCCCTGGCCGCAGGTCCAGGGCGCCGGCGGAGCCAGCGACATGGTGCAGTCCTTCGGAGTGGTGTCGATCCCCGCGACCTACCTGATCGACCCCGAAGGCACCATCATCCGGCTGGACCTCCGCGGCAAGGCACTCGACGAGGCGCTCGCCCGCCTGCTCAAGGGGCCAGCCGGTGCGCGGACGGGCCCCGTCGGCAGTCGCGCCGGAAACCCGACGCGATAGCCGACGGCCGAACCTCACTCGGCGGGCCTCCCGTAGCCGAACTGATCGCCCGCGCGCACGGGTCGGCTGCCGTCGAAGTCGATCTCGAGCAGCTTCTCGCTCTGGACGTCCTTCCCCGACTCGTCCTGGAGCGTGGCCACGATCTTGCGGGTTTTCGCGTCGACCACGTCGCCGGTTGACGGGTAAACAAGTCGGCCGTCGTTGCTGAACGTCACCCAGCCCGGCTCATCGCGAAGGACGACCGAGGCGACCTGCTTCGGCGGCATCACGGTGGCGTCGAAGATGTGCAGCCGCCGGTTGAAGGCGTCGGTCAGCCAGATCTCGCGGTCATCCGGCGACAGGGCGATCCCGTGGCTCGGGCAGCCATGCCGCTTGGTCGGCCCCTGCTCGAACCCGGCGACCTCGACCCGGTGGAGCTTCTTCCCCGTGGTGATGTCGCCCACCTCGAAGCCCAGTAATTTGTTCACGTTCACGAAACAGAGGGTTTCCTTGCCGTTGATCGTGAACGGCCGGATGCTCGCGGCGAACGGGCCGACCTGGCCAACGATCTGGTGCGTCTTCGTGTCGGCCACCGTGAGCAGAGGCGAGTTCAGCCCGGCGAGGTAGGCCCGCGTTCCCGACGGGCCGATGATCGTGTTGTGCGAGCCCGATTTCGGCGTGATCCTCGCGATCACCTCGCCGTCCTCGGCGCGGACGACGTACCACAGCGGCCCCTCGAAGCTCGGCATGATGATGGTCTTGCCATCCGGCGTGATCGCCATCCGGTCGCAGCCCGAGTCATATCTTCGCTCCCACAGGAGCTTGTCCGAGGCCAGGTCGATGCACATCAACTGCCGGATCGTGCTGACGTACAGCCGGCCCGTGCGGGCGCTGGCGCAGATCCCCTTCACGTTGATCGGCTTCCCCTGCTCGTCGAGCCCCGCGGTGGGGATGCGGCGCAGCAGGCGGTGGCCGTGGTCGATGTCGTAGACGAGCACGCCGTGCCCGCCGTACTCGAGGTAGTTGCGGATACCCGGCTCGGCGACGTAGAGGCGGCGAGCGGCCGGCGCGTCGTCGCCGGCCTCCGCGCTGTGCGGGGCCGCCGTCAGGAGCGCCAGCACCAGGAGGGCCGGTGCGAGGAGTCGAGGGCGGGTCGAGGACTTCACGATCGGGCCTCCTGGGCCGGGCCGGGACGGGTGGCGGTGCACCCGCCGCGGGGATGGGGTTGACCTAACAGGGCTGAACGTCAGACGCCCTCCGCGACCGGCTCGGCCAGCTCGAAGAGGGGCTCGCTCTCCGTCTTCTTCACCGTGGAGGCGAAGACCCGCTGCATGACCCGCCGCCGGGCGCCGATGAGCAGGTAGTTGAAGACGAAAGTATACAGGAGCGCGGGCGTGATCGCAGCGGCCTGCACGGCCGTCGCCAGGCTCTCGTCGCCGACCCTCGCGACCATCCCGATGCCGCCGGCGGGGCTCAGCGCGAAGAGGGGGGCGCCGGCCCAGCGATCGCCCGGGCCGGCGGTCGCGATCGCCTGGATCCAGCCGGCGACGTTGGGCAGGAACCAGGTCACGAAGAGGAACAGGGTGAAGTACATGTTACCCCGTTTGGCAAACCTGAGCTGAAAGTACTGGTACGCGAACCCGAAATAGGCGACGGTCAGCACAGTGAGAGCCAGCGCCAGCGGAAACGAGCCGGCATTTCCCCAGGGAGCCCAGGAGGGATACCGCGACGGCTCGCCCACCGCCAGGACGTGCGCGGCCGTGCCGACCGCCAGGACGATCCCCGCCAGGATCGCGACGGTTACCCAGCTCACCGAGAGGTCATCCCACCAGGGCTGTCGGGTCTTGCCGAGCTTCTGGGCGCGATACAGGCCCTTGGCGTACTCGGACTGCGAGGCCGCGACGATGAGCGTGAGGAGCAGGGCCGGCACGGCCAGGAGGTACAGCGCCGTGATTTCATACGTATCGAAGTCCGCCTTCCGCCAGACCAGGCCGAGGACCAGCGTCGCGAAGGCGACCATCGCCAGGATCGCCTGCGGCCGGTTCAGCGCGTGCAGCCGGGGCGACTCCATCTTGCGGGTCGAGGCGAGCAGGATGAAGAACAGCAGCGGCGCCTGATAGATCAAAACCACCGGCACCGCGGGGAGCGAAAAGCCGAAAAACTCGAGCCGATGGTCGTTCTCGACCCAGCTCGCCGAGAAGACCCTGCCGCCGAGGAGCGAGCCCCCGAACAGGTAAATGAACAGGGCAAGCACGACGATCCCGCCGCTCGCTGTTTTCCCCCTGACGATCAGCGAGTTGAGCAGCACCACCGCGTGCAGCGTCCAGACGGTCATGAGCAGCAGGAGCATGAGCTGGACGAACCCCCGGAAGCTGGGAATGCCAAAGGCCATGCACAGCGCGGTGAACGGCAGCGTGGCGGCGAACAGGACATACTCGCGGATCGGCGCCCCGAAGAAGAAGCCGAAGGTGAGCTCGGCGGGCGTCATCGGCGAGACGCGGTGGAAGTCGAGGATGCCCGAGGTCCGCGCGCCGCTCACCGAGGCGCCGACCTGGTTCGAGCCCATGATGATCAGCAGGATGAACTGGAGCGCCAGAATCAGCCCGGCGGCAGTGCCCGTCCGGAACAGGTTGAGCTGATACCCGGCGTAGGCAATGCAGAGGCAAAGGAGCACGACGAACGCCAGCGAGGTGAAGGCCGTCTGGGGGCGGAGCCGCGTCCGGACGTGCTTGATGAGGATCGGGTTGGCGAGCCAGGTGCGTATCTGGTCCCACATCAGGAGAGCTCCTTCGATCCGACCTTGAGGAACAGTTCTTCGAGGTTGTCCCGCCGTCGCGAGAACCCGGCGACCCGCACGCCCTGCTGCACCATTTTCGTCAGAAGCTCGCTCGCCGCCTCGGCGTCGCCGCGATAGCGGAACTCATACAGGCGGCCGCCGCGCGCTTCGATCGCGCCGGCGCGGTCGTCGGCGCCGACGACCCACTGGAACAGCTCGACCTCGCTGAGGATCTCGACCGACAGGTACGAGTCGCCCATCACCCGCTGGTTGACTTCCTCGATCCGGCCGGAGACGAGTACCTGGCCTTTTTCCATGATCACGACCGAGGTGCAGAACTCGTTCATCTCGGAGAGGATGTGCGACGAGATGAGGACGATCTTCTTCTCCTCGGCCAGCCGCTTGAGGATGTTCTTCAGCTCGATGCGCCCCTGGGGGTCGATGCCGCTGGCCGGCTCGTCGAGCAACAGGACGTGCGGGTTGGGGATCAGGGTCTTGGCCAGCATCATCCGCTGCCGCATGCCGCGCGACAGTTCGCCGACCATCGCCTCGCGCTTCTCGGTCAGACCGACCATGTCGAGATGGTCGGCCACCGCGTGCCGTCGCTGCGACGGATTCAGCCCGTAGCTGGCGGCGAACATGTCGAGGAACTCCCAGACCATCAGGTCCTCGTAGACCGGCGGGAAGTCGGGCATGAAGCCGACGATCCGGCAGACGTCCTTGGGCCGCTCGCGGACGTCCACGCCCATCACCTCGATCTCGCCATAGGTGGGCTCGAGCAGGCCGAGCATGGCGCGCATCGTCGTCGTCTTGCCGGCGCCGTTGGGCCCGATCAGCCCGCAGACCTCGCCCGGCCCGACCTCCAGCGACAGGTCCTTGACCGCGCAGAAGTCGTCGTAATCCACTCTCAGATCCTTGATCTTGATCATCCCGCGCCCTCCAGCGGCGTTCTCCGGCGGTCATTGCGTGGGTCGGAAAGTTGGTCGGGCCGTCTTGCCCGACGGGGCCCGAGCGTCGGGCAAGACGGCTCGACCGACTTCAGACTTGCCATGGTCGATGTCCAACGGACGCTGAAGTGTGCCATCCGAAACGATCCGGATTCCCCAAGTCCCTCAGCGCTCCCCTCCGCCGGCCGGCGCCCGCCGGATCGCCGCCTGCACAAGCGGGTTCCACCGCGCGAGCTCGTCGGCCGCGACGGCGGCCTCGGCCTCGTCGACCAGCGTCTCCAACCCATTCGTCGGCTCGCGGATTTCCTTGAGGAGCACCTCGGCGGATTCGGTCCCTTTTGCTCCCTCGGCGAATCGGGCCATGATCCGCTCGTGGAGCGCGACGGCCCGCGCCACGGCGGCGGGCCCACGACGCGCGGGGGCCGATCCGGCCGGCCGATCGGCGGCGGCCTTCGCGAGCCGGGCCTCCTCGGCCTGGAGGGCCTTCCACTTCGCCTCGGCCAATCGCTCGAGGTTCCGGCACCGAGCGGCCTCGGCCTCGAGTTCCTTGATCCGCCGCGGTGCAATGTAACGGGTGAGCCGGGCCTTCCGCATCCGCGCCGCCTCCAGCGCAAGTCGAGCCGCTTGCTCGTCGAGCCGCGTCAAGACCTTATCACCGTCCGCCTGCGCCTCTGCGGCTCGGTCGCCGGCGCGCATGAGGGCGCTCTCGGCGAGAGTGATCTCGCTGTCGATCGAGTTCTCGTCCTGAACGCGGATCCCCTCCGTGTACTCCCGGATCGCGATCTCAGCGACCTCGCGGGCGAGTTTCGCCTTGAGGTGGTCGGCCTCGGCCTGGCTGGTGCGGATCCGCAGCGAGATTGGCACGCCCCGGAAATCACGGTCGTCGTCGTCCGGCCCCGCGATCCGCCGGACCAGCGCCGCGAGCCGGTCGCCCGACGCTTTCAGCGACCTCGCGACCTCGCGTCGGATGCTCGAGGAATCGGCCTCGGCGCCCGGACCTGATTGCGCCGCGGCCGGCAAGGCGAGGCCGCAGACGGCCAGCAGCGCGAACGCGCTGGACCGCGCGCGGGGGCCACGATCTGGTTCCGTCCGCCTGTCGATCGGGTTCAAACAAGATGCGGCGTTCATCGGAGTCATCCTCCAGGTGGACGTGATGGATCCTCACCGCGCGGACTTCTTGAGTTGCGGCTTCACGCGAGCCAGCTCATCGGCGGCCTTCACGACCTCGGCTTCCTCGATGAGCGCGGTCAGGTCGTCGGACCAACCCCGCAGCTCGCGGATCTGCGACTCGCCGAGGCCGCCGTCCTTGCGGAATTGCGCGAGGCCGGCCTGGAGCTTCTCCTCGATCGGCAGCGCCCGCTCGATCAGGGCGAGGATCTGCGCGGAGGCTCCATCGGTCGGTCGTCCGGCCGCCGCGGCTTTCTCGGCCCGGGCGAGTTTGCCACGCGTCAGCTCGAGCTCAACCGTGGCGCTTAGCTCCTCGGAATGAGCCTTCTTGAGGTCCGATTCGAGGTTCTTGGTGACAAACTCCTTCGTGTACTTGTTGAGGACTTCCTTTTTCTGCCCGTACGCCTCGAGCAGCATCTCGGACTTCTTCAGCTCGAGCTCGGCCGTCGCCTTCTCGACTTCGGTCCCCGCATCCTTGACCAGCGCGTTGGCGCGGACGTTCTGGGCCTGCGCGAGCCGGAGCTCGCCCTCGACCTGTGTGGAGTCGTGGGGGAAGGTGGCCTCGACGAATTCCTTCTTCGCCAGCCCAGCGATCTCGCGCCGGCGGGTGGCGTGATCGAGCCGGCCCTCGGTCTCGATCAACTCGATCCGCAGCCCGGCGACCGCGTCATCCAGAGCCCTCGGCGCTGCCGGGTCATCGACCACCGCGGCGGCCAGCGCGACGAGCCGCCGATCGGCGTCGGTGACGGCGCGGCGGATCCGGGCGATCGCGGCGGCGGGATCTTCGCGGGATTTCGCCTTGTCGGCCGCCGGGTCCTGGCCGCCTCGGGCCGACGTCGCCGGAGCCTGGACCAGTCCCAGCCCGACGACGGCCGCCGCCATAGCCGCGGCGAGGACAGGATGAACCCCCCGTCGTCGCCGCGCGATCGGCTCGGCGTGGACGCGGTCAGCGGACCCAGTTGGACGCGATTGCTGTGTCATTACCAGCTCCTTCGCCAGTCATCGGGGTGGAGAGGATAAGAGTCCCGACTTCGCGGATCTCGGCCTGCCTGGCCCGGCAATCCCGACGGAGCCGCAACTTCCGCGCGGCGGAACGGCCGCCGGCCCGGAGCGATTCCGCGCGATCGCCCGTCGCGACGATCTCCTCGAACCGCCGACCGCTTTCCGGGACCGGTCAGGGACGGCAGTCAGACGATGCCCTACCAGCCTAAGTCGCCACGTAACGCCTCGCAATGTCCCGGACATCCGGGTCTGGCGATATGGTGGCGATGTCGCGTGGGTGGGTGGATTGCTGGGGAGGCCGCGGTCGTCATCGGTCCGGCGGGCCAGGCTGCGACGGATCGGAACGGGCCCACAGGTTCAATCCGGTGGAAACGAAACGATGATGATGGCCAGCACCAGTCGCGCGGGTGATGAGGGAATCCGGCGAGGTGAGGCGTTCGGGTCGGTCACAGGCGGGTCTGGGACCGGACGATAGGAAGAGGGGAAGGTGGACCGCGAGAGGGGCTTACCCGGTCGGGGTTTGTCGGGGGTCGTCCGTAAGGTCGGCCGCCGCGGGTGTGGGCCTGGCGCGCGCGGCGAGGTGTCTCGCGCGATGGTGTTGAAGGCGCGGGCGTTTCGCGAGAAGATGAGGGCACGGAGGAGAGCCTGGGGAGTGACACCGGAGATGGGGATTGCGACGAGCACGATGGCGAGTCGGCCCCGGCGCGAGCCGATGATCAGTCCGCGGGCGGTCGATATCCGGCCCTCGCCGTCGAGGTGGGGCCGGCGGACGGCCGCGCGCGTGACCTGGGCCCTGGTGATCCTGGGACTGGGCTGGCGGGTGCTGCGCTATGAGCTGGCGTTCCCGCTGTGGGGGGACGAGGCGTATGTCGCGGTGACGTTGCAGGAGCGCGACCTGGCGGGCCTGTCGCGTCCGCCAGAGTTCTACCAGATCGTGCCGCCGGGGTTTTTGTACGCCGAGTGGCTGGTCGTGCAGGCGGCCGGGGCCGGCGAGTACGCGCTGCGCCTCATCCCGTTTTTAGCAGGGATTGCTTCGCTGCTGCTGTTCTGGCGGTTCGCCCGGGGTGTGACGACGGTCCGGACGACACTGGTGGCCGTGGCGGTGCTGGCGGCGTCGATGTACCCGGTGCGGCATGCGGCCGAGGTGAAACCCTATGCGATCGACCTGCTGATCTCGCTGGTTCTGACGATGCTCGGCTGGCGAGTACTCGGGCGCATCGGCTCGGCCGGCCGCTGGGCGGCGCTCGCGGCCGCGGCGGTCGTCGGGATCTGGTGCTCTTATCCGTCGGTGTTCGTGGCCGGGGCGGTCGCGGCGGTGGCCGGGGCGCGTGCGATTCGCGAGCGCTTGGGGCGAGCCCTGGCGTTGTGGGCGGCGTACGGGCTGATCCTGGTGGTGTGCTGGGGCGTGATGTACGTTCAGTTCGCCGCGCCCCAGGCCCGGGCGGCGACGTTCCTCACCGAGCTGAAGACCTGGCGCGACGCGTTTCCGCCGCTGGCCCGGCCCTGGTGGCTGCCGTGGTGGCTGGTGGAGGTGCATACGGGGATGATGCTCGCCTATCCGCACGGCGGGCACAATTTCGGCAGCACGGCGACGGCGCTGCTGGTTGTGGCGGGCGCGGTCGCGATGGGGCGGAGGCGAGCCCGCCGGCCGCTGCTGGCCCTGCTGCTCGCCCCGCTGGCGCTGGCCCTGGTCGCCGCGGCCTTGCGGAAGTACCCCTACGGGACGAGCACCCGGATCATGCTGTACATGGCGCCGGCGTTCTGCCTGCTGGCGGCCGAGGGGATGATGGCGGTCCTCAAGCGGCTGGGCCGCCCGCGCCGCGGGGCCATCGTCGTCGCGGGTCTTCTCGCCCTGATCCCGCTCGGGGGCGTGGTGCACGACCTCATCCGGCCGTATGTCGGGTATGACAACGTGTTGCAGCGCAAGATGGCGCGCGAGCTGGCGAGCCATGCGGCGCCCGGGGACCGGTTCGTCGTCTTCAACGGCGTGACGCCGCCGCCGGAGATCCCCGACCTGATGATCACGCGCTGGCTCCAGCGCGTGGCGGTGGTGCGGCATTACCTCCGCCGGTATGTCGCGGTGCCGATCGCGTGGCACCCGGATCCGCTGGCCGAGGCCGATGCGCTGTCGCCCGGCGGCCGGCTCTGGCTGGTCGTCCAGCGCCACGGCGACAACCGGTTCTTCTCTGAACCGGCCCGGACGGCGTACCAGCAGGCGCTGGAATCGCGCCTGGGGCCGCCCGAGCGGTTCGGCCGGTTCGAGCTGCCGAACGACGAGAGCTGGACGATCTGGGTCTATTCGTCGCGTTTGGAGAACAGGCATACACATGGTAGAGTAGCACAGGCGGCGTCCAGGAGATCCGGACTCTCGCAAGCCACGGACATTCAACCGCACCGATCGAGCGGTGCCGTTCGACTGGCCGGGTCGAGATGACGAGGGAGGCCCGACGGTCTCTTTTCCCATGCGGGTGCCGGAGATCGAGCGACGAATGCCGGCGATCGCCGCCCTTGATGAAGGGACGGCACCGCCGGATGCGCGGCACCGCAAGATCATCCATATCGATATGGACGCGTTTTATGCCTCGGTTGAGCAGCGGGACAATCCCGAGCTGCGCGGCCGGCCGGTCGCCGTCGGCGGGATGAAGGAGCGCGGGGTCGTCGCGGCCGCGAGCTACGAGGCCCGGCGCTTCGGCGTCAGGTCGGCGATGGCCTCGGTGATCGCCCGGCGAAAATGTCCGGAGCTGATCTTCGTGAAGCCGAGGTTCGACGTCTATCGGGCCGTGTCGGGGCAGATCCGCGCAATCTTCGCCGAGTACACGCCGCTCGTCGAGCCGCTCTCGCTCGACGAGGCCTATCTCGACGTCACCGAGAACCTCCGGGCCATCCCGACGGCGACGGCCATCGCCGAGGAGATCCGCGCGAGGATCCGCGCCGAGACCGGCCTGACCGCGTCCGCGGGCGTCTCGTACAACAAGTTCCTCGCCAAGATGGCCTCCGACGAGCGCAAGCCCGACGGCCTGTTCGTCATCACGCCGAAAATGGGCCCGAGCTTCGTCGCCGCGCTGCCGGTCGGCAAGTTCCACGGGATCGGGCCGGCGACATGCTCGAAGATGGAGGCTCTGGGCATCCGGAACGGCCAGGATCTCAGGGCTCAATCGCTGGCCTTCCTCGAGCAGCACTTCGGCAAGGCGGGCGCGTATTACCACGCCCTGGCACGCGGCGTCGACGAGCGGCCGGTCTGCCCCGATCGCATCCGCAAGTCGATCGGCGCCGAGACGACGTTCGAGGTGGATCTCTTCACGATCGACGAGGCGCGGACGGCCCTCGCGCCGCTGATCACCAAGGTGTGGGAGTACTGCGAACGATTGACCCTCCGGGGCCGCACCGTGACGCTCAAGGCCAGGTACGCCGACTTCCAGCAGGTCACCCGCAGCCGGACGGGCGAAATGTCTCTGACGACGCGGGACGCGATCGAGTCGATCGCGTTCGAGCTGCTCGAGTCGCTCTTTCCGGTCGACCGGGGCCTGCGGCTACTTGGGGTGACGCTGTCGTCGCTGGCGCCCCGGTCGGCCGGGGAGTATCAGCTTCGGCTGCCGATCCAGGATGTGTAGAATGCACGATCGAACGCGCTGGACCGAGGGTCTGCTCCGGAAGCACATGGCCCGCACGCAATGCTCGAAATCGGACACTCCTGGCCGAACACCACCTGGTTCGGGCCCGGCATGCGCGGATCGCTGGGACTGGGCGAACCGGCGACGTGAGTCGCCGGGTTTTTGCTCTCAGACTCTGTCCCGGACGGTCGGTTCCAGGGGTGTAGGGTGGGTGAAACCCACCGAGGAAAGGCCGTCGCAGTCGGTGGGTTTCACCCATCCTACAAGACCGCTGCCGCGGCTCTCGGGACAGACTCTCAGCTGGACGACCGGGCGCCTCCCGTCGCCGGTTCGCCTGAATTCCCCGGGCGGGTCCTGTGACGGTTTCCTGGCCAGTCACCTCCTGGGTAGAACTTCCCCAGCCGGTCGCCTTATCGACCTTGCCCCAGAATGTGAGAGGGCGTAACGCAACAGGGGTGACCGGGAACCGTGAATCATGGCCTTCGATTGTCGGTCAGCCGTAATGGCCTTCCGAAGACCCGAACCGAACTCGCATCTGGTAGAGAGCAGGAAATGGGAGGCCCTTACAGAGCGAGACGCCTTTCCCCGGTTCAACATACTCGCATTCCGCATCGGCCCATCGAGCGGAGGACCACTCGAGGCGTTCCCGCTGGTGGATAGGAAGCCAATCGATATTTAGAGCAAGGGCCCACGAGCCAGCATCTGATTGGTACAGGGAGGCAGCGAAATCCTGGGATACACAGGAATCCACGTCCACGTCCACGTCCCAGTTCCGCCTCCCAGAAAACCACACGGTTGGTAGTCGATCCGGATCATCGACGTAAGGCAACGACTCCAAGGTTGTTCGGAGTCCTCGGTTGCCCGTATCCGGCAAGCCTTCTGGCGGAAGGAACTCGATACCCAGTACCGATCCATCCCGAGCGAGCAACCAATCGAAGAATATGAGATCGTCTATTGCTAGCCCTTTGTAGCATCGCCCCAGAGCTGAAATCGTGGGAACCTCGATCCACCAACTCGGGAGGAGAGATAGGGTCAATTCGGGCTCGAGGAGAATCAACAGACCTCTCTCATCGACAGAATCAGCCATTTGGGGAGCCCTTGAGAGCGAGGAAGCCCGAGCCGTTCCGCCAGGACGGGGTAGACTCTCACCCGCCCGGCCTGTTCGGCCGGAACAGCTCGGTAGAAAAATACCGCTCCATCCGGTCGGCGAACACGGTAACGATGTGGGCCTCCGGGCCGAGGCGGGCGGCGGCCATGAGGGCGGCGCAGTAGTTCAGCCCCGAGCTGGGGCCGACCGGAAAACCGCGGCGGATCAGGCGGCGGGCGGTCTCGAGGGCCTCGTCGTCGGGGACGTCCAGCTCGACCGGCGTGCCCGGATGGCCGGGCTGGCGGAACTCGCGGTAGATGGCCGAGAGCCCGTCGGCGACCCCGGGAATCCGGCCGCTGAACGAGCAGCATTCGGCACCAGCCTCGCCGAGCGCCGTGCCGTGCACCGGCCGGGCGGCGAACGCCGTCGCCTCGCAGCCGTGATCGACGAACCCCTGCCACAGGCCGACCAGCGTGCCTCCCGTTCCGACCCCGCTGACGACCGCGTCGACGCACCCGCCCGGGATCTGGGCGATGATCTCCTGGGCGGTCTGCTGGCGGTGGGCCTGGGGATTATCGGGGTTGGAGAACTGGAGCGGCAAATACGCGCCGCGCTCGGCCGACTCGCGCTCGGCGCCTTTCAGGGCACCCAGGATTCCCTCGCTGGCGGGCGAGAACACCACCTGGCCGCCGTAGGCCTCGATGATCTGCGACCGCTCGCGGCTGACGTTCTCGGGCATCACTGCGACAAATTGCAGGCCCATCTGCGCGGCAGCCAGGGCCATGGCGATGCTGGTCGAGCCGCTGGACGCCTCGACCACCGTGCCGCCCGGCGCGATCAGCCCGCGGCGCAGGGCCTTGCCCAGGATGAACCGGGCGATCCGGTCCTTGGTCGAGCCGCTGGGATTGAGGAACTCCAGCTTGCACCAGATCGTCGGCCCCGAACTATCCAGCCGGACGGGGACCAGCGGCGTGGGCGCGATCCGATCGAGGTAGCGGTTGATCTCGGGGAGCTTCACCGTGATCTCCGGGTGTTTTCGGGAGTCTCTCGGGCGAAGGCTCGGGGACCGACTGCCTCCTCGTCCTCGCCCGGAGGAATCGTACAGCGCAGGCGTGCGTTGCGTCGACTCGGCAGGAGGTCCGAGTCCGGAGACTGCGTGCTGAGCCGACGTTTGCGGCAAGCGGCGGCCGGGGCAGGATCTATGGTATGATGCGCCCGGAGGGCGAATTCGCCGCACCAAGAGTCCGGCAAACCCGATCGAGACCACCAGGATGCAGTACCCATTCCCGGGCATGGATCCGTATCTCGAACATCCCACGCTGTGGGAGGGCGTCCACGCGCGGCTGATCGTGGCGATCGCGAATCAGCTTCAGCCCCGGCTCGATCCGAGGTACATCGCGTCAGTCGAGGAGCGGGTGTTCCTGGAGGGGCCGCAGCGGCGGATTCCTGATGTCGGAATCCAGAAGTTCAAGGGGGCGACAGGGCCTCGTCCGCAGCCTGCGTCGGACTCCGACACGGCCGTGATTGTCGAGGTCGAGGACCAGGAGATCCGCGAGGCACGCGTCGAGATCCTCGACTCGGCCAACGACATGCGGCTCGTGGCCCTGATCGAGGTCGTGAGCCCGACCAACAAGATCGCCGGGCCGGGGCGCGTTTCCTACCGGGCCAAGCAGAAGGAAACCCTGGCTCGCGATTGCCACCTGGTCGAGATCGACCTCCTCCGGCGCGGGCGTCATGTGCTTGCGATCGAGAAATGGCGGCTCAGGGGCCTGGGGCGGTTCGACAGCCTGTGCTGCGTCTCGCGCTGGCCGCATCGCAATCGGTTCGAGCTCTACGCGCGGACGCTCCGCCAGCGTCTGCCTCGCCTGAACATCCCGCTCGCCGAAGGCGACCCCGACGTGATGCTGGACGTCCAGGCCGCGTTCGAGCAGGTCTACACGGAAGGACGCTACGCTCGGCGAATCCGCTACGACGAGAAATGCCGGCCGCGGCTGTCGGCCGAAGACCAGGCGTGGGCCGACGAGCAAATTGCGGCTTTTCGGACCGAGCGGGAGGAATAACCATCCTGCGGAGGCGAGCCGATGAGCACTCCATTGTCGACGCCGGGTTCCATGGCCGAGGGCTCGTTAACTCGATCACCTGGTCGATTCCGGTTCAGGATGCGGACCCTGCTCCTAGTCCCCGTGGTCATCGCGGTCGCGTGGTGGATTGCGATCCAGGCCGAATGGCTCTGCCGCGAGTGGGTCTTCGCCGAGGAGCGCATCGCCGCGCAGGCCGCTTACCATCGGGCCGAGATGACGAAGTGGTGGACGGAGGCCCAACGGGAGGTGCCGAGGACGAATATCACCTGGGAACGGGGACGGGATCGCGTCTGCCGCAGGATCGAGACTCCGATGACTCTCGCCGAAATCGACAAGGCGCGGCGAGACATCGCGCTGGCCGCCCGGCGCGCGGATTATCATGACGCGCTGGTGCAGAAGTATGAGTCCGCCATGTGGTTCCCCTTGTGGCCCATCGAACCCGATCCGCCGGAGCCCCAGTGAGGCGATGCACACGGGGCGTGGCATCGAGACAGCCCCGGCCGCTTGCGAGTGAATCGTTCCACAGTGGGGTTGAATTCAGCGTCTGCCTCGGAAGGACGGTCGTCTGAAGCAGGGTGGGCATCGCCCGCCGGTCGAGGCCTCGAACTGGTGGGCGATGTCTACCTTACGACCCGGTCCTGGGGCCTTCCGGGACAGACGTGCAGCCTTTGGTCTGCGGCGGCGCCTTGCCGATCCGTTTGGTCACCCGCGGATAGGGCACGGTCGGGATGGCCTGTTCGATCCGTTCGACCTGGACCTGGTGATACCATTCGACCTCGAAATCAAATCGGTATCCAAAGGCCCGGTGCAGCTTGAGGTCCAGGTCGTCCAGCCTGGTGGTCCGCGCGTCGCCGCGCCCGGACTTCTTCTTTTTCCCCGGCGGCAGGGCGTCGGGGAGCCCGTAGACAGGCCCTTTGGGATCAAAAGGGCGCTTCCCGAGATGGACCTCGTACGGCCGTTCGAGGTGACGGTTGAACGCCTCGAAAATGGCCCGGTGCAAATCGTCGAGGGTCTGGTCGCCGCGGATCTCGATGCCGCGAAGGATCATCTTGTCGGCGTACTCGTCACCAACCGGGCCGCTCATGAGGATCACGGTCATGACATAGAGCCTGGCCGGGGGTGCCGGCGCGGGGGCTGCGGGTCGGCTGGCGCGGCGGGCAGGAGCCTTCGATGAACCGGCCGATCGGCGCGTGTTCCACGGCGGGATCTCGTCCTCCGGGATGAGGATTTGCAGCGCGCGGGGCTGGCCGGGCTGACGGAGGATCAGCCCTTTTTTCTCCAGCGTCTTGACCATCTGGTTTACCGAGGGCGGCGAGACGCACATCGCGGCCGCGATCTCGGACTCGGCGGGCGGATACCCGTGTCGTAGGATGTACGCGTGGATAAACGACAGGTATCGGCCCTGCGTGGTCGTCATGTTCGCCATGTCGTCTTCTCCCGGCTGGAAACCGAGCGTATTCTACATGGTTCATCCTTGCCCTGCGAGCCGGGCGGGCCCATCAGTCCCGGGCGGCGATCCGCGGTTCGGCGAGTCGAGCCGCCCTGTGAACATTTGAGAAGCTGGTGGCGAAATAAAAGGGGTGGGTCTCGAGGGGCGCCGTTCACACGGGAGCAGGCCGCGCGATGCACGAGCTGACGATCACGCCGAGCGGACATCTCGTGGTTCGCGACATGCCGGGTGAGGCGTCCGATCGGGCGGTCTCCGACTCGCTGCTCGCCGCATATGCCGAGAGCCCCGCGCGGGGGATGCTCGCCTCCGCGAGCGGCGGGGCCGATGCGGCGCTGCCGGCCTCGTTCGAGTTCGCCCGCTCGATCGCCCGGCTCTACCTGGCCGCCCTGTGCCGCGCCGTGTTTGCCGAGCCGGCCGGGGCACCGCCCGAGGTTGAGCCACCGCCGGATGAGCTGGCCCACGCCGTCCTCCAGGCCCCGCCGATGACTGGGCTCGAGTACCTGGACGTCGAGGTGCTCGCCGACTGGTGGCGCGAGCTCGATGCCCTGGTCCGCGACGACATCGCGCGGCATCCCGGCGGTGCCCAGGAGTACCTGCGCGAGCGCGACCCGCGGTGGCAGGCCGTGGGCCGCGTGACCTTCCACCTCGCCGAGAACAAGCGCAACCCCGATTATCCGTTCGCGTTCCTGGCCACCTTCGCCAACGGCCTGACGGCGCAGGGCAAGGTGAAGCACGAGCCGCTCGGCCGGGCGCTCGAGCAGTACGCCGGGGCGCGGAACCGCGCGGCGATGCTGAACCTGCTGCTGCCCGTCTCGCGGGCCGCCGAGTCCTCCGAGCTGGTCCGCCGGCTCGTCGAATCGGGCGAGATCTATCGGCCGATTGCCTGGACGCCGAGGGAGGCGTACGACTTCCTGAAGGCTGTCCCGCTGTTCGAATCGAGCGGCCTGATCGTCCGCGTGCCCGACTGGTGGAGCGCGCGCAAGCCGCCGCGGCCCGCGGTCAACGTGACGGTAAACACCAGGGACGCGACGGGCGTCGATGTCGCCTCGATGCTGGATTTCTCGGTCGGCGTGAGCCTCGACGGCGAGACCCTCGACCGCGCGGAGATCGCCCGGCTGCTCGAGTCGACCGGCGGCCTGGTGCCATTGCGGGGGAAGTGGGTCGAGGTCGACCGGGACAAGTTGAACCAGGCGCTCGAGCACTGGCAGCGCGTCGAGCAAGAAGTCCGTCGCGAGGGGATCTCGTTCTTCCAGGGGATGCGGCTGCTCTCGGGCGCGAACATCGCCGACGACGGGCAGGATGCCGCGCCCGCGCCCGCGGTGGTCCACGAATGGTCGGGCGTGACGGCCGGCCCCGAGCTGGAGAAAATCCTCCGCGATCTCCGCTCGCCCGACTCGCTGCTCGAGGCCGCTCCGCCCGGATTGAAGGCCGAGCTTCGTCCGTATCAGCGGACAGGCTACGGCTGGCTGCGGTTCCTCGCGCGGCTGGGCCTGGGTGCCTGCCTGGCCGACGACATGGGCCTGGGCAAGACCATCCAGGTGATCTCGCTGTTGCTCGACCTGAAGCGATCCGGAAAGCCGCGACGGGCGAGTCTGCTGGTCGTTCCGGCGTCGCTGATCGCCAACTGGAAATCCGAGCTGACTCGGTTCGCACCGGGGCTGACCTTCGCCGTGGCCCATCCCTCGGAAACAGGACCGGGCCGCGGCGAGGTCGGCCAGGACAGGGCCGACTCGTTCGACCTGGTCATCACCACCTATGGCATGCTCGTCCGCACGGCGTGGATGAAACGGCACCGCTGGCACGCCGTGATGCTCGACGAGGCCCAGGCGATCAAGAACTCGGGCACGAAGCAGACCCGGGCCGTCAAGGAATTGACCGCCGACGCGAGGATCGCGATGACGGGCACGCCCGTCGAGAATCGCCTGTCGGACCTCTGGTCGCTGTTCGACTTCCTCAACCCGGGGCTGCTGGGGAACTCGCGGCAATTCAGCTCGTTCGTCAAGCGGTTGCAGGACGCCGAGCAACCGTCGTTCGAACCCCTGCGGAAGCTCGTGCGTCCCTACATCCTCAGGCGGATGAAGACCGATAGGCGGGTGATCGCCGACCTGCCCGACAAGACCGAGGTCAACGCCTACTGCTCGCTGACGAAGCATCAGGCGGCGCTGTATCAGCATGCCGTGGATGACCTGGCCGAGCAGATCGAGACCGCCGAGGGGATCGGCCGGCGCGGGATCGTGCTGGCGCAGTTGATGCGACTCAAGCAAATCTGCAACCACCCCGCGCAGGCGACCGGCTCGAATGACTACGACGCCGATCGCAGCGGCAAGTTCCGCCGGCTCGCCGAGATCGCCGAGGAGATCGCGGCGCGGCAGGAGAAGGTCCTCGTCTTCACGCAGTTCCGCGAGATGACCGACCCGCTGGCGGAGTTCCTCGCGACGATCTTCGGCCGGGCCGGGCAGGTCCTGCACGGGGCGACGACGGTGAAGGCCCGCAAGGAGCTGGTCGACCGTTTTCAGCGCGAGGACGGCCCGCCCTTCTTCGTTTTGTCGCTCAAGGCCGGCGGCACCGGGCTGAACCTGACCGCGGCCTCGCACGTCGTCCACTTCGACCGCTGGTGGAACCCGGCCGTCGAGAACCAGGCCACTGACCGCGCCTTCCGGATCGGACAGAAGAAGAACGTCCTGGTCCACAAGTTCATCTGCCGGGGTACGGTCGAGGAGAAAATCGACGAGATGATCGCGAGCAAGAGCCGGGTCGCCGGCGAGGTGATCGGCGGCGGCGAATCGGGCGAAGCCTTGCTCACCGAGATGGACAACGATACGTTGCTGGAATTCGTGAAGCTGGATCTCCGCCAGGCCGCCGAGGGGTGACACCGGTCGGAAGGCGAGGGGAAAGGCAGGGTGCATCATGGGGTGGGATGACTACTACGGATACAGACCTTACGTCTCGGTCGCGCAGCGGCGGGCCCAGGCCGCCAGGGAGGCTGCCCGGCGTGCCAAGCAGGGCGAGAAGCTTTCTCCCGTCGTGATCGAGGGTCGAACCATCACGACCACGTTCTGGGGCAAGGCGTGGTGCACGAACCTCGAGAGCTACAGCGACTTCGCCAACCGCTTGCCGCGCGGGCGCACCTACGCCTGCAACGGTTCGGTCATCGACCTGAAGATTGCGAAGGGCCAGATCAAGGCCCTGGTGTACGGTTCTGAGCTCTACAAGATCCAGATCGACATCGACCCGCTGCCGAAGGCCCGCTGGGAAGCTCTGAAGCAGCAATGCGCAGGGCAGATCGCGTCGCTGGTCGAGCTGCTCCAGGGCCGGCTGTCGAAGGGGGTGATGGAGCGGGTCACCGACCGCAAGCACGGCCTGTTCCCCGCGCCGGCCGAGATCCGCCTGCGGTGCAGTTGCCCCGATTACGCCGGGATGTGCAAGCATATCGCAGCGGTGATGTACGGCGTCGGCAACCGGCTCGACTCATCGCCCGAATTGCTGTTCCTCCTGCGCGGCGTGGATCACCTGGAATTGATCGAGCAGGCGATCCCGGCCGCGCCGGCGGATGCCGGGCGAGGCGCCCCTGCGATCGCCGCCGAAGACCTCGGCGACATCTTCGGCATCGAGGTCGACGCGGGGCCAGCCCCGGCCACCAAGGCCGCGACCGCCGGGAAGACTCCGGAGAAAAAGGCGTCCCGCCCGCCGCGTGCTGCCGGTGCAGTAAAGGCCGCCGGTGCGGCGAAGGCCCCAAGCAAGGCGAAGGCCGCCGGTGCGGCGAAGGCTACAAGCAAGGCGAAAAAGACGTCGCCTCGCAATCGAGGATAGTCGATGGTCCTGGACGGAGCGAACGAGGTGGATGAGCTGCTGGCGGGGTATCCGGTGGTGATCGAGCTGCCGGTGCAGTGGGGCGAACAGGATGCGTTCGGCCACGTGAATAACGTGATCTACTTTCGATGGTTCGAATCCGCCCGGATCGCCTACTTCGGGCGGATCGGGCTGATGAAGCCGGAGGACGTGGCGCAGGTCGGGCCGATCCTGGCGTCGTCGTCGTGCGACTACCGGCGGTCGATCGTGTTCCCGGACTCGGTCCGCATCGGCATCCGGGCGTCGCGGATCGGGCGGACGAGCATCGCGTTCGAGCACCGGATCGTCAGCCTCGAGCAGCGCGCGCTGGCGGCCGAGGGAACGTCGACCACGGTGGTCTACGACTATGCCGCGAAGCGCCCGAGCCCGGTGCCCGACAGCCTGCGTCAGGCGATCGAGGACCTGGAAGGCTGGTCGCGGTAGGCACGCCGGCCGGCTGGCGCTTCCAGCGTACCTTGAGCACCGCCGAACCCATCGCCGCGCGACGGCGATTGGAGGAAGAGGACAACCGCGAAAAACGCGAAAAACGTGAAAAAAGAGGGACGAGCGAGCTCACGGCGAATGGGGTCGCGGCCTCGTCTCATTCCACGCTTTTTCGCGTTTTTCGCGTTTTTCGCGGTTAAATCTGGAACTCGAAGGAATCTCAAGGCCGGGCGTCGGCCTCGGCCTTGTTCTCGAGATACCAGCGAATCGTCCGGGCCAGCCCGGCCTCGAGGCTGGTCGGCGGCTTCCAGTTCAGGACGCTCTCCATCTTCGAGACGTCGAGTACCTTGCGCATCACGCCGTCGGCCTTGGTCGTATCCCAGACGATCTCGCCGCGGAAGTTCGTGAGCTTCGCGACGAGCTCGGACAGCTCTCGGATCGAGGTGCCGATGCCGGTCCCGACGTTGAGCGGCTCGGTGTAGCCGCTCTTGAGCAGCCGCGCGACGGCCTCGGCCGCGTCGCCCGAGTAGATGAACTCGCGCACCGGGGCGCCGGTGCCCCAGCACACGACCTTGTCGGCCTTCGCCTGCACGGCGTCGGCGAACTTCTTGATGAGCGCGGCGGCGACGTGCGATCGGTACTCGCCGAAGACGTCGTACTCGCCGTACAGGTTGGTGACGATCGGCATCTGGCCGACGATGTTGAAGCCCTTCTGATAGGCGCGGAGGCCGACCTCGAGGACCTTCTTGGTGAACCCGTACGACTCGACCGAGGGATGCAGCGGCCCGGCCCAGAAGTCGGATTCCTTCATGTCGCCGGCCACGCCGCCCGGGTACGAGCACGCCGAGCCCACGGCCATCACCTTGCGCACGCCGGCCTTCGCGGCGGCCTCGAGCAGGTTGACGCCCATGATGATGTTCTTCGAGAAGATCTGCGTCGGCTCGGCGATGCAGATCCCCAGGCCGCCGTAATACGCGGCCGAGTGGACGATGGTGTCCGGCCGCAGCCGCTCGACCGTGCGACGGGTGAGCGAGGCGTCCATCAGGTCGAACTCGGGGCGCCCCGGGGTCATCACGTCGTAGCCGTGACGCCGCAGGGCCTCGGCGATCCGACGGCCGAAGAAGCCGGTCCCGCCGGTTAATAGTACGCGCTCCGCCATGTCGGTTCCTCCCTCGCTCGGTGGGTCAGGCGTTGCGGAGCGGGTTGAAGATCGTCAGCACGCGGAGGATCTTCACCAGTTCCTGGATGCTGCCGTCCAGGTCGACCTTCGCGCGGAAGCCGACCGACTTGAGCCGGCTGTAGTCGACCTCGTAGTCGCGCTGGTCGGGGTCGCTGCCCACCTGCGCCTCGTGGAGGTAGTAATCCACGTATTCCTTGATCTTCAGCGCAATCTCGCGCTTGGTGTAGTTCATCGACTCGTCGCCGACGTTGAACACCTTGCCGCTCATCGCGTCGAAGTTCTGCATGGCGAACGGGTAGATCGCGGCGGCGTCACTGCTGTGCAGGAACGTGCGGCGGAAGTAGCCCTCGAAGAGGACGATCTGCCGGTTGTGCAGCGCCTGGTAGACGAAGTCATTCACCAGGAGATCCAGCCGCATCCGCGGCGAGCTGCCGAAGACGGTGGCGAAGCGGAGGATGGTGTGCTGCCGGCCCGAGTCGCGGATCAGCATCTCGGCGTCGCGCTTGGTCCGCCCGTAGAGGGTCAGCGGGGCGATCGGGGTCTCCTCATTGGCGACGCCCAGGACCTTGCCGTAGGTCGAGCCGGTCGAGGCGAAGATGAGCCGCTGGCCCATCCCCATCGCGGCCAGGACGTTTTTGGTCCCGTCGACATTCGTCGCGACGCTCAGTTGCGGGTCGGCCGCGCAGGCCGGGTAGCCGACGATCGCCGCGAGGTGGAGGATCCAGTCGTGGTCGCCGACCGCCTTGGCGACCGCCGAGGCGTCGCGGATATCCCCCTTGATGATGTTCAGCTTCGGATGCGAGCTGAAGCCCAAAAGGGGCTGCGCGCCGAACATGAGCGAGTCGAAGATCGTCACCTCGTGACCCTGCTCCAGGATCATGGGCGTGAGGACCGAACCGATGTAGCCGGCGCCGCCGGTGATCAAGACTTTGGCCAAGGTCGCAACTCCTTTGTGCTGGCCGGGGCGCCGATCGGGTCCCGGTTCGCCGGGGCGGGATCGGCGGGCGTCGGGTTGGCTCCGCGACGACCGGCGACCTCGCAACGTCGGACCGATTCCAGACCTTGCCCCGGAAGACTCCATCCTCATCCTGGTTGTGGGATCAAAGACCTGCGCAACGAGGGGATGACCCTCGGTGTTCGGCGGTCGCCGCGACGGCAAGGGCCCGGTGCGCGGCGGTGGCCCGGCGGCGTGACGCGCCCGACCGCGGCGCGCGGGAGCGTGCGGCGACGTGTCGCGTCCGTAAGGGCCGATTCGTTCGTCGGCTCCCGGGGATTCCGTCCCGCGGTGCCGCCGCTTTTCATCTCAGATGAAAGCCCCTGGTGCCTCCTGCATGGGTTCTCGTTCGATGGTTGTGCCGCGGACCGATTCCTGCCAGTCCGTTCGGGGTCGTGCTGAGCAGAGCAGAGCAGATCAGATCAGAGCGTGGGATTCCGCGACGGGCACGAGAGCAGAGCAAGCAGCGCAGTTCGACCTGCCGCGGACGGCCAGACAGGTGGTACGATCGGGGTGCTATCGCGGATCGCGGGCACAGGATACCCTCGGTGCCAGTACGACGCAAGGGCGATTGTGGGCCGCGGCGTCGGCGTTGGCGCCGCGGCGACGGGCCGCGCGCCGCAAGTCCATGCCGGATGAATCGATTCGCGCCGGTCCCCGCACCGTGGAATTCCCAGCATGCCCCGCATCCCGATCGACGACCCGGACGATCCCCGGATCGCCGCTTATCGCTCGCTCAAGGCCACCAATGCGACGCGGGGCCTGGGCCAGTTCGTGGTCGAGGGAGAGCGGCTGCTCGACCGGCTGCTGGCCAGCCGCTTCCCGACGGCCTCGGTCCTGGTGGGCGACCGATACGAGGATCGGCTCGCGGCCGCGATTTCCGAGGACGTGCCGGTGTACGTCGCGCCCCACGCCCTGGTCGACGCGATCGTCGGATTCCCGTTTCATCGGGGTGTACTCGGTTGCGGACTTCGCCGGCCGTGGCCGTCGCTCGACGAGCTGATCGACGGCGGCGATCCCGGGCGATCGAGGTTCGTCGTCGTCTGTCCCAAGCTGAGCAATCCCGAGAACCTGGGCGCGCTGGCGCGGATCGGTGATGTGTTCGGGGTCGACGCGATCCTGGCTGGTCCCGAGTGCCCGGATCCGCTCTCGCGCCGGGTGCTTCGGGTCTCGATGGGGACGGCGCTGCGGCTGCCGGTGATCGTCGAGGATCGCCCGGAAGACCCCGCATCTCGGCTGGCGGACGCGCACGGCTTCGAGCTGGTGGCCGCGGTCGCGGATCGATCAGCCGAGGCGTTCGACGCGTCGCCGCGGCCGCGGCGGCTGGCACTTGTGCTGGGCGACGAGCACGAGGGGATCGACGCCGACTGGCTGGCGCGGTGCCATCGCGCGGTCACGATCCCGATGCGTCCTGGCGCCAGCTCGCTCAACGTCGCCGTCGCCGCTGGTATCCTGATCCACCATTATTCGCGGTGAGGGCGGGGCGCGGGTTGAGAGACCCATCGGGAGGGCGAGCCTCCCGGCGAGCCGGGATCCGGGGATGCCGACGCGCCATCTCGGCTCGGCAGGAGCCTCGCCCTCCTAGACCCGCGGCAGGGCCCGATCCATCCTCACGGCTTCCGGCCGACCGGAATCCGAACCGGCGCGGCCAGCCGCGGATCGCCGCGGGTTTCGAGGCCCTGGCAGTACGTCTCGGGGTCCGGCCGCGGGGTGACGCTCTGCTTGTGGCCGTCGCGGTCGAACTGCACCGGCCGCGAGAGGTCGACGAACGGCGCATCGAGCCACAGCGCGACCTCGTCCTGGTCCTTCGTCTCGAGCGTGATGACGTTGTCCCGGGCCGTGGCCTCGATCCGGCCCGAGTTCGCCGGGCGCATCGCCTCGATCCAGTAGAAATGCCGGATCACGTCGTCAGACATCGCCCAGACCAGGCGATCGGGCCAGGGCGAGCGCGGGCCGGCCTTGAGCATCGTCGCCACCATGTCGCGGTCGGGCACCGAGTGGCCCACGCCCGGCAGGATCGTCACCTCGCCCGGGAAACCGCCGTATTCATCCTTCAGACGGGCGATCTCCTTCACGAAGGCGCGGCAGCGATCCGCGCGGCCGTAGGCCGTATCCTTATCGCCGACCATGACGCTGAATCTCAGGTCACGCAGGTTCTCGGCGCGGGTCTCGCCGTCGGTCGGCGCCGCGGCCGAGGCATGCACGGCGGCGAACCGGTCGGGGATCTTCGGACCGATCACGAAGGCCCCGTAGCCTCCGTGTGAAGCGCCCAGGGCATACACCCGGTCGGGATTCACATCGCCGAACAGCACGAACTGGCGGATCAGCCGCTCGACCATCGGGCAGATCGCGTCGTCGTAGAACCCGTTCCACTCGTCGTTGGGAGCCCGAAGCGCCAGGTAGACATATCCTCCGGCCTCGGGGTGCTCGCGGTAATAGCGCTCGAACATCGAATGCCACTGCCCGTCGTTGACGTGCTTCGGAGCACCGCCGCCGCCGTGCATCGCGATCACCAGGGACCAGCCGCCCACGGGCTTCTGGCCGACGTGGCGCCAGAGATAGGCGCTGCGCCGGTCCTTCGTGGCCACGATCTTCGCGTCGAACTCGCGGCGGAGCGGATCGTGCATCGGCGAGGTTTTGTACGCGGTCCACGCGAGGGTCCGCATCGACTCGTCCCACGGCAGCGCGGCGAGGACCTTGCGGGCGGCCGCGCGCCGGGCCTCGTCGGCTCCGAAGCGAACGGCGAACGTGCGCGCGAGCTCGGCGCGAGTCTCGGCGGGCGTCGGCCGATCCAGGTCGACGCGGACGACCGTGTCGCCCTCGACCCTGGCCGAGCGGACGGACGCCGCCCCGCCGAGGCGGGCGACGACCAGCACGGCGCGTCCGGCGGGCGCCTCGCACGTCAGGTGGCGATTGACGTCGGCAGTAGGTCCCAGGCTCGAGCCCAGCGGCCGCGCGGCGCCGCTCGCGAGGTCCAGGGTCGTCACCTCGGCCTCGACGCGATCCCCGCCCCGGCGCACCTCGACCATCAGGCGCGGCGAGGACGAGGGTGGATTCACGCTCTTGACGCCGCCATAGCGCGCGGTCACCTCCTCCGCCGGCACGCGGGCCGACTCGGCCCAGACCATGGGGAAGAACTGGCCGGTCGGCCGATAGGTGATGGCGTAGATCGCATTTCGCCCGCCGCCGGGGATCGCCTTCGCGGCGTCGCCGACGAACCAGGCGTGATCGAGCCCCTTGTCGTCCGGCTCGGCCGCGCCGACGAAGTGCCAGCCGTCGTCCCAGACCTCGACCCAGGTATGATTGCCCCCGCGGCCCGGCCACGCGGCGATCCCCGCGAGCCGCGCCGGGACGCCGACCGCGCGGCACGCCTCGACCAGCATGATCGACAGCCCGGTGCACGTCGCCATCCCCTGCCGGATCGACTCGCGCGAGCACTGGTCGGTCCGCAGCCGCCGGGTGTTATAGACGACCTTGTAGTCGCGGAAGAGCGCCCGGTTGACCAGGTGCGCCGCCTCGCCGGGCCGCCTGCAGCCGCGTACCATCGGCAGGTACCGATCGTGGAACTCGGCCCGCATCGAGTCGCGCGGCTCCGTCACGCTCGCATGAGGCACGACCGCGTCGAGGAACACGGCATCCGGCAGCCCCTTGCCCCAGGGGACCTCGGCTCGCACGCGATCGGCCAGCTCGACGTTCGCCGCCAGCGCCGAAGGCGCCAGCTTCTCGAGATCGCGCCGCGGCAGGTATTTCACCAGGTAGGCCAGGCTCTCGCGGTGCTCGGGCGGGCACGCCTCGAGCTGCTTCACCCAGCCGGCCCTCGCCGACGGAGCCCGGTCGAGCGACGCATTGACCGCTGCGTCCCACCATGCGTCTCCGGAAACCGATCCGGCGACCGCCACGACGAGCCCGATCCAGCCCGAGAACACGATCATGATTGCTCCCGTCTCATGAACATCGCTGAAGCCAACCGGACGCCGGCACAGGATCTACAGATACCCGATCCGACGCGGGATCCTCAATCCTTCGCGGCCCGATCGAGCCGCTCGAGGATCTCGGGCATCCACTCGCGGTGCTCGGGCTTCATCGCACAGGCACGCAGGCAGACGATCTCGTCGGCGTCCCAGGTCTCGACCGGACGCGCGGCCTCGCACATCGCCCGAGGGAACGTTGCCAGCGCCAGGTGCAGGTTTAGCCCCTCGGCCGCCTCGAAAAGCCGTCGGGCCCGCTCCGAGGACTCGCGGGCCGATGCCGCGCGCACGGCCCACACGACGATGTCGAGCTCGGGCCGAAAGAGAGGGGCAAAGCGGGCGTCGGCGTCGAGCGCGCGGTAGAGGCTCAGCGCGGCGTCACGGCACGATTCCAGGCCCGCCGCGAAGGCGCCGCCGGGCACCGGCGGCAGCATCCGCATCGTCGCCCAGAGCGCCGCGGCCGACGCCCCGGCGCGAGAGCATTCGAGCGAGATTTCGCCCAGGTGCAGCTCGGACGAGCTGAAGTATGTGTACGGCGAGTCGTGCTTGTAGAACCGGCCGACCGTCGGGTCGCGGAACAGCACGCAGCCGCAGCCATAGGGCTGGAGCCCGTGCTTGTGCGGGTCGATCACAATCGAATCGGCCTCGCCGATGCAGCCGAACGCATCGCGCGCCGCGGGGCCGAGGTTGCCCAGCAGGGCAAAGTAACCGCCGTAGGCCGCATCCACGTGCACGCGGAAATCGTGCCGCGACCGCAGCGCCAGCACCCGGTCGAGCGGGTCGACGGCGCCGGCGGCCGTCGTTCCGAGCGTGACCACCACGGTGCCGATCGCGCCCGATCCCAGCGCCGACTTGAGGGCGTCGACATCCATCCGGCCGCTGGCATCGACGGCCACCTTTACGAACGGCACCCCCAGCACGGCCGAGAGCCGCGAGTGCGTGTAATGCGCCTGGGCCGATGCCGCGATCGCCCGGCCGGGGCGCAGCTCGCGGCCGACCCAGAGCGCCTCGAAGTTCGCCATCGTCCCGCCGCCGCAGAGGTGCCCGAGGTGCGGCTCGAGCCCAAACATCCGCGCGATGCCGGCGACGGCCTCTTTCTCCATCGCCGAGGTCGCCAGGCCGCCGTCGAGCGCGTGGTTATTGGGATTGAGGCACATGGCCAGCGCGTACGCCGCCCTCGCCACGGGATGCGGCGGCTTGAGCATCTGGCCGATGTAGAGCGGGTGGTGATAAGGGCGGTTCTCCCGCAGCCGATCGGCGGTTTCCAGTAGGGTCGAGCGGATCGCGTTGGCGTCGACTCGCGGCGAGAAGTCCGGGAGCCCCTCGAAGCCCCGATCCAGCGCCTTCAGACACTCGGCGAGGTGATGGAACGCGTCTCCCTGGTGGTCGAACGTCATGGGGCATCCTTCTATGGTCGTCGGCCGGAATAATCGGTCTTCTCCGAACTGACTTCAGCACCGCGCTTCCCTCCGGTCAAGGGCGGTCGAGGATTCTTCACGACCTTCTCGACCCCAGCCGATGACAGGAGAGCGAGAAAACCGGTCCAGGAGGGGCGGCCAGATGTTCTGCGCGGTAAGGCTTGGTGCGGTCGCGGCGACTCTCGCGATTGTGGCGATCGGAAGGGCGTTCGCGGGCGATCACGGCGATCGGGTACTGCCCCCCTACGCGGTCCAGCCGCCGGGGGCGAGCTTCGAGCGCGAGATCAGCCGCGAGCAGAAGCTGCTGCTGCTGCGCGACGAGATCCGCCAGACCTGCCAGGCGATCAAGACGGCTCCGATCCGCTCGCTCGAGATCGGCTCGGCCAGGCTGGTGGAGCGGATCGGCGTGCGGTTCGCGAGCGCCATCCCGCACACGCCCGTGCCGCCGTTCCACCAGTGCCCCGAGGCGGGCGGGCCGCTCACGCCGGCTGCGATCATCCCGATCTTCGACAGCCGGCCGGCGTACGACGCCCTGATGGAGCTGATCGCCCAGGCGCAGTGCCGCATCGATCTCATGATCTTCGGCTGGGGCGACGACAGCACGGGCCGGCCGGTGGCCGCCGCGCTCATCGATCGGGCCCGCGCGGGCGTGCTGGTCCGCGTGATGATCGACCGCGGCGGGTTCGTCATCGGCGAGACGAACGCCCACGTCGCCCGGGGCGCCTCGTCGTTCATCGACGCCCTGCGCGCCGAGCCGAACGTCCACCTGATCGAAACGCCCGACCCGGGCTTTCGCTTCGACCACCGCAAGCTCGCCGTGATCGACGACCGGATCGCCTGGTCGGGCTCGATGATCCTGACGAAGCCCTCGCTCGAGCGGTGGCACAACTTCAACTACCTGGCCCAGGGCCCGATCGTGGCCCAGCTCGAGGCGATCTTCGCCGAGCGCTGGGAGTCGCTCGGCGGCTGCCGGGCGATCCCCTGCACGCCCACGGCCGTCGCCGACGACATCGCACCGAACGCGATCGTCCGCGTTGTGCGGACCGACGTCGACCCGCCGATCCGTACGCTCAAGGAAGCCGTCTACGGCATGGTCGACAACGCCCGGCATCACATCTACCTCGAGAACCCCTACTTCGACGACCACATCCTCGTCAAGAAGCTGATCGCTGCCGAGAAGCGAGGGGTCGACGTCCGCGCGGTGCTCACGATGCGCGGCGACGTCCCGACGATGAACAAGTACGCGGCCATGACGGCCAATGCGCTTCTCAAGAACGGGGCCCGCGTGTTCCTCTACCCGGCGATGACGCACGTCAAGGCGATGTCGATCGACGGCACGATGGTCTACATGGGAACCGGAAACTACGACGACCTGAGCCTGCGCAACAACCGCGAGCTGTCGCTCACCGTCCGCGGCCCCGAGATGGTCCGCCAGATCGAGGAGGGTCTCTTCCTGCACGACATGGCCGTCTCGGAGGAGCTGCACGCGCTACTGCCCCTGCCGAGGGACTGGTTCCTGCTGCGGCTGGAATGGCCCGTCTTCTGATCGCTCCGATCGTCGATCGCGGTCGCACCCGACGAGTCTTCACCGAGACCCCGGCTCGATTGGCGCGCCGGTTGCTCCTCAAAGCCGGCGACCCCACCGCGCCCATGAGCGGGCCGGAACGGCTCCCGCCCGGCTGGATGGAATGTGCGAGTCGGACGTCGACGATGGAGCGACGCGGTGCCGTGACGTGAGGTGACGAAACCGGGGGATGCGCCATGCCGCTGAAGATCGAGGACTACGCGATGATCGGCGATTGCCGGACGGCCGCGCTGGTCGGCCGGGACGGCTCGATCGACTGGCTCTGCGCCCCGCGGTTCGACTCGGGGGCGTGCTTCGCGGCGATTCTCGGCTCGCCCGAGCACGGCCGGTGGAGGCTCGCGCCGGACGAGAAGAAGGTCGAGATCAAGAAGGTGGAGCGGCGGTATCGCGCCGGCTCGATGGTGCTCGAGACGGATTTCACCACGTCGGCGGGAGCGGTGCGAATCGTCGATGCGATGGCGATGGACAGCGACACGCCGACCGTCGCCCGCGTGGTCGAGGGCCTTCGCGGCGAGGTCCCGGTCCGCTCGGAGCTGGTCATCCGGTTCGACTACGGCTGGATCGTCCCGTGGGTCACGCACCACGAGCGCGGCATCGCCGCGATCGCTGGGCCCGACAAGCTCCGACTGCGGTCGTGGGTCGAGAACAAGGGCGAGGGCTATGCCACCGTCTCGGATTTCACCGTCCGCGAGGGGCAGAAGATCCCGTTCACCCTGGCCTGGCACCCGTCGACCGTCAAGGCGCCCGCGGGCCTCGACGCCGAGGGCGTCATCCACGACGCCGACGACCACTGGCGCACCTGGTCGAAGCTGTGCAGCGGCGACCCGAACTGCCAGGACGAGGCCGTGCTCCGCTCGCTGTTGACGCTCAAGGCGCTGACCTACGGGCCCACCGGCGGGATCGTCGCCGCGCCGACCATGTCGATCCCCGAGAAGATCGGCGGCGTGCGCAACTGGGACTATCGCTTCTGCTGGCTCCGCGACGCCACGTTCACGCTGCTGTCTCTGATCAACGCGGGCTATCTGGACGAGGCGCGCGAGTGGCGGCACTGGCTGCTCCGGGCCGTCGCCGGCCGGCCCGAGAACCTCCAGATCATGTACGGGATCGCCGGCGAGCGGCGGCTGACCGAGTTCGAGCTTGACTGGCTCCCCGGCTACGAGAATTCGAAGCCCGTCCGGGTCGGCAACGCCGCCTCGGGGCAGTTCCAGCTCGACGTCTATGGCGAGATCGCCGACGCCCTGTACCAGGCCCACCGCCACGGCCTCTCTGACCTCGACGACGCCTGGCACGTCGGCCAGGTGATCCTCAACTTTCTCGCGCACGCCTGGCACGAGCCCGACGAGGGCATCTGGGAGGTCCGCGGCGAGCGCCGTCATTTCACCCACTCGAAGGTCATGGCCTGGGTCGCCTTCGACCGCGGTGTCAAGGCGATCGAGCAGTTCGGCTATCCGTCGGTCGACCTGGAGAAGTGGAAGAACGCGCGGGACGAGGTCCACCGCGAGGTCTGTGCGAAGGGGTTCGACAGCAAGCTCAACTCGTTTGTTCAGTCTTATGGCTCGCCCCACCTCGACGCCAGCTTGCTGATGATCCCGCTCGTCGGCTTCCTGCCCGCCGACGACCCGCGAATGGTGGGCACGGTCGCCGCGATCGAGAAGCGCCTGATGCGCGACAGGTTCGTCCAGCGGTACGATTCCGACGCCGCGGTCGACGGCCTCCCCGAGGGCGAGGGTGCGTTTTTGCCCTGCACCTTCTGGCTGGCCGACAACCTGGCCCTCCAGGGGCGCCGCGACGAGGCCGGCGAGGTCTACCAGCGCCTCCTCGACATCCGCAACGACGTCGGCCTGCTCGCCGAGGAATACGACCCGGCCGCCCGCCGGCAGCTCGGCAACTTCCCCCAGGCTTTCTCGCACGTCTGCCTGGTCAACACCGCGCGGAACCTCGCCAACGGCGATCGCGGCCCGTCGCAGCAGCGGCACAAGGAGGTCGGGCCGCTGAGCCAGGCGTGAATCCCACTCCGCTTCAGAAAGGGGAGGGCGAGGCTCCTGCCGAGCCGAGATGGCGCGTCGGCATCCCCGGATCCCGGCTCGCCGGGAGGCTCGCCCTCCCGAAAAACCGGCCGTCTGCGATCGGATGGGAGGGCGAGGCTCCTGCCGAGCCGAGGTTGTGCTTCGGCATTACCGGAAGCCGGCTCCTGAGAAGGCTCGCCCTCCCGATCAGGTCACAGGCTGTTACTCGCCTTCCCGCACCTCCACCAGCCCGACGTCGATCCCCTGGCCGCCGCCGGTCTGGTGGCAATGGACCGCCAGCGTGACCTTCGCCCCCGGCCTGAGCAGCCGGCGGGCGGGCTCGGCGATCTCGACGGCCTGATAGGTCGTGGCATACCCCGTCTCGCGGGCGGCGAGGACGCCGTCGATGTAGATCTCGGCGTCCTCGTCGTGATAGAGGAAGAGCTGGACTGTCGCCGCGTCGACGCCGGCCGGGATCCGGACTTCGCGACGGAGCCAGATGTCGGGCGTGTCCCATCGCGTCGCGACGCGGATACCGGGTGTCCCGCGCGTGCCGAAGCCGGCGGGCGCCTCACGCCAGCCGCTATCGTCGAAGTCGGCCCGGGCCCACCCCTCGCCGGGCCGCTGGGTCGAATACTTCCACGCGGCCGACTTCTCGCGCGAGGTCGGCACAAGCTCGCTCACGCGCGGCGGCTTCGGGGCGGGTGCGTAGTCGCCCACGTGGAACCGGTCCCGGCTCGCCCACTTCTTCCATACCGCCGGGTCCTCGAGCATCTTGATGAACACCCCACCAATTACCGGGCGGGCGCGCATGCCGTCGCTCGCGCGGTTGTCGGTGATGTACGAGTCCACGAACGGCAGCCGGGCGGTGGTCTCGTTCAGATAGTCATAAATCGGGTTGACGATCGCTTCGAAGTCCTCGCGCTCGTCGGTCAGCGTGGCGCTCCACACGCACCAGTCGGTCTTGGTGAGCCGCGTCCGCGAATCGAGCGGCACGCCGTACTTCTGCCGGACCTGCTTGTAGTGGGCGACCTCGTTGCGGGCGACCTCAGGCGGGAAGACGTTCAGCTTCAGCAGCCCGTCCCAGACGAGGTTGTATTTCTGGCTCCAGGTCCCGGGGCGGTCGAAGGCGATCCGGTAATGGTCGCCGTCGCCGGCCATCTTCATCCAGTGGCGGGCGTTCTGGCGGGCCAGCATCAGGTACTTCGCCGCCGCCGCGTCGTCGCCGCGCATCTTGCAAAGCTCGCCGTATGCGGCGATCGCCAGGATGGCCTTCACCGAGAGGTTCGCGTTGTGCGCCAGGTGGCCCATGAAGTCGTCGGTGCAGAGCTGGTTCTCGGGATCCTCGCCGTACTTCTCGAGATAAGCCTCCCAGCGCGTCAGTTGCGGCCACCACCGCGAGGCAAAGTCGGCGTTGCCGTCCATCCGGGCGATGGCCGCACACAGCAGGATGAGGTTCGCGCTCTCCTCGACCGGCATCATGTCGGCCTCGTTTTTCGAGTCCTCGCCGCCGCCGTAGACCTGGCCGTTCGCCTGGGGATAGGTGCCGACGTCGTGCGGGGCGAACGGGAACTTCCATCGCGGCGAGGTGCTGTAGACCAGCGCCGGGGCGACCAGGGCCCTGGCATACGTCGACCCCATCAGGAGGAACTGAGGCGCGGCGGGGTAGATGACGTCGACGGTCGCGACGCACCCGTTGCTGCTGTTCTCCTTGGGGAAGAGCATCGGCTGTTTGTTCGCGTCGGCGGCCAGCCCGCAGCCCGCGAGCGCCTGGCGATAGGCCAGCGCGGCCATGCGGGCGTAGCGGATCCCGCCCGCCTTCGTCATGTCGGCCATCAGCTCGCGATCGAACGTCTCGCAACGGCCGATCAGGCGGGAATAATCGCGCTCGGCCGCCTGGAGCAGGTCGGCCGGTCCGGCGCCGTCGCGACGCCAGTACGGGCGCAGCTTCTGCCCGAGGAACTTGATTGCGTAAATCTCGTCATAGGCGATCATCAGGTGCCGCGCGACCGGCTCGGCCCCGACCTTGCCCAGGTCGAAGGCGAACGCCAGGCACGGCTCGCGGTCGTTCGCGGCGCGGGGCGCGCGCGGTTCGTCGCTCTCGGCAATCGTCCCCTTCTCGGCGAAGCTCGAGAGCAGGTCGCTCGTCGCGCCGATCGCCGACTTCGCCTGGGAGGACGGGGCCGCGAGATAGAGATACCCCCAGTCGATGCGCGTGTCGTCGCCGGCCGGCTGGAGCAGCGTCTGGGCCGCGGTCCCGACCCGAAGCGCGGTCAGGTCGCCCATGCTCTCGCGCTTCCACTCGACGTGCTGGTTCGGCTCGTTGACCGTCAACAGGGCACTCGCGCCATCGAGGATCGACACGGCGTGCTCGGCGCCGTCAGTCGAGCGGACCGACCAGGTGAGGTACGTGAGCGGCCGAGCCAGCACATCGAGATCCTCGGGCAGCGCGGGCGTCATGAACGTGAGTGTGACGTGCACGCCGGCGTCCTCGAAGTCGTAGATCGACCGCGTGGGCAGCACCTCGAGGTCCACCTGCCTCATCGCCGGCACGCCCTTCGGCTCGGTCCCCATCAGGCGGAACGCCTTGCCGTCGATGCGAATGAGGCTGGAGAGCGGGTGGGGGCGGCGGGTCCAGTGGCGGGTCGGGTCGTCGGTGAGCCGGTCGGCCATCGACCAGACGCTGAGATACGGGTCGCTCGCGACCAGCGGGACGGCCGGCGGCCGGAAGGCGGCCTCGCGCGCCGCGGGCGCCTGCGCCTGCTGCGCGCTCGCCGCGGACGTGGCTAAAACGGCCGCGGCGAAACCCGCGGCCAGGATGAGTGCGGCCGTCAACAACCTCTGCGAACGATCCATACCGGTCCCCTCGTTGCCTGGTTCGAAGTAGCGTCGGGCGGGCGATTGCTGCCCGTCCCCGGCCGGGGGAAGAGAGACCCCGCAGGCCAGAAGAGGAGTATCGGTTTCATCACCCGAAGAAGCAAGGGGCGCACTCGCCATCGGCCGGCGTGCGGCGGTCCCAGCGGCCTGGGGAGTCGTCGGTACGCACGTTGCAAGCCAGTCCTCGCGGTTCCTGTGCCGAACCGGACGAAGGTCAGAGTAGAGCAGAGCAGGGGAGGGAGCAGCATGGCGCAGCAGATTCCGGTCGACCCGCGCTGCGTGGTCGACGAGGCGGCACCGGACGGGACCATGCAGGCGGCCCCGGACCTGTCGTACCAGCGCCTCTTGCTGGTGAACGTCGCGTATTACGGGATGCCCGGCGCGAAGTCGGGAAGCTGGGTGCTGGTCGACGCGGGCATCCCCGGCACGTATGGTACGATCGTCGGCGCGGCCGAGAAGCGGTTCGGCGCCGGGAGCAAGCCCGCGGCGATCGTGATGACGCACGGCCATTTCGACCACACCGGAGCCCTGAAGGAGCTGGCCGAGCACTGGGACGTGCCGATCTACGCGCATGAGCTGGAATTACCCTACCTCGACGGCCGGTCGTCGTATCCGCCGCCGGACCCGACCGTCGGCGGCGGGCTCATGGCGCGGGTGTCGAGCCTGTACCCGCGGGGCCCGGTCGACGTGCGGCCCTGGCTGCGTCCGCTGCCCGCCGACGGCACCGTGCCGGGCATGCCCGGTTTCCGCTGGATCGCCACGCCCGGCCATTCGCCGGGCCACGTCTCGTTCTGGCGCGAGTCGGATCGGGCGCTCGTCGTCGGCGACGCCTTCATCACGACCGCGCAGGAATCGGCGTACGGCGTGCTGACCCAGGAGCCCGAGTTGCACGGCCCGCCCATGTATTACACGCCCGACTGGGAATCCGCCCGGCGATCGGTGGAGGGGCTCACGGCCCTCGAGCCCGACCTGATCGTCCCCGGTCATGGCCGCGCGATGAGGGGACCGGCGATGCGCGAGGCCCTCCGCGCCCTCGCCCGCGATTTCCGCGCGGTCGCCGTCCCCGAGCAGGGCCGGTATGTTGGCGACCCGGCCCGCGCTGACGCGAGCGGACCGACCTACGTGCCGCCGGTGAAGGCCTGAGGAGGGATTTCGGAGGGTCCCAGAATCGCCGCGACAGCCCGGAGTCCGTGGTACAATCGAGTCACCCCGCGCGATTCGCGGTCCGTTCCGGCGTCCGGTCAAGAGGCCGCGCTCCGCCGCGAGATCGAGGCCCCGCGGGCGAGAAGTTGAGTCAATCTGATCGCGAGGCCCCCATCATGAGCCGAGTCATCCGCGCCGCCGTGGTGCAGGCAGCGCCGGTCGCCTTCGACCGCGAGCGGACGATCGCGAAGCTCCGGGCCCTGGCCGTCGAGGCGGCCGGCGCCGGTGCCCAGCTCATCGTCTTCCCCGAGGCATTCGTCTCGGGCTATCCGCGCGGGCTGGATTTCGGCGTGCGGGTCGGCTCGCGCACGCCCGAGGGGCGCGAGCTGTTCCGCCGCTACTTCGAAAGCGCGGTCGATGTCCGCGGCCCGGCGGTCGACGCTCTGGGCGCCGCGGCGCGCGCGGCGAATGCGTTCCTCGTCGTCGGCGTCATCGAGCGCCAGGGCGGCACGCTGTATTGCTCGGTGCTTTTCTTCGAGCCTTCGGGCGTGCTGCTGGGCAAGCACCGCAAGCTGATGCCGACGGCCGCCGAGCGCCTGATCTGGGGGCAGGGGGACGGCTCGACCATGCCTGTGTTCGACACCCCGGTCGGCCGGCTGGGCGCGGTGATCTGCTGGGAAAACTACATGCCGATGCTGCGCATGCACATGTATGCCCGGGGCATCGAGGTTTACTGCGCCCCGACGGCCGACGACCGCGAGACCTGGCTCTCCACCATGCGGCACATCGCGCTCGAAGGGCGATGCTTCGTCCTCGGGTGCAACCAGTACGCGCGGCGGTCGGACTATCCCGCCGACTATCCTGCGATCCAGGGGGATGATCCGTCGACCGTGATGTCGCGTGGGGGGAGCTGCATCGTCGACCCGCTGGGCCGGGTGCTGGCCGGCCCGGCGTTCGACGGACCCGCGATCCTTGATGCCGAGCTCGACCTTGACGAGATCGCGCGGGGGAAATTCGACTTCGACGTCGCCGGCCACTACGCCCGGCCGGACGTCTTCCGCCTCGTGGTCAACGAGGCGGCGACGCCGGCGGTCGTGCGCGAGCCGCACGACGCGCCCAGGTAGGTCGGGCATTCTTGCCCGATGCGGGTCCGAATCCGCACGATCCGCCTGATACCGCGTCGGGCAAGACTGCCCGACCGACTTCGAAGTCCGCCCGGATCGGCTGAGAGTCGGTCCCGGAAGGGTTCCGAGCCCCCGTCAGGGGGCGATCGGACGTAGCCGGGGGGCGTCAGCCCCCCGG